>CANRCB010000005.1 GCA_947629015.1 uncultured Gemmiger sp.
CCGCGGCACAGCCCGCGCCGGAAACCTGCCGGGGGCCCGCGCCGGCCCCCGCCGCACCCAAAGACGTGGCCGCCGTGCCGGCCCCCGCCGTGCCCAAGGCCGCGCCGCTGCCGGACGTCGGCCCGCTGTTTGAGGCCGCCCCTTCCCCCGCCCGGCCGCAGCCGCGCGCGAAGATCCCCGCGCGGGAAAAGCCGCCGGCCGCGCCCGAGGCGGCCCCTGCGGAGCCGAGACCCAAAAAGCGCCTGCCCCCGGTTTTGGCGGCGCTGTGGGCCTGCGTGCGCTTCGTGGTCTTTGTGGCCGCCACCGCCGTCAAGCTGGCGGCGCTGGCGCTCATCCCGCTGTTTTTGTTCTGGTACGGCTACACGGTGGACCGCAACGGCTGGTTCCAGGGCGAACAGTATGAGCGCGAGATCGCGATGGCGATGCTGGACGGGCAGAACATCTCCAACTTTGACCGCATGGAGGAACGCGAGATCACCAAGCTGTACGCGCAAAACCTCTACGAGGCCCCTGCGGCGGTGGCCATCGGTTCCAGCCGCGTCCTCCAGCTCAACCGCGCGCTGGCAGGCACGGACAGCTTTTTCAACGCCGGCATGATCGGCGCCGAATACCCCGACGTGATGGACAGCTACTACCTGTTCGACCGCGTGGGGCTGTGCCCCGGGACCGTTGTGTTCGGCATCGACCCGTGGCTGTTCTCGGCCGGGCCGGACGCCAACACCTTCAAGCGCGTGGATATGCAGATGTACAACGAGTTCCTGCGTTTCGGCCTTGGCCACACCGATGTGGAGGTGGCCACCGCCGAGGAAAACATGAGCTTTTGGCTGGCGCTGACGAGCCCCGCGTTTTTCCATGAGACGATGGACTATTACATCGACAACAAGGAGAACGGTATGCGCCCGAGCGTGGTACAGGGGGACGTGATGGCCCAGCCCACCGACGTGAAGATGGCGGACGGCAGCCTTTTGTACAGTGTGGATTTCCGCAACGCGGACCAGGAGACGGTCAACGCCACGGCCCAGGCGGAGTTTACCGCCTCGCTCATCAACTGTGAGGAGTTCTACGAGCTCGACGCGGCGCACGTGGCCCTGTTTGAGGAGTTCATCGCCTATATGCAGGCCCACGGCAGCAAGGTGGTGTTTTTCCTGGCGCCGTTCCACCCCAACGCCTACAACTGGATCCTCAATTTCCCGCAGCGGTACAGCGGCTTTTTCCAGGTGGAAAACTGGCTGCGGCAGTACGCGGCGCAGAACGGCATCCCGGTCTACGGCTCCTATGACCCCGAGGCCGCCGGCTGCGGCGAGGCGGATTTCTTTGACGCGTGGCACGTGCGCGGCAGCGGCATCGCCAAGTACTTCCCCGGCGTGCCGGCCATCGAGGCGGCCCGCGCCGTCGGCACCCTGCCGGATCCGCTGGCCGTATCGCCCCGCCTGCCCACCGCCGAGACCGACCCCGTTTTGTAAAAATCTTTGCCGCCCGGTGCTTGACAAAGCCGCCGGGCGGCTGTTATAATAAGCGCCAGTTACATGCGATGACGGGGAGAAAGCAGGCCCACACCCCGCTCCAGAGAGCCGCCGGGCGGTGCAAGGCGGTGCGGAAGGGTCTGCGTCACTGGCCCCCGAGCAGCCGCCCTGAGAGCGTGCACGCGCTTTAGGGGCGGACGGCATCCGGCCGTTATCTTCCGGGCGCGGTTCGCGGCCTTTGGGCGCGCCGACCGTACAGAGCGGCCGTTTTGGTGTAAAGCGGCAACGAGAGTGGTACCGCGGGTACAAAAGTCGTTCCCGTCTCTCGAGGGCAGAGGATGCCTTTGAGGGGCGGTTTTTTGTTGCCCGCCGCGCAAAGGCCACAGGAACAAGGAGGCAGACCCCCATGATGGACGCAAGCAAGTACCGTATCGGCTATTATGCCCCGCCGGTGGAGCCGGGCCACGTTTACCGCTGGCCGCAGAAGGATCACATCGAAAAGGCCCCCGCCTTTTGCAGCGTGGACCTGCGCGACGGCAACCAGAGCCTTGTCGTGCCGATGAGCCTGGACGAAAAGCTGGAATTTTATGATATGCTGCTCAAGGTCGGCTTCAAGGAGATCGAGGTCGGTTTCCCCGCCGCGTCGGAGACGGAGTATACCTTCCTGCGCAAGCTCATCGACGAGCACCGCATCCCCGCCGACGTGACGGTGCAGGTGCTGACCCAGTGCCGCGACCACATCATCCGCCGCACCTTTGAGGCCGTCAAGGGCGCGCCGCGCGCCATCATCCACTTTTACAATTCCACCAGCGTGGCCCAGCGCGAGCAGGTGTTCAAAAAGAGCAAGGAAGAGATCAAAAAGATCGCGGTGGACGGGGCGAAGCTCGTCAAGCAGCTGAGCGAGGAATATGAGGGCAACTTCCTGTTTGAATACAGCCCCGAGAGCTTTACCGGCACCGAGCCGGAATACGCCGTGGAGGTGTGCAACGCCGTTTTGGACGTGATGCGCCCCACGCCGGAGCGCCCCATGATCATCAACCTGCCGGTCACGGTGGAGATGAGCATGCCGCACGTCTACGCCAACCAGATCGAATGGTGCAGCGACCACCTCAAATACCGGGACAGTGTCATCCTCTCCTCCCATCCGCACAACGACCGCGGCTGCGGTGTGGCGGACGCCGAGCTGGCCGTGCTGGCGGGCGCGCAGCGCATCGAGTGCTGCCTGTTCGGCAACGGGGAGCGCACCGGCAACGTTGACGCCATCACGCTGGCGATGAACCTGTACACCCACGGCGTGGATCCGGGGCTGGATCTTGGCGATATGCCCGCCATCTGCGCCACCTATGAGCGCGTGACCCGTATGCACGTGTATGAGCGCACGCCCTACGCCGGCAGCCTGGTGTTTGCGGCGTTCTCCGGCTCGCACCAGGACGCCATCGCCAAGGGCATGACGTGGCGCAAGGAGAAAAACCTGCACGAATGGACCTGCCCCTACATCCCGCTGGACCCGCACGACATCGGCCGCACCTACGACGCCGACGTCATCCGCATCAACTCCCAGAGCGGCAAGGGCGGCATCGGGTTCCTGCTCCAGCAGAACTACGGCTACAATCCCCCGCCCCGTATGCGGGAGGATCTGGGCTACCGCGTCAAGGCGGTCTCCGACCACGAGCACCGCGAGTTGAGCGTGAAGGAGGTCCTGTATGTGTTTGAGCGCACCTACCTCAACCACCAGAGCCCGCTCAACGTGACCGAGGCGCACTTCACCCAGAACGCCGACGGCACCATCACCGCGGCGGTGACGGTGGCGAACGACGGCAAGACCTCGCTGACCAACGCCACCGGCAACGGCCGCCTGGACGCCGTGGCCACCGCCGTGGAGGAGGCCGCGGGGCTGCATTTCACCCTGACGCATTACAGCGAGCACGCGCTCGACACCGACACCCGCTCCCGCGCGTGCAGCTATGTGGGGCTGAAATGGGCCGACGGCAAGGAGAGCTGGGGCTGCGGCACCCATACCGACATCATCGTGGCCGGCATCCGCGCGCTGGTCAGCGCCATCAACAACCGGTGACCCCGGACGGGGAAACCGGCGCCCTCCGCGCGGCGGCCGCTTTCCCGGCGGGGTGAGGGCACCCCGCCCTACAGGTTCCCACTCTCCAAACGCCACTTTGACAAGGAGGTTTTCCCATGCCAATGACAATGACCCAGAAGATCCTGGCCGCCCACTGCGGCGAAGAGAGCGTGCGGGCCGGGCAGCTCATCAGCGCCGACCTGGACGTGGTGCTGGGCAACGACATCACCACGCCCGTGGCCATCAATGAATTTGAGAAGGCCGGCTTCACCCGCGTGTATGACAACACCCGCATCAACATCGTGCTGGACCACTTTGTGCCCAACAAGGATATCAAGAGCGCGCAGCAGTCCAAGCAGTGCCGCGAATTTGCCGACAAGTACGATATCCTCAACTTTTTTGACGTCGGCCAGATGGGCGTGGAGCACGCGCTGCTGCCCGAGCAGGGCATCGTGACCGCCGGGGACTGCATCATCGGCGCCGACAGCCACACCTGCACCTACGGCGCGCTGGGGGCGTTTTCCACCGGCGTCGGCTCCACCGACATGGCCGCCGGCATGGCCAGCGGCAAGGCGTGGTTCAAGGTGCCCGCCGCCATCAAGGTGGAGCTGGTGGGCGCGCTGCAAAAGCCGGTGTGCGGCAAGGACGTCATCCTGCACCTGATCGGCAGGATCGGTGTGTCGGGCGCTTTGTACAAAAGCCTTGAGTTCACCGGCCCGGGCGTTGCGAGCCTGACGATGGAGGACCGGCTGTGCATCTGCAACATGGCCATCGAGGCGGGCGCCAAGAACGGTATCTTCCCGGTGGACGCGGTGTGCGAGGCGTACCTTGGCGGCCGCAGCCGCCGCGTGTGGAAAAAATACGAGGCCGACCCCGACGCCGGGTATGAGCGCACCGTCACCATCGACCTTTCCGCCCTGGCGCCGACGGTCAGCTACCCGCACCTGCCCGAGAACACCCACCCCGCCGCCGATGGCAGCGGCATCCGCATCGACCAGGTGGTCATCGGCTCCTGCACCAACGGGCGCATCGAGGATATGCAGGCGGCGTATGAGATCCTCAACGGCCGGCACATCGCCAAGGGCGTGCGCGCCATCATCATCCCCGCCACCATGGCCGTGTACAAGGAATGCATCCTGCGCGGCTACACCACCGCCTTCATCGACGCGGGCTGCATCGTATCCACCCCCACCTGCGGGCCGTGCCTTGGCGGGTACATGGGCATCCTGGCCGAGGGGGAGCGCTGCGTTTCCACCACCAACCGCAATTTTGTGGGCCGCATGGGGCACGTAAACAGCGAGATCTACCTCGCCAGCCCCGCCACCGCCGCCGCCAGCGCGCTGACCGGCCATATCACCGACCCGAGGGAGGTTTGAACCATGCAAGCCAGAGGAACGGTTTTCAAGTACGGCGACAACGTCGATACCGATGTCATCATCCCCGCGCGGTATCTGAACACGCAGTCGGCCAAAGAGCTGGCCGCCCACTGCATGGAGGACATCGACAGGAGCTTTATTTCCCGGGTGCAGGCCGGCGACATCATCGTCGGCGGCGAAAACTTCGGCTGCGGCTCCAGCCGCGAGCACGCGCCGCTGGCCATCAAGGCGGCGGGCGTGAGCTGCGTCATCGCCAAAAGTTTCGCGCGCATCTTCTACCGCAACGCCATCAACATTGGCCTGCCCATCCTGGAATGCCCCGCCGCCGGCGCCGCCATCGAAAACGGCCACACCGTCGCGGTCGATTTTGACACCGGCGCCATCACCGACGAGACCACCGGCGCGGCCTTCACCGCCGCGCCCTTCCCGCCGTTCATCCAGAACATCATCCAAAAAGGCGGCCTGCTGGCCAGCCTGAAAGGGTAAGGTGCAGCCATGGACAAGACCATCGCTTTGATCTACGGCGACGGCGCAAGCCCCGAGATCGTCACGCAGGCCGTGCGTGTTTTGGACGCCGTCGCGGCCAAATACGGCCATACCTTCGCCTACACCCGCGCATACATGGGCGGCGAGGCCATCGACAAATTCGGCGACCCGCTGCCCCAAAGCCAGCTGGACATCTGCCTTGCCAGCGACAGCGTGCTGCTGGGCGCCGTCGGCGGGCCCAAATGGGAGGGCCTGCCCGGCGAAAAGCGCCCCGAAAAGGGCCTTTTGCGCCTGCGCGCCGGCATGGGCCTGTACGCGAACAACCGCCCCGCCAGGATCTGGCCGCAGCTGGCCGCCGCCAGCCCGCTCAAAGACAGCATCGTCCAAAAGGGCATCGATTTCATCGTGGTGCGGGAGCTCATCGGCGGGGTGTATTTCGGCGAGCACAAGACCTTTGAAAAGGACGGCGAGCGCGCCGCCCTGGACACCATGCCCTATTCCGAGCATGAGATACGCCGCATCGGGCGCATCGGCTTTGAGACGGCGATGCAGCGCCGCAAAAAGCTGACCTGCGTCGACAAGGCCAACGTGCTGGAGACGAGCCGCCTGTGGCGCGCCGTGCTGGCGGATCTTGCCGGGGAATACCCGGAGGTGGAGTACAACGTCATGTTCGTGGACAACGCCGCCATGCAGATCTGCAAGGACCCCGCCCAGTTTGACGTTATCGTGACGGAAAATATGTTTGGGGACATCCTTTCCGATGAGGCGAGCGAGATCACCGGCAGCATCGGCATGGTGCCTTCCTCCAGCCTGGGTGACGGCACCCGCGGGCTGTACGAGCCCATCCACGGCTCGGCGCCGGACATTGCCGGGCAGGACATCGTCAACCCCATCGCCTGTATCCTGTCCGCCGCGATGATGCTGCGCTACAGCTTCGGCATGGCCGCCGAGGCCGACGCCATCGAACACGCCGTGGGCGCCGCGCTGGACGCGGGCCTGCGCACCGCCGACATCTACGCCGGCGCGCCCGGCACGCAAAAGATCGGCTGCGCCGCCATGGGCAGCGCCATCCTGGCAAGGCTGTAAACCATATGCTGCGGCCCCGTGCGGCAAAAGCTCCGCTTTTGCCGCACGGGGCCATCATTTTTGACAAAATCCCGCCGCCCGGCCGCGCCGGCGCTTTGCAAGATGGCAAATCGAACGCCGGCGCTTGCTTTTTGCCCCCGTTGGCACTATACTGATAGGGAAAGAATCGTCCACAGCATCTTGTGCCGGAGGGATCTTCTATGCCCTGTATACACGCCCATCGCGGTCCTTTGCCGCGGCCGCTGTGTAAGCAGGGCAGCGGTGTGCCCCGCCGCGCCATCGCGGGCAGACGGAACTGACGCAGTGTACCCTTGCGGGGCTGCGCCTTTTGTTTTTTGTAAGGAGGTTTTTGCATGGCGGAACACAAAAAGGTCGCCGTCATCATGGGCAGCGACAGTGACTGGCCGGTGGTCAAAGGCGCCTGCGCGGTGCTCAAGGAGTTTGGCGTGCCGTATGAGGCGCACATCCTCTCCGCCCACCGCACGCCGGAGGCGGCCGCCGCCTTTGCCAAAGCGGCGCGGGGCGAAGGGTACGGCGTGCTCATCTGCGCCGCGGGCATGGCCGCCCACCTGGCCGGGGCCTTTGCCGCCAACACCACGCTGCCCGTCATCGGCATCCCGATGAAGGGCGGCGCGCTGGACGGGCTGGACGCCCTGCTGGCCACCGTACAGATGCCCGGCGGGTTCCCGGTGGCGACGGTGGCACTGAACGGCGCCAAAAACGCCGCCTACCTTGCCATCGCTATCCTCGCCGTTTCGGACGAGGGGCTGGCCGGCAAGCTGGACGCCTTCCGCCAAAAGACCGCCGCCGCCATCGCCGAAAAGGACGCCGCCGTTGCCGCCGAGGCAGCCGCGCTGTGACCCCCTGCCCCACCACCGTGACACAAAACAGAAAAAAGGAGCGTTTTACCATGGGTGTTGAAATCAAGGAAATGCTGTACGAGGGCAAAGCCAAGCAGGTGTTCGCCACCTCTGACCCCGCCATCGTCATGGTGCATTACAAGGACGACGCCACCGCCGGCGACGGCGAGAAGAAGGGCACCATCCGCGACAAGGGCATCGTGAACAACAAGCTCTCCAACGCTTTGATGCAGAAGCTGGAGAAGGAGGGCGTGCCCACCCACTACGTGCAGGAGCTCAACGACCGCGACACGCTGGTCAAAAAAGTGGACATCGTGCCGCTGGAGGTCATCATCCGCAACGTGGCGGCGGGGCATTTCAGCCTGCGCATGGGCGTTGCGGAGGGCACGCCCTTCAAGCAGCCCATTTTGGAGTTCAGCTACAAAAACGACGACCTGCATGACCCCTTCATCAACCACTACTACGCGCTGGCGCTGGGGCTTGCCACGCAGGCGGAGATCGACACCATCACCGCGTATGCCTTCAAGGTCAACGAGGTGCTCAAGGCCACTTTGCTGGACGCCAACATCCGCCTGATCGACTTCAAGCTGGAGTTTGGCCGCCTGCCGGACGGCACCGTCATCCTGGCCGACGAGATCAGCCCCGATACCTGCCGTTTCTGGGACGCCACGACCGGCGCGCACCTGGACAAGGATCTGTTCCGCCGCGATATGGGCGGCGAGGCCGACGCCTACCAGGAAGTGATGCGGCGGCTGCTGGGCTGATACGACGGGAGGCAGCATGGAAAACCTGCAAACGGAGCGCGCTCTGCATGAGGAATGCGGCGTGTTCGGCATTTATGATTCCACCGGCCGCACCGACATGGTGTCGGCCGTGTACAGCGCGCTGTACGCGCTGCAGCACCGCGGGCAGGAGAGCTGCGGCATCGCTTTGAACGTGGACGGCGTGCTTTCCGGCTACCGGGACCTGGGGCTGGCGGGCGAGGTGTTCACCCCCGCGGTGCTGGCAAACCTGCCGCAGGGCGCCAAAATGGCCTCGGGCCATGTGCGTTACGCCACCGCCGGGCAGTGCACGCGCTCCAACGCGCAGCCGATGATCGTGCACCACTGCAAGGGCGGCATGGCGCTGTGCCACAACGGCAACCTGACCAACGCCTACCAGCTGCGCCACGACCTGGAGATGGACGGCTGCATCTTCCACGGCACGTCGGACAGCGAGGTCATCGCCTACCTGCTCACCCGCAACCGCCTCAAGACCCCCAGCATCGAGGCCGCCGTCTGCGCCACGATGGAGCAGCTGGAGGGCGCGTACAGCCTGGTCATCATGAGCGCGACCAAGCTCATCGCCGCGCGGGACCCGCACGGTTTCCGCCCGCTGTGCATCGGCGCGCTGCCCGACGGCGCCGGCTACGCCTTTGCCTCGGAATCCTGCGCGCTGGACGCCGTGGGGGCGAAGCTCGTGCGGGACGTCAAGCCCGGCGAGGTGGTCGTCGTCAACCGGGAGGGGCTGCGCAGCATCCCGGCGCTGTGCGGCAGGGCCCCGCACACGCTGTGCGTGTTCGAGTACATCTATTTCGCGCGGCCGGACAGCGTCATCGAGGGCACCTGCGTGCACGAGGCGCGCAAGCAGGCCGGGCGGTTTTTGGCCCAAAGCCACCCGGTGGAAGCCGATGTGGTCATCGGTGCGCCGGATTCCGGCCTGGACGCGGCTTTGGGGTATGCGCTGGAGAGCGGTATCCCCTACGGCGTCGGTTTTATCAAAAACAAATACATCGGCCGCACCTTTATCCAGAACAACCAGTCCCTGCGGGAGAGCACGGTGCGCATCAAGCTGAACGCCGTGCCCGCCACGGTGGCCGGCAAGCGGGTGGTGCTGGTCGACGATTCCATCGTGCGCGGCACCACGAGCGCGCGCACCATCCGCCTGCTGCGGGATGCCGGCGCTACCGAGGTACACTACCGCATCTCCGCCCCGCCGTTTGCGCACCCGTGCTATTTCGGCACCGACATCCCGGACGAAAAGCAGCTTATCGCCACCGGCCACACGGTGGAGGAGATCAACGCCCTGGTTGGCTCCGACACGCTGGGCTTTTTGAGCATCGGGCAGGTGCAAAAGCTGGCGCCACAGAGCAAATGCGGGTACTGCGTCGGCTGCTTTACGGGGCAGTATCCCGTTGCGCCGCCGGAAAAAACGATGGAGGAATTCTTCTCCCGGCCGCTGAGCCAGACCGGCCACGGCAAAACACTGTAAATACGGAGGGCAGAAATGCAAAACAGTCATTCCGCCAGCTATGCCGCCGCCGGGGTGGACATCACCGCCGGGTACAAGGCGGTGGAGCTGATGAAGCAGCACGTCGCCCGCACCCTGGACGCGCAGTGCATCGGGGGCCTGGGCGGGTTCGGCGGCCTGTTCGCGCCCGACCTGGCCGGCATGAAGGAGCCGGTGCTCATCTCCGGCACCGACGGCGTGGGCACCAAGCTGCGCATCGCGCAGTATCTTGACCGGCACGACACCATCGGCATCGACTGCGTGGCCATGTGCGTCAACGATATCATCTGCGCCGGCGCAAAGCCGCTGTTCTTCCTCGATTACATCGCCTGCGGCAAAAACGTGCCGGAGCGCATCGCGGCCATCGTGGCCGGCGTGGCCGAGGGCTGCGTGCAGGCCGGCTGTGCCCTCATCGGCGGCGAAACGGCCGAGCATCCCGGCGTGATGCCCGCCGACGATTATGACCTGGCCGGCTTTACCGTCGGCGTGGTGGACAAGGCCAGGATCCTGGACAACAGCACGATGGCGCCCGGCGACGTGCTCATCGCGCTGCCCTCCTCCGGCGTGCACTCCAACGGGTTCTCGCTGGTGCGCAAGGTGTTTGACCTGGACGCCCGCCCCGAGGCGCTGGACGTTTACCATGAGGCGCTGGGCGCCACGCTGGGCGAGGCGCTGCTGCGCCCCACCTGCATCTACGTGAAACCGGTGCTGGCGCTGCTTGACGAGGTGACGGTCAAGGGCATCAGCCACATCACCGGCGGCGGCTTTTTCGAGAACATCCCCCGCAGCCTGAAGGCCGGCTGCGCGGCGCGCATCCAAAAGGCTGATGTGCGCGTGCCGGCCATCTTCGGCCTCATCGCCGGGGCCGGCGGCATCCCCGAACGCGATATGTTCAACACCTTCAACATGGGCGTGGGCATGGTGCTGACGGTGGCCGAAGCGGACGCCGGCCGCGCGCTGGACATCCTCAAGGCCAACGGGCAGGATGCTTACCGCCTTGGCAGCATCGTCAACGGTGAAGGGGTGGAGCTCGTATGAAAAACGTCGCGGTGTTGGTATCGGGCGGCGGCACCAATCTGCAGGCCATTTTGGAGAGCGAGCGCCGCGGTGAGAACCCCCACGGCCGCGTCACGCTGGTGGTGGCCAGCAAGCCGGGGGTGTATGCGCTGGAGCGCGCCGCCGCCTTTGGCGTACCGACGTCGGTGGTGGAGCGCAAGGGCTGCCCCACGCAGGCCGCGTATGACGCCGCCCTGTTGGAGGTGCTGCGCGCCCACGCCATCGACGTGGTGGTGCTGGCCGGCTTTTTGACGGTGCTGGGCCCCGACTTTACCGCCGCCTACCCCAAAGCCATCCTGAACGTGCACCCCAGCCTGATCCCGAGCTTTTGCGGCAAGGGGTATTACGGGCTCAAAGTCCACGAGGAGGCGCTCAAGCGCGGGGTGAAGGTGACGGGCGCGACGGTGCATTTTGTCACCGAGGAATGCGACGGCGGGCCCATCCTATTGCAAAAAGCGGTGGAGGTCCTGCCCGGCGATACGCCCGAAACGCTGCAAAAGCGCGTGATGGTGGAGGCCGAATGGCAGCTGCTGCCCAAAGCCCTCGCCATGGTGTGCGCGGGCGAGGTTTGAAACATCTGCCAAGGAAAACGGAGGGAAGACCGATGAAAAAGAACCTGTACAAATATCTTGCCGGAAACGAGTACCCGGGCCGCGGCATCTGCCTGGGCCTTTCCCCCGATGGCGGGACCGCCATGGTGGGGTACTGGATCATGGGCCGCAGCCAGAACAGCCGCAACCGCGTGTTTGAGCCGGTGCCGGAGCGCGCCGGCATCCGCACCGTTGCCGCCGACCCCGCCAAGCTGGAGGACCCGCACCTGATCATCTACAACCCCGTGCTCACCCTGCGGGACACCACCATCGTGACCAACGGCGACCAGACCGATACCATCTACGGCTATATCGAAAACCACCTGTTCCCCGGGTACGGGTTCGAGGCGGCGCTGGCCACCCGCTGCTTTGAGGACGACGCGCCCAACTTCACCCCGCGCATCTCGGGCGTGGTGGATATGCGGTTCGGCGGCTACAAGCTGAACATCATCAAGGCCGCCGACGGTGACCCCGCCTGCCCGCTGCACCAGACCTTTGACTACCCGCAGCCCATCGCCGGCACCGGCCACCTTTTAACGACCTACCGCCACGACGGCAGCCCCATCCCGAGCTTTGCGGGCGAGCCTGTCGCCGTTGGCATCGACACCGGCGACGCCCGCACCTTTGCCGAAAAGCTGTGGGCCGCCCTCAACGAGGCAAACAAGGTCAGCCTGTTCGTGCGCGCCATCACGCTGGGCAACGCCAACTATGAGGACGTGCTTATCAACAAATACGAGAAAGTGTAAGGAGGCAGTACCCATGCAGGAATTCGGGCTCAAATACGGTACCAACCCCAACCAGAAGCCTTCCCGCATCTATATGGCGGACGGCAGCGCGCTGCCCATCGAGATCTTGAACGGCAAGCCGGGGTATATCAATTTTCTGGACGCCTTCAACAGCTGGCAGCTGGTGCGCGACCTGAAAAAGGCGCTGGGCCTGCCGGCCGCGGCCAGCTTCAAGCACGTCTCCCCCGCCGGCGCGGCCGTGGGGCTGCCGCTTGACGATACCCTGCGCCGGATGTACCACATCGCGCCGGATGCGGCGCTCTCCCCCCTTGCCTGCGCCTACGCGCGCGCCCGCGGGGCGGACCGTATGTCCAGTTTTGGGGATTGGATCGCGCTTTCCGATGTGTGCGATACGGCGACCGCCAAACTCATCCAGCATGAGGTCTCCGACGGCATCATCGCGCCGGGGTACGAGCCGGAGGCGCTGGCCATCCTGGCCGCCAAGAAAAAGGGCAATTACAACGTCGTTTCCATCGACCCCGCCTACACCCCCGCCCCGCTCGAGACGCGCACGGTGTTCGGTATCACGTTCGAACAGGGCCGGCAGGATCTTGCCATCACCGCGGATACGATGCTTTCCAACATCGTCACGCAGAACAAGGCCCTGACCGAGGCGCAGAAGCGCGACCTGGTGATGAGCCTGATCGTGCTCAAGTACACGCAGTCCAACAGTGTGTGCTATGTGCAGGGCGGGCAGACCATCGGCGTGGGCGCCGGGCAGCAGAGCCGCATCCACTGCACGCGCCTGGCCGGCCAAAAGGCCGACAACTGGCAGCTGCGCCATATGCCCAAAGTCCTTGACCTGCCCTTCCGCGACGACGTGTCCAAGCCCAACCGCGACAACGCCATCGACGTGTACATCGGCGACACGCCGGAGGATGTGATCGGCGACGACGTCTGGGCCGAGACCTTTACCGCACAGCCCGCCCCGCTGACCGCACAGGAGAAAAAGGCGTGGCTCGCGCAGGTGACGGATGTGGCCCTTGGCAGCGACGCCTTCTTCCCCTTTGGGGACAACATCGAGCGCGCGCGCCGCAGCGGCGTGACGGCCATCGTGCAGCCGGGCGGCTCCATCCGTGATGCCCAGGTCATCGAGACCTGCGACAAATACGGCATCGTGATGGCTTTCTGCGGGATACGGCTATTCCACCACTGAGCCTCGCTTCACTCGGCTTTAAGAGGGAGGTTCGGCTTGGTTGTCTCGCGCTTCGCGCTCCCCAAGTCGCCTGCACCTCCCCTTAGATTCCCCACCATCGCAAAAATGCCTTGCGCATACCCTTCGGGCGACTTGCTGCGGCATTTTTGCTCTCGCGGTATCGCCATCGTCGGCGCATGTCCGCCGATGGTGATGGATTTGATATTTTGGGAGGCCCGTTATGAAAATTTTGGTCGTTGGCGGCGGCGGGCGGGAGCACGCCATCATCCGCGCGCTGAAGCAAAGCCCCGACTGTTCCGAGATCTGGTGCGCGCCGGGCAACGGCGGCATCGGGTATGACGCCCACTGCAAAGCCATCGCCGCCATCGACGTGGCCGCCATGGTCGCCTTTGCGAAGGAACAGGCGTTCGATTACGCCGTCGTCGCACAGGACGACCCGCTGGCCCTTGGCATGGTGGACGAGCTGGCGAAGGCGGGCATCCCGGCCTTTGGCCCCGACAAGGCCGCCGCGCGCATCGAGGCGAGCAAGGTGTTCGCCAAAAACCTGATGAAAAAATACGGCATCCCGACCGCCGGCTACGAGACCTTTGACGACGCTGCCACCGCCCTTGCCTATATCAAGGCGCAGGGCAAATACCCCGCCGTCATCAAGGCGGACGGGCTGGCGCTGGGCAAGGGCGTGCTCATCTGCCAAAACGAGGCGGAGGCCGCCGCGGCCCTCAAGGAGATCATGCTGGACAAAAAGTTCGGCGCCTCCGGCAGCCGCGTGGTGGTGGAGGAGTTTTTGACCGGCCCGGAGGTCAGCGTGCTGGCCTTCTGTGACGGCGTGACCGTCAAGCCGATGGTCTCGAGCATGGACCACAAGCGCGCGCTGGACGGCGACGCGGGCCTGAACACCGGCGGCATGGGCACCGTGGCGCCCAACCCCTATTACACGCCCGCCATCGCCGCGCGCTGCATGGAGGAGATCTTCCTGCCCACGGTGGCGGCGATGCGCGCCGAGGGCTGCCCCTTTAAGGGATGCCTCTATTTTGGGCTGATGCTCACCCCAAAGGGGCCCAAGGTCATCGAATACAACTGCCGCTTTGGCGACCCCGAGACCCAGGTGGTGCTGCCGCTGCTGGAAAGCGACCTGCTCACCGTCATGCGCGCCACCACCTTTGGCACGCTGGACAAGACCGAGGTCAAATTCCGCGGCGGCGCCGCCGCCTGCGTGATTTTGGCCTCCGGCGGGTACCCCGTTTCCTACGAGAAGGGCAAGCCCATCGCGGGCCTTAGCGAGGGCCAGCTGCCCGGCGCCGCCGATGTGACGGTGTACCACGCCGGCACCGCCGTAAAGGACGGGCAGCTCGTCACCGCCGGGGGGCGCGTGCTGGGCGTGGCTGCCACCGCCCCCACCCTGCCCGAGGCGCTGCAAAAGGCCTACGCGGCGGCGGACAAGATCACCTTTGAAAAGCTGCACCGCCGCAGCGACATCGGCGCGCGGGCGTTGGCCGCGATGAAACAGGTAAAGTGAGGGTGCACGATGGTTTACCGCATCTACGTTGAAAAGAAGCCCGGCTTTGACGGCGAGGCCCAAGGCCTGCGCAAGGAACTGACAGAGCTTTTGGGCATTGCGGGCCTTACCGGCCTGCGCCTGCTCAACCGCTATGACGTGGAGGGCATCGACAAAGCCCTTTTTGACCGCGCCGTGCCGCTGGTGTTCAGCGAGCCGCCGGTGGATACCACCTATACCGCCCTGCCCGCCGCCGGCACCGTGTTTGCCGTGGAATATCTGCCCGGCCAGTTTGACCAGCGGGCGGATTCGGCCAGCCAGTGCATCCAGCTGCTCAGCCAGGGCGAGCGGCCCGAGGTGCGCAGCGCCAGGGTGTATCTTTTGGAGGGGCAGCTTTCCGCCGCGGACGTGGCCGCCGTCAAGAAATACGTCATCAACCCGGTCGAGGCGCGCGAGGCGGACCTTGGCGAGCGCGCTACCCTCAAAATAGACTTCCCCGCCCCGCCGATGGTGGAAACGCTCACCGGCTTTTTGCAGATGGACGACGCCGCGCTGGAGGTTTTCCGCGAGGAAAAGGGCCTTGCGATGGATCACGCCGACATCGTGTTCTGCCAGAACTATTTCAAGACCGAACACCGGGATCCCACCATCACCGAGATACGCCTGATCGACACCTATTGGAGCGACCATTGCCGCCACACCACCTTTGGCACCATTTTGGACAACGTGCAGATCGACGACGCCGTGGTGCAGGCCGCCTTTGACCGCTATATGGCGCTGCGCTCGGAGACCGGGCGCGACAAAAAGAACCGCACGCTGATGGACGCCGCCACCATCGGCGCCAAAGCGCTGAAAGCCCGCGGGGTGCTCAAAAACCTGGACGAGAGCGAGGAGATCAACGCCTGCACCGTCAAGATCAAATGCGACGTAGACGGCGAAGAGCAGGACTGGCTGTTCCTGTTTAAAAACGAGACGCACAACCATCCCACCGAGATCGAGCCCTTTGGCGGCGCGGCTACCTGCATCGGCGGCGCCATCCGCGACCCGCTCTCGGGCCGCAGCTATGTGTACCAGGCCATGCGCGTGACCGGCGCGGCCGACCCGCTCAAGCCCGTCAGCGAGACGATGCCCGGCAAGCTGCCGCAGCGCAAGCTCGTGACGACGGCGGCGGCCGGGTATTCCAGCTACGGCAACCAGATCGGCCTTGCCACCGGCCAGGTGCAGGAGCTCTACCACCCCGGCTACGCGGCCAAGCGGCTGGAGATCGGCGCCGTGGTGGGCGCCACCCCGGCCGGCCATGTGCGGCGGGAGGAGCCGCAGCCCGGCGACGTGGTCATTTTGCTGGGCGGGCGCACCGGGCGCGACGGCATCGGCGGGGCGACGGGCTCCAGCAAAGCACACAAGCTGACGAGCCTGGAGACCTGCGGCGCCGAGGTGCAGAAGGGCAACGCCCCCATCGAGCGCAAATTGCAGCGCCTTTTCCGCCGTGCCGATGCCTGCCGGCTCATCAAGCGCTGCAACGATTTTGGCGCGGGCGGCGTATCCGTCGCCATCGGCGAGCTGGCCGACGGCCTTGTCATCGACCTTGACAAGGTGACGAAAAAATACGAGGGCCTGGACGGCACCGAGCTGGCCATCAGCGAAAGCCAGGAGCGCATGGCCGTGGCCGTGGCGGCCGCGGACGCGGACGAGTTTATCCGCCTGGCGGGCGAGGAGAACCTGGAGGCCACCGTCGTTGCCACCGTGACCGCCGAAAAGCGTATGCGCCAGCTTTGGCGCGGCGTGGCGGTAGCCGACCTTTCGCGCGGATTCCTCAATTCCAACGGTGCCGAACGCCACGCCGACGCGCACATCACAAAGGGCAGCGTGTGGCAGCCGCAGTGGGCGGGCGAAACGCTCCCCGCGCGGATGCACAGCCTTGTGACGGATCTCAACGTATGCTGCCAGAAGGGTTTGGGGGAGCGGTTCGATTCCACCATCGGCGCGGCCACCGTGCTGATGCCCTACGGCGGCAAAAACCAGCTGACCCCGGCCATGGCGATGGCCGCCAAGCTGCCGGTGGACGGCGAGACGACCACCTGCTCCGGCATGGCGTGGGGGTATAACCCCTACCTGATGGAGGCCGACCCCTACCGCGGGGCGTACCTCTCGGTCGTGGAGAGCGTGACAAAGCTCGTGTGCGCCGGCTTTGACGACGGCGCCGCCTATCTGACCTTCCAGGAATATTTTGAGCATATGGGCACCGAGCCCACCCGCTGGGGCAAGCCGCTGGCGGCGCTGCTGGGCGCGCTGGACGCGCAGATGTGCCTTGGCATCGCGGCCATCGGCGGCAAGGACAGTATGTCCGGCAGCTTTGAGGGGCTGGACGTGCCGCCGACGCTGGTCAGCTTTGCCACCGCCGTGGGCAAAACGGGCGCGGTCCTGAGCGCGGAGTTCAAGGCCGCGGGCAGCGCCGTGGTGCTGCTGCGCCCCGAATATGCGGACGGACTGCCCACCGCCGAAAGCCTGAAAACCATCTATGAGACGGTCAAAGCGCTCAACGCTGCGGGCAAGGTTCGCGCCGCCGCCACGCCCGGCTACGGCTGCCTGGCCGAGGCGCTGTTCAAAATGTGTGTGGGCAACGGCCTGGGCCTGCGCTTCGCCGATGGGTTTGACTGGCACACGCTGTTCACCCCCTGCTACGGCAGTGTGGTTTTGGAGCTGGCCGCGCCCGAGGCGGGCGAGGCCATCGCCGTGACCGACGCCGAATATGCCTGGCACTGCGGCGCCGAGGCCGCAGCGCTGGCCCCCCTGCAGGAGGCGTGGGAGGCAAAGCTGGAGCCGGTGTTCCCCTACCGCAAAGCCGGCGAGGCGGTGCCCGCCCTGCGGTACGAGGCCCCGGCCGCAGCGCGCAGAGCGCCGGCGGTCAAGTGCCGGAAGCCGCGCGTCATCATTCCGGTGTTCCCCGGCACCAACTGCGAGTATGACACCGCGCGCGCCTTCCGCCGCGCCGGGGCCGACCCGCATATCCTGGTGCTCAAAAACCTGACCCCCGCCGATGTGGCCGAAAGCTGCCAGGCATTGGTGCGCGAGCTGGACGCCGCGCAGATCCTGATGCTGCCGGGCGGGTTTTCCGGCGGTGACGAGCCGGACGGCAGCGCCAAGTTCATCGCGGCGTTCTTCCGCGCGCCGGCGGTGGCCGATGCCGTGGCCCGGCTGCTGAACGGGCGCGACGGCCTCGCCCTGGGCATCTGCAACGGATTCCAGGCGCTGATCAAGCTGGGGCTTGTGCCCTACGGCGAGATACGCCCCCTGACCGATACCGACCCGACGCTGACCTTCAACACCGTGCACCGCCACCAGAGCATGCTGGTGCGCACGCGGGTGGCCAGCAGCAAAAGCCCGTGGCTGGCCCGCTGCGCGGTGGGCGAGGAGCATCTGATCGCCATCAGCCACGGCGAGGGCCGCTTTGTGTGCGAGCCGGCGCTGTTGCAGCGCCTTGTTGAAAACGGGCAGGTCGCCACGCAGTATGTGGGCCTTGACGGCGCGCCGACGATGGATATGCGCTATAACCCCAACGGCAGCGTGCTGGCCATCGAGGGCATCACGAGCCCCGACGGCCGTGTCCTGGGCAAGATGGGCCACACCGAGCGCAGCGCCGACAGCCTGTACAAAAACGTGCCCGGCAACCGCTACCAGCCGCTGTTTGAGGGCGGCGTGGACTATTTCAAGCTGTAAGGGAGGGTACCGACTATGGCGCAGCACGACCGTTATCTTTCGCCGTTTTCCACCCGATATGCGTCGGACGAGATGCAGTATATCTTTTCCGACGACAACAAGTTCCGCACCTGGCGGCGGCTGTGGGTGGCGCTGGCCAAGGCCGAGCAGAAGCAGGGCCTTGCCATCTCGGACGCCCAGATCGCCGAGCTGGAAGCCCACATCGACGACATCAACTATGAGGAGGCCGCCGCGCGGGAAAAGCTCGTCCGGCATGACGTGATGAGCCACGTCTACGCCTACGGCCTGCAATGCCCCACCGCCAAGGGCATCATCCACCTCGGCGCGACGAGCTGCTATGTGGGCGACAACACCGATATCATCATCATGCGGCAGGGCCTTGACCTTGTGCACAAAAAGCTGGTCGGCGTTTTGGCGAACCTGGCGGCGTTTGCCCGGCAATACAAGGATATGCCCTGCCTTGCCTACACCCACGGCCAGCCCGCCCAGTTGACGACGGTGGGCAAGCGCGCCACGCTTTGGATGAACGAGCTGGTGATGGACGTGCAGGCGGTGGAAACGCAGCGCGCGGCGCTGTGCCTGCGCGGCGTCAAGGGCACCACCGGCACGCAGGCCAGCTTTATGGAGCTGTTTGGCGGCGACGCGGCCAAGGTCAAGGCCGTGGAGGCCGATGTCTGCGCCCAAATGGGCTTTGCGAAGGCCGTGCCCGTTTGCGGGCAGACCTACAGCCGCAAGGTGGACTACAACGTTTTGAGCGCGCTGGCCGGCCTTGCGCAGAGCGCGATGAAGTTTGCCACCGACATCCGCCTTTTGGCCAACTTCAAAGAGATGGAGGAGCCGTTTGAGAAAAACCAGATCGGTTCCTCCGCCATGCCCTACAAGCGCAACCCCATGCGGTGTGAACGCGTGTGCGCGCTGGCGCGCTACCTGATGGTGGACGTTTTGAACCCTGCGATGACCGCCGGCACCCAGTGGTTTGAGCGCACGCTGGACGATTCCGCCAACAAGCGCGTGGCGATGGCCGAGGGCTTTTTGGCCGCCGACGCCATCCTCAACATCCTGCTCAACGTCAGCGACGGGCTGGTCGTCTACCCCAAGGTCATCCGCGCGCGGGTGATGGCGGAGCTGCCCTTCATGGCCAGCGAAAACATTTTAATGAAGGCCGTCAAAAAGGGCGGAGACCGGCAGGAGCTGCACGAGCGCCTGCGCACCCACGCCGTGGCGGCGGCGGCGGTGGTCAAGCAGGAGGGCAAGCCCAACGATATGATCGCGCGCGTCGAGGCCGACCCGGCTTTCGGCTTGAGCCGCGAGGAGATCGAGGCGGAGCTCTCCCCCGAGGCCTTTACCGGCCGCGCGCCGCAGCAGGTGGAGGAATTTCTGGCCGAGGTCATCGAGCCGCTGCTCGCCCAAAATGCCGGCGCGGCCGGGCAAAAGGTGGAACTCTCGGTGTAAGGCAGGCGCGCCCCGCCGCCCTTGTAAAAATAAAGCCCCGATAAAGGCGTTTTGGCACAGTTTGGCACAGTTATTTTACATTTATTTACACGAATTTACACAGAATTACACATACAAAAAGCGGCCTTCCATCGTCGGAAAGCCGCTTTTTTCCGCTGTTATGCGGTCATTTTACATGGAGCGGGTTACGAGGCTCGAACTCGCCACCTTCTGCTTGGGAAGCAGACGCTCTACCGGATGAGCTAAACCCGCATCGTGTACCTATTATAGCGGGGGCGGCGGCGTTTGTCAATGCGGGAAAACGAAATTTTGGCGGGTCAGGCCCCGCCGTCCAGCGCGGCGCGCGCGGCCTCGATGCGCTGCTGGGCCTCGGCCAGACGCTGCTCACACCCGGCAGCAGTGTTGACAAGGCGGTTGCGGTCCCCCAAAAGCACCGTCCAGTATTCCCCGCCGTTGTACAAAAAGGTCACCCAGTCGAACCCTTCGTACTTTTCGGCGCTGACGGAGGTGACGGTGTAACTGCCCACCGGCAGGTAGCCGACGATATCAAACAGGTCGGCGCTGTAAAAATATTCCGTCTGCAGGCCGAACACGCTCAGCTGGTACCCGTCCACTTTTACCATCGAGGGGCCGGCGGCCCCGTACCCGTTGTAGCCGCCGGCCCGTATCGCGGGCAAGAAGTCCTGATAGCTGTAGTCAAGGTCCACCGCGCCGGTGATGCCGCCCACCGTGCCGGTACTGGAATACTGCCACATGGTATAGGGCCCCGTATACCCAAGGGCGCTGCGGTAATCCGCCACCCAGAGCGGATAGTCCGACAGGGCGCCGGCGTTGAGGTAGTTGTTGATAAAGTTGGTATAACTGTACCAGCCGGCGTAGTATTTGCGCTGGTACAAAATGTCCATTGCAAAGCGGACGAGGTCGGTCAGCTGGGTGCGGCCCACCTCGGCCAGGCTGGAAGCCTCGACATCGACAAAGACCGGGTATTCCAGCTGCAGGCCCGCAAGGGCTTGCAGGTACAGCGAAAGCTCATCGATGACGGCCTGCTCATTGCGGGCGCAGGTATAGTAATAGGCCCCCACGCGCAGGCCGGCGGCGTGCGCGCCGTTGACGTTCTGGACGAAATACGGGTCGACATACAGCCCGTTGCTGTTGGATGAACCGATCCGGACGATGGCGAACTGCCGGCCCGCCGCGGCCACCTGCCCCCAGTTGATGCTGCCCTGATACCGGGATACATCGATCCCCGTTTGAAATAGCGCCATTGCCCTGCGCCCCCTTCCCTGTTTGCATGGTATGCGGGCAGGGCCGGTTTTGTGCCCCGTGCGCGGAAAGGCGCCGCGGCCGCGGGCATTGAAACTTCCCGCGCGGTATGGTATACTGTTGTACCGGCGGCCGCCCCGCACCCCCGCCGCGGACGCGGGCGGCCACAGGAGGGCTGCGGCAGGAAGTGGAAAACGGGGGGTGACGGCCCATGCCCGCCAAACGCAGAAAGGCGCAGCGCAGCGTGCGGCGGCGTGCCGCCCACACGCTGCTTGGGTGTTGTGCCGCCGCCTGCCTGAGCTTTGCCGCGGCCGGCGTGGTGTTCAACCTGCCGATGGTGCTTCCGGCCCTGACGGTGGAGGCCGGCAGCGCGCTGCCCGCGCTCCCGGATTTTTTGTACTGGCATTTCCGCACCGCCGCCTTCACGGCCGACCCGGCCCTGACCGTGGACATGGCCACCCCGGGGGAATATCCGCTTGCCATCCACGCCGGCCTGCGGGACTATGACACGCTCCTGCGCGTGGTGGATACCACACCGCCGCAGGGCGATGCCAAAAACGCGCGGCGGTATACCACCCAGACCCTGGCGCCCGAGGAGCTTGTGGAAAACATCACCGACGTCACCGCCGTGGCGGTGGCCTGGGCCGGCCCCGCGCCGGACCTGCGCGTGCCGGGCCACCAGCGCGCCGGCATCACCCTGACCGATACCAGCGGCAACGCCACCGTGCTGACCGCCGAGGTCGAGGTCGTTTTGGACGATGTGCCGCCTGTGATCTCCGGCGTGCAGGAGCTTGCCGTCAAGGCCGGCGGGAGCGTGCAGTACAGGCAGGGCGTGACGGTGACCGACAACGATGACCCCGACGTGAAATTGCAGGTGGACAACACCGGCGTGAACCTCAACCTGGAGGGGGATTACAGCATCGTTTATTTCGCCGAGGACGCCGCCGGCAACCGCACCGAGGTGCCCACCGTGCTGCACGTGCTGCGCCCCACCCTGGAGGAGGCCACCGAGGAGGTGGTCAACGCCGAGGCGGACGCCGTGCTCGCCGCCATCCTGCGGGACGGCATGAGCCAGTATGAGCAGGCCCAGGCGATCTTTGACTGGGTGTACGGCAGTATCGCCAACATAGGCGAGCCGCCCAAAACGACTTGGGTGGAGGGCGCGTACCGCGGCCTGTTCGACCACAAGGGGGATTGCTGGGTCTACGCGATGACCTCCAAGGTGCTGCTGACCCGGGCGGGCATCCCCAACATGGACATCAAGATGGAAAACCCGCGCCGCCTGCATTACTGGAACCTGATCGACATCGGCGAGGGGTGGCACCATTTTGACGCCAACCACTGGTACACGGGCTGGAAGGGCTTTTACAAGACCGACGCCGAGGTGGCGGGATATTCCCGCACGCACGGCAACAGCCACGATTACATACGGGAGGATTACCCGCCCATCGTATAGCGCACCGCCGGGGCGGGGCCCCGCAGGCCGCCAAAAAGCGGCCCCGTTCAAAATTCGTTTGGCATACGTTCACAATTTGCGCATAAATTTGTGGGATACTGGCACAAGAGAGTTATGGCAAAGGGCGGTGTTTGCAATGCGGGACTGGCTGCGGCGCTTTATGGCCGGCCGTTACGGCGGCGACGCTTTCAGCGGGTTTTTGTGCGCGGCCGCGGTGGTGTGTATGCTGCTGGGGCTGTTCACATGGGACGCGCTGTATATTTTGGGTATAGCGCTTTTGGTGTACAACTATTTCCGCATTTTGAGCCGCAACACGCAAAAGCGCGCCGCCGAAAACCGCTGGTACCTTGCCCGGCGCACGGTGGTGCAGGGCTGGTTTTCCGCCCAAAGGCAGCGCTTTGCCCACCGCAAGGAATACCGGTATTTCCACTGCCCGCGCTGCGGCCAAACGCTGCGCGTGCCGCGCGGGCGCGGGCGCATCAGCATCTGCTGCCCCAAGTGCGGCACGCAGTTCATCAAAAAGAGTTGAGCGATGTTCGGATATGTGACGGTCTGGCACAAGGGGCTCTCCCCCGCCGCCAAAGAATGCTATCAGGGCTTTTACTGCGGGCTGTGCCGCACCCTGCGCGCGCGCTACGGGCTGACGGGGCAGCTGGCGTTGAGCTATGACATGACCTTTGCCGCGCTGCTGCTCTCGGCCCTGTATGACCCGCCGGCCAAAACCGGCACCGGGCGCTGCGCGGCGCACCCGCTCAAGGCGCGGCCGCGCACCGACAACCCTTACGTCGGCTACGCGGCGGATATGACGGCGCTGCTGGCACACTACAACTTCCTCGACAACTGGCAGGACGACGGCAGCCATGCCTCCCGCCTGCTGGCGGGGCGGCTCGCGCGGTATCTGCCCGATCTAAAAAACCGCTGGCCGCGCCAGTGCAGGGCCGTGCAGACGCAGCTGGCGGCGCTGGGCGCGCTGGAAAAGGCCCAAAGCGCCGACCTGGACGCGCTGTGCAACGCCTTCGGCGCGCTGCTGGGGGCGGTGCTCTGCCCGCAGGAGGATGTGTGGGCACCGGTGTTGACGCGCATGGGGCGCGCGCTGGGCGGGTTCATCTACCTGATGGACGCCTACGATGACCTGGAGCGCGACGCCAAAAGTGGCAGCTTCAACGCGCTGGCGGCGCTGGCAAAAGGGCTGCCGGCCCCGGCGTTCGAGGCGCGCTGCAAGGCGCTGCTGGAGCAGCAGATGGCCCTTTGCGCCGAGGCGTTCGCCCTGCTGCCCATCGTGAAGGACACACCGGAGGGCGAGCTTTTGTACAACACCCTGTACACCGGCGTTTGGGGCCGGTACACGCTGCGCAGCGCCGCAAGGCAGCGGCGCAGCGGAAAAACCACAAAAGGCAAGGAGGCGACGCCCGGTGAATGACCCCTATGCCGTGTTGGGCATTGCCCCCGGCGCCGACGACGAGACCATCAAAAAGGCGTACCGGCAAAAATGCAAGCAGTACCACCCCGACCTGCACCCCGACGACCCCGCCGCCGAGGACCGGTTCAAGGAGGTGCAGGCCGCCTATACCGAGATCATGCGCCGCAAGGACGGCGGCGGCAGCTATGCCGGCGCCGGGGCCGGGCCGGGCGGGCAGCCGGGCTATGGCGGGGCGTACGGCAGCCCCTTCGGGTTTGGGTATGGGCCGTTCGGGTTCGGGTACGGGTTCGGCGGCGGGCAGCGCACCTATGCCGAATCCTCGCCGGAATTGCAGGGCGCGGCGAACTACATCCGCAGCGGCTATTACCGCGAGGCCCTGAACGTTTTGGACGCCATGCCGCAGGCGGAACGCACGGCGCGCTGGCACTATTACGCCGCGCTGGCGTGCAGCGGCCTTGGCAACAACCTGCGCGCGCTGGAGGAGGCGCGCGCCGCCGCCGCGCGGGAGCCCGGCAACTACCAGTACCAGGATCTTGTGGACCGGCTGCAAAACCCCGGCCGGGCCTACAATGTCAACCGTGCGCAGCGCGCGCAGCCCGGCCCTCCGGCGGGCAGCTGCCTTTCGTGGTGGTGGTATATCATGCTGTGCAACATCCTGAGCATGTGCTGCTGCCGCGGCGGGTTTTTGTGGTGCTGAACCATTTTTATGCGAAAAGGCCGCCGGCCGGGCGAAAGCCCGGCCGGCGGCCTTTCCACTTTTTACAATGCGACCTCGTCGGCGCAGGGGCGCCCTTCGGCAAAGGCGGCGGTGGCGGCAAAGGCGCTCTCCACCATGCTGGCGACGTTGACGTCGGTGTAAAAGGCGGTGTGCGAGCCCAGGATGACGTTGGGGAAACTCCTGAGCAGCGCCAACTCACGGTTTTTGAGCACTGCGCCCCTGCGGTCATAATAGCAGAGCTCCGCCTCCTCGTTGATGACGTCCAGCCCCGCGCCGCCCAGGCGGCCGCTCTCAAGGGCGTCGATGAGCGCCTCCGGCTCGACGAGGGTGCCGCGCGCCGTGTTGATGAGCAGCGCGCCGGGTTTCATCTGCCCAAAAGCCGCGGCGTCGATGATATGGTGCGTCTGCGGCGTGGCGTTGAGGTGCAGCGTGATGACGTCACTTTCCCGGTACAGGGTGGCGAGGTCTACATACCGGGCCAGCGCGGCGGCCTCGAGATTTTGGAACTGGTCATAGGCCAGCAGCCGGCAGCCGAAGGAGGAGAGGTGCCGCAGCACCGTGGTGCCGATCTTGCCTGTGCCGATGACGCCCACCGTACAATCCGAAAGGTCGCGCCCCATCTTGCCGGGCAGGCTCCAGTCCTGCGCGGCGGCGCGCAGCATGATCTGGTTCATCTTGCGGGTGGCCATCAGCATGAGCATGATGGCATAGTTGGCCACGCCCTGCGGCGGATAGTGGGAGTGCGCCACCCGCATGCCGAGCGCTTTGGCCGTGGCGAGGGGCAGATGGTCATACCCGATGCTGCGGCAGGTCAACCAGCGCACGCCCGCCGCGTGCCACTGCTCAAGATACCCTGGCAAAACGGTGCAGGGCGTGGTGCTGACAGAATCACACCCGGCGGCGAGGGCCAGGTTCTCAGGGGCCGGCACGTCGTCGGCGCACACAAAATCAATGCCGTATTTTTCGCGCATCTGTGCGCAGAAAGGCAGTTCATCCTCACGCAGGGCATAAAAGCAGATCTTCATGGGGCTTCCTCCACGGCGGGCAGCGGGTGGGCTGCGATGTACTGTTCCAACAAATCGGCGGCGGCGCGGATGAGCGCCGGGCAGGGGCGTTTTCGGTAAAATTCCGGCGTGCGGGGGGTGGCCTCCGGGCCGGCGTTCTCCCCCTTTTGCAGGCCCAGCAAATCCCGGCAAAGGATGCTGTCTTTGCCGCCTTGGGCGGCATACTGTGCCGCCAGCGCCTGCACGGCGGTGTACAGGGCGGTCTTTTGCGCCGGGTCAGCGCTGCCGTACAGCGCCCCCAGCACCAGCACCGCGCCGGAAAAGGCGCCGCAGACCTCCCGCAGGCGGCCGAACCCGCCGCCAAACCCCGCCGAAAGCTGCGCCGCGCGCGCCGGCGTAAGGCCCATCTCGGGCGCAAAGGCCATGGCCACGCACTGCGCGCAGTTGTGGCCTTCAAAGAAATAGTTGTAGGCAAGCTCCCCTTTGCTCTGCGCCACGGCGCCGCCCCCTTCCGTTTGCAAAAATCATACCGCAAAATCTGTAAAAAGACAATCTTATTTTATCAAAAAGGCAAACTTTGAACGGCTTGCCTCCTGTCGCACCGACACGTAAATGTCCGAACGAAGTGATTCCATGTGTTGCCTTGCCGTGTTGGCATTTGTACATCGCTTGCAAAGGGCTGCGTTGCCGTGTATAATGAGGTAGCAGCACAGCAGGAAGGGAAAAGCAGGAATGCAAAACAGGCCGCTTATCGTTGGCACACTTTCGGCACGTGTGGTCGAGTTGCTGGGCCTATCACTTTCGCCGGGCCAGGCCATCATGTTAGGGGCCTCCAATATCGCTCATATGCAGAGCAGGCATCCGGCGGATTTTGCCCAATATGGCCAGTATATGCCGCAAATCATATCGACGCCCGATTATGTTGGGCTGAATCCAAATGACGGCTCCATCGAATTCATAAAGGAATTCCAGATAGACAATGCTTTTGTAAAGATTGCCGTGCGTATCTCTGCGAAAGAGACATTGTTTGTGAGATCCCTTTATCGGGTGCAGACGAACCGCGTAAACAACTTCATCCGCAAGGGAACGCTGAAAAGGTATTGAGCCCCGTTGACAAATTTCACGCAGGCGAGTATACTATGATTACAGAGAGGATTAGAGGACGGAACGGGCAGCCGTCGCCCTTGTTTGGAGATGTGGGAAATGTCGCCCCACCTAATTCTCAAAGGAACTGCGCGGGCCACTTCGGTGGCCCGCGCTTGTTGCATATTTTGCCGTTAAAGGACGACCTTGTTTTCCAAAAAGGCAACCTGCCTCTTGAAAATTGCTTTGCCCTTTTGAAAATCGAGCCTGCGCAAAAACACTTTTTGAATTTTTTGTAAAAAGCTATTTTTTTGCCGCTTTGGGCTTGCACTTTGGCGGCATTGGTGCTACACTAATTTTAGCACTTAAAGCACGTGAGTGCTAATTTTGATAAAAAGAGGTCGTTTTTTCCATGGCTATGCGTCAGTTCAAGGCCGAAAGCAAAAAATTGCTCGACCTGATGATCAACTCCATCTACACCAACCGTGAGATCTTTCTGCGGGAGCTTATCTCGAACGCGTCCGACGCGTGCGACAAGCTCTATTTCAAAAGCCTGACCGATACTTCGCTGGGCGTCAAAAAGGAGGATCTCGCCATCCACATCGCCCCCGATAAGGCCAGCCGCACGCTGACCGTCTCGGACAACGGCATCGGCATGACCAAAGAGGAGCTCGAAAAGAACCTGGGCACCATCGCGCGCTCCGGCTCCCTGGATTTCAAGACCGAGAACCCCAGCGACAACATCGACATCATCGGCCAGTTCGGCGTGGGGTTCTATTCGGCGTTCATGGTGGCAAAGCAGGTCACCGTCATCTCCCGCGCCGCCGGGGCCGACGAGGCGTGGCAGTGGTCGAGCAAAGGCGCGGAAGGGTACACCCTCTCCCCCGCCGACAGGGACACCTGCGGCACCGAGGTCATCCTGGTGCTCAAGGACGACACCGATACCGAGAAATACGGCGACTATCTGGACGAATACACCCTTGCGGAGCTGGTGAAAAAGTACAGCGATTACATCCACTATCCCATCACGATGTATCGCGAGCGCTCCCGCCAGAAGCCCAAACCCGAGGACGCCGGCGATGATTACAAGCCGGAGTATGAGCAGTACACCGAGCTTGAGACCCTCAACAGCATGGTGCCCATCTGGAAGCGGCCCAAGGCCGAGGTCAAGGACGAGGACTACAACGAATATTACAAATCCAAATTCATGGATTATACCGACCCGCTGCGCGTCATCACCAGCCGCACCGAGGGCACGGCGACCTATACG
Organism: uncultured Gemmiger sp.; assembly: GCA_947629015.1. Lineage (GTDB taxonomy): Bacteria > Bacillota > Clostridia > Oscillospirales > Ruminococcaceae > Gemmiger. The sequence goes on from CANRCB010000005.1 coordinate 28,079, forward strand.
GCGCTGCTGTTCGTGCCCGGGCGCACCCCGTATGACTACTATACCCGGGAATACGAGAAGGGCCTGGCGCTGTATGCCTCCGGCGTGATGATCATGGAAAAATGTGCCGACCTGCTGCCGGATTATTTCAGCTTTGTCAAGGGCGTTGTGGACAGCGAGGATGTCAGCCTCAACATCAGCCGCGAGACGCTGCAAAAGGACAACCAGGTCAAGCTGATGCGGGAAAGCCTGGAGCGCAAGATCAAAAACGAGCTGCGCGCCATGCTCAAGAACGACCGCGAAAAGTACGAGACGTTCTGGAAGGCGTTCGGCCGGCAGCTGAAGTTTGGCGTATACGGCGACTACGGTATGCACAAGGATCTGCTGGCGGAGCTTTTGATGTTCTACAGCGACAAAGAGGGCAAGCTCATCACGCTGGACGAATACATCGAAAAGATGCCCGAGGGGCAGAAGGCCATCTATTTTGCCGCCGGCGACGAGGTGGAGCGCCTGGCCAAGCTGCCCAACGCCGAGCTGGTGCGCAGCAAGGGGTATGACCTGCTCTTGTGCAGCGAGGATGTGGACGAGTTCTGCCTGCAAATGATGCGGGAATATAAAGAAAAGGAGTTCAAAAACATCAACAGCGGCGACCTGGGCCTTGAGACAGAGGAGGAAAAGAAGGCCGCCGAGGCGGCCGACGCCGAGAACAAGGATCTGTTCGAGGCCGTGAAGGCGGCGCTCTCCGGCAAGGTGAAGGAGGTCAAGGCCAACCCCACCCTGCAGGCGCACCCGGTATCGCTCTCAAGCGAAGGCGGGCTGTCGGTCGAGATGGAGAAGGTGCTGCGCAAGATGCCCACGGGCGAAAACGTTGAGAGCACCAAGGTGCTGGAGCTCAACCCCGGCCACGCGGCGTTTGCGGCGCTCAAGGCCGCGCAGGACGCCGGCGATGCCGACAAGGTCGCCCGCTACGCCGAGCTGCTGTATGACCAGGCGCTGCTCATCGCCGGGCTGCCGCTGGAGGACCCGGTGGCCTATGCGCAGCTTGTGTGCGGGCTGATGAGCTGACCTTACGCCGTATCTTGCCGCCGGGCCGCAGCGCCCGGCGGTTCAGCGTGTCGAGGAACTCGACACGCTCAAAAGAGGGGCTCGGCTACGCTGGCTTCGCCAGTCCGCCTGCACCCCTCTCACAGGACACACCCCGTCGCAAAAAATGCCGTTCTCATGCCTGAAGGCGACTCGAACGGCATTTTTTGCTCTGGAGGTATCGGCCTCGTCTGCGCATGTCAGCCGAGGCCGATGAATTCTAAATACGCCTTTTTTGACAGTCTCTGCCGCCAAGCCGCCGTCCGGCGGTTTTTTGGGTAGCTTTTTGCGGCGCGGTGTGGTATGCTTGTTGTATTGAGGACTTTTGAAGAGAAGAGGTGCCGACGATGACGCAGGAGGAGCAGGCCGGGCAGGAGGCCGTTGTTTACATAGACCCGCAGGCCATCGCGCAGCTGGGGCGCGCCGCCGCCCAAAAGGAGGAGGCGCACCGCGGGCTGCTGGAGCGCGCCGAGGACGGCGATTTGGAGGCGCAGTACCAGGCCGCGCTCAACTACCGCAGCGGCTCCGGCGTGGAAAAGGACCCGCACGCCGCGTTTTTGTGGCTGACGCGCGCCGCGGGCGGCGGGCACATCGCCGCCCGGCATGAGCTGGCCCTGTGCTACCTGGATGGCGAAGGCACCGACAAGGATCCCGCGCAGGGCGCTGCGCTGCTGGCGGAATGCGCGGAGGAGGGCTTCCCGCCCGCGCAGTGCGCGCTGGGCGTTTGCTATGAGTTTGGCGATGGCGTGGAGATGGACAAAGCCCACGCGGCGGCGCTGTATCTGGAAGCGGCCGAGCAGGGCTATGCGCGCGGGCAGTGCAACCTGGGCGTATGCTGCTACCACGGCATCGGCATGGCGCGTGACCCCGAGGCCGCGGTGCGCTGGTTCACGCTGGCGGCGCGGCAGGGGTACCCGCGCGCGCAGGTGCTGCTGGGCGTGTGCTATGAAAACGGCCACGGCACCGCGCAGGACGCCGAAAAGGCCGTCGCCTGCTACCGCGCCGCGCAGGCGCAGCATTCCGGCGAGGGTGCCTGCGCGCTGGGGGTGTGCTATTCCAACGGCACCGGCGTGGAAAAGGATCCCGCCAAAGCGGCCGAGCTGTACGCCGAGGGCGCGCGCGAGGGCGACGGGCGCGCCGCCTTCCTGGCCGGGCAGTGCTATGAGCAGGGCCACGGCGTGCAGACGGATATGGCGCAGGCCGCCGCGTACTATGCCATGGCCCACACGCTGGGCCACGCGGGGGGCACCTGCTCGCTGGGGCTGTGCTATGAGTTTGGCACCGGCGTGGAGATGGACAAGCCCCATGCGGTGGCGCTGTACCGCGAGGCCGCCGCGCAGGGCTTTGCCCCCGCGCAGTGCAACCTGGGCTTTTGCTGCTATACCGGCATCGGCATGGAGCGCGACGACAAGGAAGCGGCGGAATGGTTCCAAAAAGCGGCGGAGCAGCGCTATCCCCGCGCCATGATGCTGCTGGGCGAATGCTATGAGCTGGGCAACGGCGTGGAAAAGGACTTGGCCAAAGCGGCCGAGCTGTATACCGCCGCCCACAACGCCGGCAACCGGGAGGCCACCTGCTCGCTTGGGTTGTGCTATGAGATGGGCCACGGCGTGCCGGTAAACAAGGTCCGCGCGGCGGAGCTGTACCGCGAGGCCGCCGAGGACGGCTACGCGCGGGCGCAGTGCAACCTTGGGTTTTTCTACTACCTTGGCATCGGCGTCAAGATGGATGAGAAGGAGGCGTTCCGCTGGTTCAGCGCCGCCGCCGAACAGAACTACCCGCGCGGGCTGTTTTTCGCCGGGGAATGCTATGACCTGGGCCGCGGCGTGGAAAAGGACTGTGACAAGGCGTTCGAGTATTACAGCCGCGCGCACGCGCTGGGCTACCGCGACGCGGCCTGCTCGCTGGGGCTGTGCTATGAGGTGGGCGAAGGCGCCCCCCAGGACAAGGCCAGGGCCGCCGCGCTGTATCTGGAAGGCGCCGAACAGGGCCACGCCCGCGCGCAGTGCAACCTTGGGTTTTGTTACCTGCACGCCATCGGCGTAGAGACCGACGAGAAAAAGGGCGTGGAATGGCTGGAAAAAGCCGCCGAGAACGGCAGCACGCGCGCGCTCACCCTGCTGGGGGAATGTTATGAGTACGGCACCGGCGTCCACAAGGATCGTTCCAAGGCCGCCGAGTATTACCGCCAAAGCGCCGACCGGGGCGATGCGCGGGGGCTGTGCTCGCTGGGGCTGTTTTATGAGATGGGCCTTGGCGTCGAGATGGACAAGCTGAAAGCCGTGGAGCTTTACCATAAGGCGGCGGAAAAGGGCCTTGCGCAGGCGCAGTGCAACCTTGGATACTGTTTTTATTCCGGCATCGGCGTCAAGGAGGACAACGAGGCCGCGCTGCAATGGTTCCGCAAGGCGGCACAGCAGGGCTACCCGCGCGCGCAGTATTTCGTCGGCGAATGCCTTGCCAACGGGTATGGCGTCAAGGCGGATCTGCCCGCCGCGGTGGACTGTTACCGCCAAGCGGCCGACAGCGGCTACCCGCCGGCACAGTGCGCTTTGGGGGATTGCCTTGCCAACGGGCGCAGCGTGGCCAAAGACCCGGCGGCCGCCTTCGCCTTGTACCAGAAAGCCGCCGACAGCGGCAACGCCCGCGCCATGCAGCGCTTGGGCGGCTGCTATGAGCGCGGGCAGGGCGTGCGCAAAGACCGCAAAAAAGCGAGGGAATTGTACGAAAAGGCCATAAACTCCGGCTACAAACAGGCCGAGGAGGACTTGAAGCGCCTGAAACGCCGCCTGTTTTGACAGCCGCCTGCCTTAAAAAACACACGGCCGCCGGCCCCGGCGCGGGATACTACCCGCGCCGGGGCCGGCCTGGTTTTTGTGTTGGGCGGTGTTCCCTGCCATACCCGCCGTTCAGGCGGGCGGCGGGCGGCGGCCGGGCGGCGTTTCGGCCGGGGCGAGCGGCAGCGTGACGGTGGCCTTTGCGCCATGCGGGGCGTTTTGGGCAAAATCCGCGCTGCCGCCGTGGGCGGCGGCGATCTGCTCGACCAGGTGCAGGCCGAGGATGTGCGGGGCGCCGGCCGTGCCGGGGGTGCCCTCCCCCGCTGCCGCGGTGCCCAGCGCCGCCAGCACCGCGGGCGGGTACCCGGCGCCGTCGTCGGCCACGGTGACGGCAAGGCGGCCGCCGGCCGCTTCGGCCCGCACCGTGACGGCGCAGCCGCCGGGGTTGTGGCGCGCCGCGTTGTTGAGCAGGTTTTCAAACGCGCGGGCCAGCAGGCCGGCATCGGCATCCAGCACGGCGGCCTCGGCCGCGGGCGAAACGGCAAAATCCACGCCGCAGCGCTCCGCCAGGCCGCTGTTGCAAAAATCCGTGACGGCGCGGCGCAGCAGCGGGCCCGCCTGCACGGGCGCGCGGCGCAGCGGCTGGGCGTTGTATTGCAGTTTGCTCGTCAGGTTCAGGTCGCTGACGAGCGCTTTTATTTTCTGGCCCTGCGCGGCGATGGCGGCGGCCTTTTCGCGGCTGGCGGCGGGCAGGGCGGCGTCGTTTTGCAGTTGCTCGGCGTAGCCCATGATGAGCGCGAGCGGGGTGCGGATGTCATGGCTGACGCCGGCGATCCAGTTGGTGCGGGCGGTGTCCCGCCGGGCGATAAGCTCGTTTTGGCGGCGCAGATGCTCGCCGGTTCGGTTCAGGCGCTCGGCCAGTTCCGCCGTGGCGCCCGCCTGCGCCACCACGGCGGGCTGCCCGGCGGCCAGGCGCTCCAGCCCCTGCTCGACATTTTTGAGGTTTTTGTGCATCCGCCACGCGCTGAACACACAGATGGCGACCACCAGCACAAGATCCGCCGCCAACAGCGGCCGCAGGGTGGCGACGGCACCGTCGAACAGGCGGCGCTCCATGTACAGGTTCCACCTTACCAGCGTGCCCTTCGGGTAGCCCACCACAAAGGTGCCGTAGTCGCACAGGTAGCTGACGGTGGGCCAATCGTCCAGATACCACCGCGCGAACGCCACCGCCTGCGAGAGGGTGTAGCGGTGGTCCAGTTCCGGGGGGAGGCGGTATTTCCAAACCACGTTGCCGTCGTCGTCCAGCACCATCGCCCACGCGTAGCCGGCCAGCCATTCCTGCGCGGTGTGCTGCCCTTCGTCCAGCACAAGGGCGCCGTTTTCCTCCCGCAGGGCGTTCGCCACACGGTGCGGGGCGTAGGCGGCAAGGTCGCCGTAATAGCGGTCCCACCAGACGATGAAGCCGATGAAGGTGCCCGCCGCCAGCAGCAGGATGCCCAGCGTGATGCCCACCGCCGTGAGGATGTACCGGCGCACCAGGCGGCCCAGCGTTTTCATGCCTTCGCCTCCCCTGCCAGCTTGTAGCCCAGCCCCCGCACCGTGAGCAGCCACACCGGGTGGGAGGGGTCCGCCTCAATCTTTTCGCGCAGGTGGCGGATGTGGACGTTGAGGGCGTTCTCGTACCCGTAGTACCCGTCGCCCCAGACGGCCTCGCACAAAGCGTCAAAGGTGACGATGTGGCCGCGGTTGTCGGCCAGCTTTTGCAAAAGCGCGCGCTCGGTGGCGGTCAGGGTGGCGGGCGCGGCCCCCGCCCGCGTGACGAGCGCGTCCCCCAGGTCGACGCTGCACGCGCCGAGCGCGACGGTGCCGCCCTGCGCGAGCTCAGCGCGGTAGGCGCGGCGCAGGATATGCTGCATACGCAAAAGCAGCTCCTGCGTCAAAAACGGCTTGGTGAGGTAGTCGTCGGCGCCAAGGCCCAAACCGAACAGGCGGTCGGCGTCGGCGTCGCGCGCCGAGAGGAACAGCGCCGGGATGTCCTCTTGGGCGTGCAGCTCCTGGAACAGGGAGAAGCCGTCCCCGTCCGGCAGGTTGATATCAAGGATGAGGAAATCCGGCCGCACGGCCGCAAGGGCGCGGCGCGCGGCGGCACAGCTCTCCGCCGTGCGCAGGCTGCGGTACCCGGCGTTGTGCAGCGCCTCGCGCACAAGGGCGAGCAGGGCGGGGTTGTCGTCCACGAGCAGGATGTCGGCGTCCTGGATACGGCGCATGGGTGGATCCCTCCTTTTTTGTGCTCCTGCCCCGATTATAGCGCGCCGGGGGCGGCCCTGGCTATACCCCCGCAAGAGATTTAAGCCAAAATTAAGCCCGCGCCCGCTTGCCCGTTAAGGCGCCCGGGGTATGCTTTGCGCCAAAAGGAGCGTGATACCGATGACGCAAAACGCGGTAGAGACCCATGACCTGAGCAAGGTGTACGGCACGCGCGCGGCGGTGCAGGGCCTTGCGCTGGAGGTGCCGTTTGGCAGCGTATACGGCTTTATTGGGCCGAACGGCGCCGGCAAGACGACGACGATGAAGCTGCTGTTGGGGCTTATCCGCCCCACCGGCGGCAGCATCCGGCTGCTGGACGAGGAGCTGACCCCCGCCAACCGCCTGAAGCTGCTTTCCCGCACGGGCAGCCTGATCGAAAACCCGGGCTTTTACGCGCACCTGACGGGCGCGGAGAACCTGCGCATTGTGGCGGAATTGAAGGGCAGCGACGCGGCGGACATTGCCCGCGTGCTGGACACCGTGCGCCTGACGCCGGACGCCAACCGCAAGGTGGGGCATTATTCGCTGGGGATGCGCCAGCGGCTGGGCATCGCGATGGCGCTGCTGGGCTGGCCGACGCTGCTGGTTTTGGACGAGCCGACCAACGGCCTTGACCCGGCCGGCATCCAGGAGATGCGCGCCCTCATCGCCGAGATGCCGCGCCGCTGCGGGGCGACGGTGCTCATCTCCAGCCATCTGCTCAGCGAGTTGGAGCAGATCGTGGACCATGTGGGCATTCTGGACAGCGGGCGCCTGCTCTACCAGGGCACGCTGGCCGGCTTGCAGGAGCACAGCCGCGGCGACGTGGCGCTGCGCCTTCTGCACCCGGAAGCCGCGCAGGCGCCACTGGCGGCCGCCGGGCTGGCCGCGGCGGCACGGTGCGAAAACGGCGAATGGCTGCTGCCGCCGCTCAAAGAAGCGTTTTTGGCCGACCTTGTCGGCAGCCTGGCGGCGGCCGGGGCCGGCGTGGTGGGCGTAAACCGCCGCACCAAAAGCCTTGAGGAGATCTTCCTGTCGCTGACGCAGGGCGGCAGCGGGACGGGGGTGGTGTGAGATGCTGCGTTCCGTACGTGCGGAGCTGTTGAAAACACGTCGCCGGTTCGATTGGCTGCTGCTGGCACTCTTGGCCGGCACGGCGCTGCTGCTGGGCGCGGGCGGCGCGCCGGACAGTTTGCAGGAGCTGGCCAGCGGCTACAGCGCGTTTTTCTATACCCTGCCCATCGTCCATGTGCTGGTGATGCCGGTGGGCATGGCGGCCCTGACCAGCCGCCTGTGGGATGCCGAGACCCGCGGCAACACCCGCAAACTGCTGTTCACGCTGCAAAGCCGGGGCGATTTTTACGCCGCCAAAACGCTGCTGGGCCTGTTTTACCTGCTGGTGCTGGCGGGCATGGAGGCGCTTGGCCTGCTGGCCATGGGGCGCGTTTATGCCTTTACCGAAGCGCTGGACCCCGGCCGGCTGCTGTGGCTGCTTGTATGCAGCGCGGCGGTGGAGGCGGTGCTGCTGGCGGCCTTTACGCTGCTGCAGCTGCGCTTTAGCAGTCCGGTGCTGCTGCTGGGCGTGGGGCTGGGGTGCAGCATGGGCGGGTTTTTCCTGGCCATGCTGGCCGATATCGGCAGCATGGGGGCGGCGGTGCTCTATGCCGCGCCGTTTGCCTGGTTTTTGCCGCTTTCCGATATGGAGATGGCGTGGGACACCGCGGCCCGGCAGGCCGTTTATCTGCCGCAGCCGCGCCGGTATGCGCTGCTGGCGGCGGCGCTGGGTGTGGGTGCGCTGCTGTTTTTGTGGGGCCGCCGCGCGGCGGCCGACAGGGAGGTGTGAACGATGGTTTTAAAGGCATTCCGGCGCAGTGTCCGCGCCGAAAACAAAAAGCTGCGCGGGGGCGGCGTATGGGCGGTGTTTTTGCTGATACCGCTGCTCTCGGCCGCGTACGGCACCTTCAGCTTTTGCTACAACAGCGCCGCCGTAACGCAGGATTGGGCCGGGCTGTGGGGGCAGCACACGCTGTACTATGCCCTGTTCTTTTTTGCGCCGATGGCGGCCATCTACGCCGCCTGGCTTTGGCGGCTGGAGCATCTGGGTCACAACTGGGCGCTGGTGATGGGTATGCCGGTGCCGCGGCCCTGCCTGTTCGCGGCCAAGCTGGCGGCGGCGTTCAGGCTGGTGCTGCTCACCCAGGGGTGGATGTGGCTGCTGTTTTTTGGCTGCGGCAAGCTGTGGGCGCGCCTGCCGGGCACCCCGCCCCCCGCCTGCCTGCTGTGGGCGCTGCGCGGGGCGCTGGCCGCCGTGCCGATGCTGGCGCTGCAGCTGCTGTTCTCGATGCTGTGCCGGAGCTTTGTGCCCCCGGTCCTGCTGGCGCTGCTGGGCGGCGTGGCGGGGTTCCTGTTCGTGAGCAAGGGGTGGGGGCTGTACTGGCCGTACGGGCTGCCTGCGCTGGGCATGAACGCCAACCAGGGCCGGGATATGCTCGGCGGGCAGGCGCTCCCCTTTGCCGCCGCCTGCCTGGGCTTCACCCTGCTTTTTACCGCCGCGGCCGCCCTCCTGCTGCAAAAGTGGGATGTGCGCGGCTGAGCGGCCCCCTGGCGGCAGAAACCCCCGCGGCCGGGTATCCCGGCCGCGGGGGCGTTTTGTGTGTGTTTGGAGCGCTCAGCCCTTGATGGCGGCGGCGACCTCGGCGGCGAAGTCCTCGCTGCGCTTTTCCAGGCCCTCGCCCTTCACGAAATGGGTGAACGCGGCGATCTTGATATCGCCGCCCAGCGCCTTGGCGGTATCGGCGACATACTTTTTGATGTCGACGTTGCCGTCCTTGATGAAGGCCTGGTCGACAAGGCAGCTCTCCTTATAGAACTTGCCCAGGCGGCCTACGACCATCTTTTCCTTAATGGCGTCGGGCTTGTTCGCGGTCTTGGGGTCGTTGGCCATCTGGGCCAGCACGATCTCCTTCTCCTTGGCAAGCACATCGGCGGGCACCGCGGCCTCGTCCAGGTAGCCGGGGTTGGCGGCCGCGACCTGCATGGCGATGTCCTTGCCAAAGGCGGCAAACTCCGGCTTGGCGGCGACCTCGGGGCTGGTCTCGAAACGGACGATGACGCCGTGGGTGCCGCCGCCGTGCACATACGCGGCGCAGGGCCCCTCATAGATGGCGAAGCGGCGCACCTTGATGTTCTCCTTGATGACGAGGATGAGCGCCTTGAGCGCGTCGTCCACGGTGCCGTCGCCCATCTTGCAGGCGAGCAGCGCGTCGACATCGGCGGGCTTCTCGGCGGCGATGACGCCGGCGAGCTGTTTGGTGAAATCCACGAATTTCTCGTTCTTGGCGACAAAGTCGGTCTCGGCGTTGACCTCGACGACGACGGCGCCGTTTTCGTTGCCCTCGGCGTAGACCATGCCCTCGGCGGCGATGCGGCCCGCCTTCTTGCTGGCGGTGGCGAGGCCGCGCTCACGCAGCAGCTCAACGGCCTTGGCGAAATCCCCCTCGGCATCCGTCAGCGCCTTTTTGCACTCCATCATGCCGCAGTCAGTCTGCTTGCGCAATTCCATAACATCCTTGGCAGAAATAGCAGCCATAGTAGATATCCTGTCCTTTCCTCAAACTCTTTGTTCGTTACGCCTCGGCGGCCTCGGCAGCGGGCTCGGCCTCGGCGGGCCCGGCGGCCTCCTGCACGCCCTGCTTGCCCTCCAGCACGGCGTCGGCCATGGCGGAGGAGATCAGCTTGACGGCACGGATGGCGTCGTCGTTGCCGGGGATGACGTAGTCGATCTCGTCGGGGTCGCAGTTGGTATCGACGATGGCGATGATGGGCACCTTGAGCTTGCGGGCCTCGGCCACGGCGATGCGCTCCTTGTGCGGGTCGACGATGAACATGGCCTGCGGCAGCTTCTTCATGTTCTTGACGCCGCCGAGGTATTTATCGAGCTTTTCCATCTCCAGCTGCAGCTTGACGACTTCTTTCTTGGGCAGCAGGTCGAAGGTGCCGTCCTCCTGCATGGTCTTGAGCTGCTCCATGCGGTCGATGCGCTTGCGGATGGTGCGGAAGTTGGTGAGCATGCCGCCCAGCCAGCGGGCGTTGACATAGTGCATGCCGCAGCGGGTGGCCTCATCACGGATGGACTCCTGCGCCTGCTTTTTGGTGCCGACGAAGAGCAGCTCGCCGCCGGCTGAGGACAGGTCCCGGACGTAGCTGTACGCCTCGTCCAGCTTTTTGACCGTCTTTTGCAGGTCGATGATGTAGATGCCGTTGCGCTCGGTGAAGATATACTTCGCCATTTTGGGGTTCCAGCGGCGGGTCTGGTGGCCGAAATGGACGCCAGCCTCGAGCAGCTGTTTCATGGATACGATCGCCATAGTGTTTTGCCTCCTGAAATTTAGTTTTACCCGCCGCATTGCGTACCATGCCTTCTAACCCGCGAGCCTCTCGCTTTTGGGCACAAAAAAGCAGCGCAATGCGTGTGTATTGCCGTAGTATGATACCATACGCCGCGCGGGATTGCAAGGGGTCGGCGGGAATTTTTTGCACAGAAAAGGGCAGCCGGCCCATGCCGGCGGCCCGTGAGACTGGCGAAAAAGAGGCGCCAAATGTTTTCTGGAGTGTTTGCAGGGGACGGCCTCCGGACGTCCTGCAAACTTTCCGCCGTTGCAACTTTCGTGGGGCGTCGAGGACGCCGAGGGGCAGCGAGGCGTTTCGGAGCGCAAGCCCCGGGCTTCGCACCGGAGCCAAGCGGGCCAAAGGCCCCGGCGCTTGGCGCGGAGATCGCCGCCCCCTACGATTTGCCCTGGAATCGCAGTGGACTTTTTGACACGCCGCAGAGCGGCGGCCCGCAAAGCGGCCGTTCAGATGGAGATGGTGTTGAATGCCTCGAGGTCATGCAGGTCGATGGTCTTGTGCATGGCCAGCGCCTCGTTGACATCGTAGTCGACGATGTTGCCGTCCTTGATGGCGACAACGCGGTTGTAGGTGCCCTCGTCGAGCAGCTCCACCGCGCGGTAGCCCATGAGCGAGGCGTTGACGCGGTCCCGCAGGGTGGGCGAGCCGCCGCGCTGGATGTGCCCGAGCACCGTTGCGCGGGAGTCGATGCCGGTGGCGGCCTGGATCTGGTTGGCAAGCTCCTGCGCGGGGACAATGCCCTCCGACGCGATGATGATATAATGGCGCTTGCCGGCGCTCTGCGCGCGGCGCATACGCTGCAGGATGTCGCGCTCAAAATCAAAGGGCAGCTCCGGCAGGATGACGGCCATGGCGCCGGTGGCGATGCCGACGTTGAGGGCGATGTAGCCCGCGTGGTGGCCCATGACCTCGACGACGCTGCAGCGGTCATGGCTTTGGGTGGTGTCGCGCAGCTTGTCGATGGCCTCGATGGCGGTGTTCATGGCGGTGTCATAGCCGATGGTGTATTCGCTGCAGGCGATGTCGTTGTCGATGGTGCCGGGGATGCCGATGCAGGGGATGCCCTGGTTGGCCAGCGCCCGCGCGCCCATGAAGGAGCCGTCGCCGCCGATGACGATGAGGGCGTCGATGCCCTTCTCTTTGCACATGGCAAGGCCCTTGGCCTGGCCGGCCTGGGTCTTGAACTCCAGGCAGCGGGCGGTATAGAGCACCGTGCCGCCGCGGTTGATGATGTTGGACACGCTGCGCCAGCCCATGTCATAGCATTCGCCGTTGATCAGGCCGTTGTACCCGCGCTGGATGCCCACCATGCGGTAGCCCCGGGCCAGGCCGGTGCGCACGATGGCGCGCACGGCGGCGTTCATGCCGGGGGCGTCGCCGCCGCTGGTCAAAACGCCGATGCTCTTGATGTTCTTTTTCTCACTGGGCATAACTCGTTCCTCATTTCACAGGCGGAGGGCCGCTGTTTCAACAAAAATCGCTGCCTCTAAATTATAGCATATGCGCCCCCGCTGACGATGGATTTTTGTTGTAAAAGATATGGATTTATTTTGCGGCCTGCACCTTGACGTTCTCCTCGCCCAGGATGCGGGCAAGCTCCTGCCGCAGCAGCGCGTCGTCCCGCACGGCCATCTTTCTGGCCAGAACCTTGCGCCCTGTATCGGCAAATTTGAAATACACCCGGGTGGCGCCGCCGTCAAAAATGTTGTACAAAAGGTTTTCCACCTTATGCATCTCGGGGCTTTGGGCGCCGGGCACGGTCAAAAACAGGCCGCCGGCGCCGGCCATGGGCTTTTCGTGCCGCTGGGCCTGCACATGGTTTTGGGGCGCGGTGTAGCCCTCCACGGGCTGCACGTCCTCGGCCAGCAGCTCGGCGGTGAGGTTGGCGCCCTCCCCTTCCCGGATGGAAACGCGCCCGCGCACCACGACGACGGCGTTCTCCTGCAGGCAGGCGCGCACCGCAAGGTAGACGCGCGGGAATACGACCATCTCCATCGTGCCGGTCAGGTCCTCGACGGTGGCGCGCCCCATGAGGGAGTTGGCCTTGGTGGTCACGGTGCGGGTCTTGACGACGGTGACCACCAGCGTGACGGTGGCGTTGTCAAAGCCTTTGCCCTCCTCGCCGCACAGGCGGGCGATGGAAGCGGTGGAAAGCCGGACGATCTCGGCCCGGTAGCCGTCCAGCGGATGGCCGGACAGGTACAGCCCCGAGACCTCCTTCTCCATTTTAAGCAGCTCGGCGGCCGGGTATTCCGGTACGGGGGGGACTTTGAAGTCATTCTCCTGCGCGGCCGCGGCGGCCGCGCCGCCCATGGCGCTGAACAGGTCGAGCTGGCCGTCCAGGTTCTGGCGGGCGTCCGTCTCGACGCTTTTGAGCAGGGCCTCGAGGCTTTCGAGCATACCGCGGCGGGAGGGTTCCAAGGCATCGAACGCGCCGGCACGGATGAGGTTTTCGGCCGCGCGGCGGTTGAGCTCCGAGCCGTACATACGCTTGCAGAAATCGTACAGGCCGCGGAAGGGGCGCTGCGCCCGCTCGGCGAGGACGGCCTCGATGAGGCCGCGGCCGACATTTTTGACCGCCGTCAGCCCGAAACGCACGCTGCCGCCGTCCACGGTGAAGCCCCCGCGCGAGACGTTGATATCCGGCGGCAGCACCCGTATGCCAAGGCGCTGGCATTCGGCCGAATACTCGATGACCTTGGCGGTAAAGTCCAGCACGCTGGTCAGCAGCGCGGCCATAAACTCGCACGGGTAATGGCATTTGAGGTACGCGGTCTGGAACGCCACATAGGCGTAGCACGCGGCGTGGGATTTGTTGAAGGCGTAGGAGGCGAAATGGATCAGGTTGTCATAGATCTCGTTGGCAACGTTTTCCGGCACGCCGTTTTTGACGCAGCCGGGGCATTCCTGCCCGGGGTCCGTACAGCCGTAGACGAAGTGCGCGCGCTCCTCCTCCATCACCTTGTGCTTTTTCTTGCTCATGGCACGGCGGACGTTGTCGGCCTGGCCGTAGCTGAAGCCCGCAAGGTCACGGCAGATCTGCATGACCTGCTCCTGGTAGACGGCCACGCCGTTGGTGACATCGAGGATGTGCGCGAGCTGGGGCGTGGCATACTGGATCTTGGTGGGGTCCTTGCGGTTGCGCAGGTAGGCGGGGATGGAATCCATCGGGCCGGGGCGGTAGAGCGAGATGAGGGCGATGAGATCCTCAAGGTTTTGGGGGTTCATGCCCACAAGCACCTGCGTCATGCCGCCGGATTCCAGCTGGAACACGCCCTCGGTGGCGCCGGAGGCCAGCATCTTGTAGGTCTCGGGGTCGTCGTAGTCGATGTCCGCCACGCGGAAGTCCGGATGTGCCTTCTGCACGGCCGCCTCGGCGTCATGGATGACGGTGAGGGTGCGCAGGCCGAGGAAATCCATCTTGAGCAGGCCCAGGCGCTCGATCTCCACCATGTTGAACTGGGTCACGGGCAGGCCGTCGTTGGTGGCAAGGGGCAGATACTCGGTCACGGGGTGCGGCGTGATGACGACGCCCGCCGCGTGGGTGGAGGCGTGGCGCGGCATGCCCTCGATGGCGATGGAGGTGTCGATGAGCTCGTGCACGGTATCGTCGCCGTCATACATGGCCTTGAGGTCGGGCGAAAGCTCCAGCGCGCGCCGCAGCGTCATTTTGAGCTCGGTGGGGATGAGCTTGGCGACCTTGTCGACATCCTGGTACGGCAGGCCCATCACGCGGCCGACATCCCGCACGGCGGCGCGGGCGGCCATGGTACCGAAGGTGACGATCTGCGCCACATGGTCCCGCCCGTATTTTTCGTTGACGTAGTCGATGACCTCCTGCCGGCGCTCGTAGCAGAAATCGACGTCAAAGTCCGGCATCGAGACGCGCTCGGGGTTCAAAAACCGTTCAAAAATGAGGTTGTAGCGGATGGGGTCGATGTCGGTGATGCCCATGCAGTACGCCGCCAGGCTGCCGGCGCCGGATCCGCGTCCCGGCCCCACCGGGATGCCGCGGCTTTTGGCGTAGTTGATAAAGTCATACACGATGAGATAGTAGTTGGTGTACCCCATGCTGTTGACGACGTTGATCTCGTATTCCAGCCGCGCGCGCAGCTCGGGGGTGACCTTATCAGGGTAACGGCGCGCAAGACCCTGCTCGCACAGGTCCTTGAAGAAGGCGAAGTTGTCCTGCCCGCCGGGCGCCTTGAAATACGGCAGCTTGGTGTGGCCGTACTCAAACTTGAAATCGCACATTTCGGCGATCTTGTTGGTGTTGGCGCAGGCTTCCGGCACCATGGCGAACAGGTCGTACATCTCCTGCCCGCTTTTCAGGTAGAATTCGTCGGTCTGGAATTCCATGCGGTCGGCATCGTCGATGGTCTTGCCGGTCTGGATGCACAGCAGGATGCTCTGCATCCGCGCGTCGGTTTTGGCGATGTAGTGGGCGTCGTTGGTGGCCGCCATCGGGATGCCGGTCTCGCGCGCAAGGCGGATGAGCTGCGGCAGCACGGCGCGGTCCTCCGCAAGGCCGTGGTCCTGCAGCTCGATGTAGTAGTTGCCCTCGCCAAACAGATCCCGGTAGTACAGCGCCGTCTGTTTGGCGCGCTCGTATTCGCCGGCGAGCAGCGCCTGCGGCACCTCGCCGGCAAGGCAGGCCGACAGGCAGACAAGGCCCTCGTGGTATTGTTCCAAAAGGTCCTTGTCGATGCGGGGCTTGGAGTAAAAGCCCTCGGTAAAGCCGGCCGAGACCATTTTGATGAGGTTTTTGTAGCCCGTCTCGTTCTTGCACAGCAGCACGAGATGATGGTTGCCGTCGATGCGGTTGACCTTGTCGAACCGGGTGCGGTTGGCGACGTATACCTCGCACCCGATGATGGGTTTGATGCCGGCGGCGACGGCCGCATCGTAAAACTGCACGCAGCCGTACATGACGCCGTGGTCGGTGATGGCGCAGGCGGTCTGGCCCATCTCCTTGAGGCGGTCAAACATACGGTCGATGCGGCAGGCGCCGTCGAGCAGGCTGTATTCGGTGTGGACGTGCAGATGCACGAAGGGCGGGTTTTGTGTTTCAGGCATGGTCCGTTTCCTCCGCGGCGGGGCGCGGCAAACGCCCGGCCGCCTGCTGGATGCGCTTGAAGCGGTGGGAAAGCCCCGCCTTGCTGATGGGCGGGTCAAACTTTTGGGCAAGCTCGCCAAGGGGCAGGCCCGGATACTGCATGCGCAGGCGCGCCGCCTGCCGCAGCGGGGCGGGCAGGGTATCCAGCGCGCCGGCGCTTTCCAGCGCGCGGATGGCGCGCTGCACCTGCACGGCCGCCTGCACGCTTTTGCCAAGGTTGGCGGTCTCGCAGTTGGAAAGGCGGTTGGTCTGGTTGCGCACGCCCCTGTACACGCGCCGATCCATCACCTGCATGGCGGCCACGCCGGCCCCCATGAAGGTGAGCAAGTCCTCCAGCTGGTCCCCCGCCTTGACGTACACGACGTTCACGCCGCGGCGCCGCGTGCGGTGGGGGCCGAAATTGTTTTCGGCCAGGAGGGCCTCCAGCTGGCGGGAAAGCTGGCTGCGGCCGGACGAAAACTCGATGCTGTAGCCTTTTTCGGGGTCGCTGGCGGTGCCGCAGCACAAAAACGCCGTGCCCACGAACGCCTGCGCGCACCCCTGGCACTTGAACAGCGCCGGGTTGATGAGGATGGCCGGTTCGCTGCCGGTATGGCCGAACAGATCCAGCAGCTTTTGTACCTCGGCGGCATCCTTGACGGCAAACTCAAACACGGGGCCGGCCGGGCGCTCCCGCCGGGTGACGGTGCCGCGGATGCCGCAGCGCTGGTACACCCTGCGCGCGTGATCGGCAATGGGCTCGCTCTCGGTTTGCAGCACCACGCCGCGGGCATCGAAATATTTGCCGAAACACGCCACCGCGTAGGCGGCGGCCGCCGCGCAGCAGGGCCGGGCCGGGCGGCGGCGCACGATCTCGTTTTTAATATCCTGTGCAAAGCTCACGCCGCGGCCCCCTCCCCTTTTTTTGCCTTTCCCGGTGCGGTGCTACGCCGTGCGGTGCACGTCGCGGTGCTGCACGGTGGGCGCATAGCCCAATTTTTGGCAGAAATCCCCCAAAAGGCGCGCCACCGTGATGGAGCGGTGCTTGCCGCCCGTGCACCCCACCCCGATGATGAGCTGGCTTTTGCCCTCCTTCTCGTACAGGGGCAGGGCGTATTCCAGCATGGCCTCGATGCGCTTGAGCAGCTCGTGCGATTCGCCGGCGGCCATGACATAGTCCACCACCGGCTGGTCAAGGCCGGTCTTTTCCTTGAGTTCCGGCACATAGAAGGGGTTGGGCAGGCAGCGCACGTCCAGCACGATGTCCGCCTCCTGCGGCAGGCCGTACTTGAACCCGAAGGACAGGATCGTCAGCGACATGGCGCGCTGGCCCGCGTCAAGGAAGAGCGCGCAGATGCGCTCCCGGTTTTGCGCGGTGGAGAGCAGCGAGGTGTCAATGACATATTTGGCGCGCTCCCGCAGAGGGCGGAGGATCTCGCGTTCCTTGGCGATGGCCTCGTCGATGGGCAGCCCGTCACTGATGGTGAGGGGGTGCTTGCGCCGGGTGGCCTTGTAGCGCTGGCGGATGACGGTATCGCCCGCGTCCAGGTAGAGGATGTCGTAATCGACCTTTTTCTCGTCCAGGTCCACAAGGGCGCGCTCCACCTGCCCGACGTTGCGCAGCCCGCGCCCGTCGAGCACCACGGCCACCCGGCCCAGCTGGCTCTCGCCCAGCAGGGCAAAATCCACCAGGCGGGGCAAAAGCCCGGTGGGAAGGTTGTCGATGCAGAAAAAGCCGATGTCCTCCAGGGCGTTGACCGCCATGGATTTGCCGGCGCCGGAAAGGCCCGTGACCAGGAGCAGGTTCATCGTTTTCACCACCTGTGGCGTTTGGGGGGCGTTGTCCTTTGCGGCTTTGATACAATCGCAAAATGCCAACTCCTCACTGAAACATCGACGACAGAGAGCTTCTATATTTGAGGTGGACAGAAATGCTTTTTATGTCAGTTCTTAAAAGTAAAGCCACCCATTTCACGGTCATTTTCTCCGCAAACTTCATAATGGCCGTCGGTATAATGCCCGATCACCTTTTCCCAGAATGCTTTTGCAGGCGTATTTCTTCTCAGATAACAGACTTCCCAAGTCCCTTTATGGCGGGTGAAAATTTCTGTGGCAGCCCTTTCCCCTATCCCCATGTGTCTGTATTTCAGCATTACAAAAAACTCGCCTATGCTCCGCGCTTTTTCGTCTTTGACAAACCTGCGATGCGGACACACCAAAGCAAAACCTGCGATTTTCCCATCAGCGCGGATCAAGTATGGATACCGCCTTTCCTCGTTCCAGTAATCATCTATATGGTCGTACCCAAAATACCCAAATTCATTTATGTCCGCATCATCGTAAGCTGTAAATTCATAGTTATATAATTCCATAAGCCTGACAAGCAGGGCCTTCTCCTCAATTTTCATCAACTGCAATTCTATTTCCATTGTGTTGCCCCTCCGCAAGGCCCATCCAGGCAGCCCGGATCCCAAAGATCCCCCGCTTCTCCCGGCGCACAACGTATACCGCAAAAGCGCACTTTTCAATTATTTCTCGGCTTTGTGTCAAACTTTGCAGGATCCTGTCGTGTTCATTCCACCACGCGTATCTCGCGCTCGAGCGTATAGCCGGTCTTTTCCAGCACGATGCGGCGCACCGCGTCGGTCAGGCGCAGCACATCGGCGCAGGTGGCGCCGCCCTTGTTGACGACGAACCCGCAGTGCTTTTCGCTGACGGCCGCGCCGCCCACGGTGTAGCCGCGCAGGCCGCAGTCCTCGATGAGCCTGCCCGCAAAGGCCCCCGCCGGGCGCTTGAAGGTGCTGCCGGCCGAGGGCAGGTCCAGGGGCTGCTTTTCCCTGCGGCGGCGCATGAACTCCTGCATTTGGGCAAGGATGGCCTGTGGGTCGCCGGGGCGCAGGGCAAAGGATGCCTCCAAAATGCACCAGGGCCGCGCCTCGAACGCGCTGGTGCGGTAGCCAAGGGCCAGGTCACCGGCGGGCAGGGTGCGCTGCGCCCCCGTTTCGTCCGCAAAGCGCACGCTTTCCAGCACGTCCCGCATCTCGCCGCCGTAGGCGCCGGCGTTCATATAGACGGCGCCCCCCACCGTGCCGGGGATGCCGTAGGCGAATTCCAGCCCCGCAAGGCCCTGCGCCTGCGCCGCGCGGCACAGCGCCGCCAGCGGGAGCCCCGCGGGCGCCGCCACGCGCGCGCCGCCGCCCGGCAGCGGCGTGAACACGGGGGCGCCGCTCAGCGCGGCGGTGCAGAGCACGACGCCGGCAAAGCCTTCGTCGGCAAAGAGCACGTTGGAGCCATTGCCCAAAAGGTACTGCCGCACGCCCGCCGCCCGGCAGGCGGTGAGCGCGGCGGTGAGCTGGTGCGCCGTGCGCGGCGTGCAGAACACCGCCGCCGGCCCGCCGATGCGGAAGGTGGTGTGCTTTGCAAGCGGCTCATCACAGGTATAGGGTACGCCCGCCTGCGCCAGCGCGCGCAGCAGCGGGGCGGTGTTCACTTCCTGAAAACGCGCGGTGTCACCCTGCATACAGACCCCCAAAGCGGCAGAATTTCAGATGGAATCGGCCAGAGAGGCGGCGCCCAGCACACCGGCATCGTTTTTAAGGGAGCAGGCGCGTATCTCGGGCATACGGCCGGTGGTAATATTATGCGTTTCTTTTTCGACATACGCGCGCACCGGGGCCAAAAGCACCTCGCCCTGCGCCGAGACGCCGCCGCCAATGCACACGACCTCCGGCTCAAAGATGTTGACGATGTTGGCCACGCCGCAGCCCACGGCATCCAGCCACGCGGCAAGCACCTGTTTGGCGGTGGCGTCCCCCGCCGCGGCGGCGTCAAAGGGCGTTTTGGCGTTGACGGCCTCGATGTGGTCGGCATATTTCCAAAGCAGGCTGTCGGGGGCGTTCTGCATGGCGGCCTGCGTATCCTCGGCGAGGGCGCGGGCGCTGGCATAGCGCTCCCAGCAGCCGCGGCGGCCGCAGTTGCACTGGCGCCCGCCCATGACGATGACGGTGTGCCCCACCTCGCCGGCGGCGAAATTGAAGCCGCGCAGCAGCTTGCCGCCCAAAATGATACCGCTGCCGATGCCGGTGCCCAGCGTGATGACGACGGCATCCCTGTACCCCTTGGCGGCACCGGCGATGTATTCGCCGAAGGCGGCGGCGTTGGCGTCGTTCTCGACATAGACCTTGCAGCCGAGCAGGGCGGCAAGGTCGGGGCCAAGGTTCCAGTCATAATAGCCGAAGTTGGTGTTGTAGCCCACAAAGCCGGTGGTGAAATCCACGCTGCCGGGCGTGCCGATGCCCACATAGCTGACCTTGGCAAGGTCCACGCCGCACTGCGCGGCGGCATCGCGGCACAGCGCGGCCAGCGCCTGCTCCAGATCCTGCGCGGGGCGGGGCAGGCTGGTGGGCCGTGTGAGCTTGCCGAGGATCTCGTGCTTTGTGTTGACGACGCCGGCGGTCATGGTGGTACCGCCCAGGTCGATGCCGATGGTGTATTTCATACCGTTGCCTCCCTTGCTTATACCGTCAGGTCGTCCTCAAGGCCAAGGCTGTCCAGCAGCTCCTTGGCGGCGTTGTAGCCCATCTCCTTCTGGCGGTTGTTGATGGCGGCGGTCTCCAGCACGATGGCGAGGTTGCGCCCCGGCATGACGGGGATGAGCAGGCTGGGGAACTTTACGCCGAGGATATCGTACAGGTTGTTCTCAAGGCCGGTGCGGTCATAATTTTTGGTGCTGTCCCATGGTTCGAGCTGGACGACCATCTCGACCTCGATGCTGTTTTTGACGGCGCCCGCGCCGAACAGGCGCGCCACGTTGATGATGCCAAGGCCGCGCAGCTCGACAAAATGGCGGATGTTGGCGGGCGCGGCGCCCAGGATGGTGCGGGGACTGGTTTTGCGCAGCTCGACCGCGTCGTCGGCGACGAGGCGGTGCCCGCGCTTGACGAGCTCGATGGCCGTCTCGCTTTTGCCCACGCCGGAATCGCCCAAGATAAGGATGCCCTCGCCGTACACCTCGACAAGCACGCCGTGCCGGGTGATGCGGGGCGCGAGCTCGACGTTGAGGGTGGTGATGAGGCGGCTCATCATGGAGGAGGTCTCCTCCTCCGAGGTGAGCAGCGGCACGCCGTACTGTTTGGCCAGCGCCTCGATCTCGGGCAGGACGCTGATGCCGTGGCTGAGGATGACGGCCGGCGGCCGAAAGGAGAACAGCTTGTCAAGATGGGTCAGCCTTGTCTTGCCGTCAAGGTCCAGCAGGTAGGAATATTCCGTCAGGCCGATGATCTGCAGGCGGTCGTTGTCAAAATACTGGTAGTACCCGGCCAGCACCAGCCCCGGGCGGTAGACCTCGGCGCTGTAGACCTTGTGCTGGGACAGCGGCCCCGGCGCGTAGTACGGCGTCAGGTTGGCCGATTCGGCCAGTTTTTCCAAGGTGACATGGAACGTTTCCACGGCGGGCCCCTTCCTGCGCGGTGCGCACAGTGATACTGATACAGTTTTATTATAGCGGAAACGCCGGGCTTTGTACAGGGCAGGGCACAAAAAAATCAGGGCAGCGCGTGCCCTGAAGAAGAGGCGGTCATTCGGGGAAATCTTCCTGCTCCGCGAGCAGTTTTTCCCACTCGTCAAACAATTCCTGCTGGTGGAAACGGGCGTCGTCCAGCTCGTCGGCCTTTTCCTGCACGGCGCGGTAGTCCCGCTGAAGGGCGGGGTCGTTGAGTTCGTTCTCCAGCTCGACGATGTGCGCGCCAAGGTCCTCGATCTCCTGCTCGACGGCCTTGAGGCGCGCGCGCACCTCGGCCCGGCGGCGGCGCTGCTCCTTGCCGTAGCCGGCGCGGGGGGCGGCAGGTCCCTCGCCCGCCTTTGGCGGCGGGGCGGGGGCGGTATCGCGGGCCAAAAGGGCCTCAAAATCACGGTAGAGGGTGGTCTTTCCGTCCTCGATGTACAGGATGGGGCAGCCAAGCGCCCGCATCAGGTACCGGTCATGCGTGACGAGCAGCAGCGTGCCGGTATAGGCGGTGAGCGCCGCGGTCAGGCTTTCGCGCATATAGATGTCAAGGTGGTTGGTCGGCTCGTCCAAAAACATCAGGTTGGGCCGCTCGAGCGCGAGCTCGGCAAAGCGCAGGCGGGCAAGCTCCCCGCCCGAAAGGGCGGCGCAGTCTTTGAAAACCTCCTCGCTGCGGAAGCCGAACCGCGCCAGATGGCTGCGCACCTCCAGTTCCGTCATGCGGGGCCAGCGGTCCCACAGCGCGTCCAGCACGCGCCCGGCGCGCCGCGCCTGCTGCTGGGTGAAGACGCCCGGCTGCGCGCCGCTGCCCAGGCGCACCAGCCCCGCGGCGGGGCGGCGGGCGCCGTCCAACACCTGCAAAAGGGTGGATTTGCCCGCACCGTTTGGCCCGGCGATGACCAAACGCTCGCCGCGGCGCACGGTGAGGGTCAGCCCCGTGAACAGCGTGCGGGGGCCGGCGCACACCGCAAGGTCCTTGACCACGACAAGCTCCTCATACGGCTCGATGTCGTAGGGGAAGCGGAAATCCAGCTGGTAGGGCTCCGGCTCGGGCGCGGCGGTGATCTCGAGCTTTTCCAGCTGTTTGCGGCGGCTCTGCGCCATTTTGGTGGTGCTGGCGCGCACAAGGTTACGGTCCACATAGTCCTGCAATTTGGCGGCCCTGGCGATATCGGCCTCGTGCTGCTTGCGGCGGCGCGCGTCCTCGGCCTCGCGCTGGGGCAGGTAGGCGGAATAGTTGCCCCGGTAGGTTTTGAGCGTTTTGCCGCGCAGCTCCCAGATCTTTGTGCAGACGGCATCGAGGAACCACCGGTCATGGCTGACGACGAGCACCGCCCCGCGGCAGGCGCACAGATACCCCTCGAGCCATTGCAGGGTGGCGATGTCGAGGTGGTTGGTCGGCTCGTCCAAAATGAGCAGATCCGGGCGCTCGAGCAGCAGGCGGGCCAGGCGCAGGCGGGTCTGCTCCCCGCCCGAGAGCACGCCGGCGGGTTTCTGCCATTCCTCCGGCGGGAAGGCCATACCCGCCAGCACGCGCTTGATCTGGTGGTCCATGTTGTAGGCGTCGGCGGCATCGATCACGGCGGTGCAGGCGGCGATCTGCTCGGCCAAAGCGGTGCTGCCGGGCGCGGCGGCCAGCTGCTTTTGCAGCGTTTCCAGCCGGGCCATGGCGTTGAGCGCGGCATCAAAGGCGTGGCGCATGGCCTGCCAGACCGTTTCCTCCGGCACAAGGCCGCCGGTCTGCTCCAGGTATCCGACGGTGGCGTTGGCGGTGAAGGCAAAGGTGCCGGCGTCGGCCTCGTCCTGCCCGCAAAGGATGCGCAGCAGCGTCGTCTTGCCGGTGCCGTTCGCCCCGATCAGGCCGACGCGGTCGCCCCGCTCCAGCCCGGCGCACAGATCCTCCAGCACCGGCACCCCGCCGAAGCTCTTGTACAGGTTTTGCAGTTCCAGCAGCATGGTTCCACCCATCCCGAAAAAAATACCCCTGCCGGCGGGCGGCCCGGCGGCAGGGGCGCGGTGATACGGTCTACAGGTCGTTGCGGTGGCGCGGGTTGCGGATGCCCACCATCGTAAATTCCTCCGGCTCCATCACCACGCGGTACAGCTCCTCATAGCTGCGCACCGTGTAGGTGGGCTGGAGGGGGGTGGGGTTTGCCTCCCCCGCAAAGTTGACCCAGCAGGTGGCAAGGCCGGCGTTCTGCCCGCCCTTGATATCGGCCAGCAGGTCATCGCCCACCACCAGCACGCGGCTTTTGTCGGTGACGCCGAGATCCCTGAGGGCCACCTCGTACAGGCGCGGCTGCGGTTTGGCGGCACCCACCTTCTCGGAGATATAGACGCCGTCCATATACGCCCCGATGCCGGAGGCCGCGATGCGTGCCTGCTGCACCTTGGCCGCGCCGTTGGAGACGGCGGCCAGGGTGGCCACCTCGCCCAGCTCCTCCAGCGCCTGCAGGGCGCCGGGGATGAGGTCGGCGTGGTGGGAGAGGCAGTCCTCATAATAGTCGTTAATCTCGCGGCTGTTGCCGGTGTCCGGCAGGCCCATCGCCTGCAAAAAGCGCTGGAACCGCACGGCAAACAGCTTGCTTTTGTTCAGTTCCCCTTTGGCCAGCTGCGCCCACAGCCTGCGGTTGACCTCATGGTAGGTATCGCAGGCGGCGGCGTCATGCGGCAGGTCATACCGGGCAAGGGCCTCGGTCAGGGCCTGGCGCTCGGCGGCGTCAAAGTCCAGCAGGGTGTTGTCGACATCCAGCAAAAGGCAGGTGTATCGGGCCATTTGTCTCTCCTGTTATGTGGGTTCAGGGGCCGGGCGCGCCCTGCGGGCAGGGGCCAAGGTCCCCGGGCATATCTTCCGGTACGGGGCAGCCCCAGTCCAGCGGGTAATCCTCGGTGGAGCCGTCGTTCACCAGCTCCTCGCCGCTGTCGGGCACATAGCCGGCCTCGCAGTCATAAAAGAAGCGTTCCATGCTTCATCACCTCCCGCCCATGCTATGCGCGGGCGGGCGGCGGGGTGCTTACGGCGTGGCGGGCGGCTGGTCACCGGCTTCCGCGGGCGGGGCGGGCGTCGGCTCCGGCGTCGGGGCAGGCGTTGGGGCGGACGGCTGCTGCACCGGGTTGACGGTGATGACGATCGTTGCCTCGGCGCCGTTGTTTCTGGCGCGCACCGTGTACTGCGTCGTCTCGGCCACGCCGGGCGCGGTGAAGGTGGCGCTGTCGCCCTGGGCGCTCCAGCTCAGGCCGTCGCAGCTCCAGGTGGTCTGGCCGCTGCCGTTCTGCACCGTGGCCTTGAGCGTGACGGACTGGCCGGCGGTGACGGTGTTGGCGCTGTATTCGTTGATGGCGACGGTCGTCGGCGGGGCGGGCACCTCCACCGTGATATAGGTGCTGACGGCGGTGGTGGGGTCGTTGGGGTCGGGCTCATAGCCGACGATGATGTCGTAGTTGCCGCCCTCGGTCGGCGTAAAGCTATAGCTGCTGCCGCGGGCGACGGTCTGTTCGTTGACGACCCACTCCGCCTGGGCGGACTTGGTCTTGTCCTCCACGCCGTCGGCGACGACGCGGACGGTAAAGTTGTGCGTTTCGCCCACCTTGATGAAATCAAGCACCTGGCCGTTTTCACAGGGAGAGTCGTTCCAGCGCATCTCGATGGAGAGCTGCCCGAACACAGCCACGACGGAAATATCGTCCAGGACGACATCGGTGCGTGTGGCGTTCGTCTGGCCGTCGCTCCAGCGCACAAAGGCCCAGCCGGGCTTGGGCACCGCGGTGACGGTGATGGTGGTGCGCTCGGCCACGCCGAATTCCAGCCGTTCGGCGCCCGTCGTCGCCGTGCCGGGGGCCAGGCCCTCGGTGGTGGGCGTCGTCAGGGTGCCGCGGGTGGCGTCCTCGACGATGTAGGCGGCGGTGATGCCCTGCGGCGTGGGGCTGGGCCCGGCGGCGGCATTGCCGCCGGCCGCCGGCTGCGCGGCGCGGCGCGGCGCACTTTCGGCATCGCCGGCGGGGCGCCGGTCGGCGGAATTGTAGGGGTGCTGGCGGAAATACATCAGCAGCGCGTTGCCGCCGGAGGCGGTGTAGGTGCCGGAAGCGTTGTCAAAATAGCTGTCCTGCGCGTAGCCATTGGCGGCCTTGAGGGTATCGGTGGTGTTGAGGAAGGGCAGGTTGTCGGCCTGGCACATGAGCGCCAGCGCCTGGTTGTACTGGTCGATGGCGGTCTGGCGCGCGGCGGCGGCGTCCGTGTTGCGGCGCACCGGTGGGATGGCGCTGACGATGACATCGCAGTACGGGTATGCCTGCTGGATGGCGCTGACGGCCTGCCGGTAGGCAAGGATGAACGCCTCGGCGCCGTTGTAGGCACCCACATCCTGGCTGCCCAGGCACAGCACGACGCGGCGGGGCTTCATCTTGGAGACGGCCTGCGGCACGGTGTAGGCGCTGGGGTCATCGGCAAAATAGACGCAGGCATCCCGCGTGAAGGTGGAAAGGCTCATCCCCTGTGCGCCCGCAAACTGGTCGAGCGTGATCAGGTTCTGGCTTTGCAGGCTGGCCGGGTAGGCATCGCCGGCAAAGACGGTGCCGGCCATATAATCCGCGCTTTCGGTGCCCTGGGGCAGGATGGCGGTCAAAGTGGTATCGAGCGGGTAGAGCGTGGGGTCATAGTCGTCCGGCTGCGCGGCGAGCAGGTTGGGCAGGATGACCCAGGACAAAAGGAAACACGCCCCGATCGCCACCGCGCACAGCGCCACCACAAGGCAGGCGCGGCGCTGGGTCGGGCTCATGAAAGAATGGTTGGAAGAATGGCTCATAGCGTTGTCCCCTCCACAGGAGCGTGGGCAGCCGCACGGCCGCCCAAACTGCTGACAGGTGGATTATAGCATAAATCGGATGTTTTGAGAACGGTTTTAACAAAATTTGCACCCGTTACAGAACGGTGACAAGCCCGCGGCGCCCCGCCGTTTGGGGCGCGGGGGCTCCCCCCTGCCCGCCGGGCTCAGGAAAGGAACATGCGGTCGTTGGCGCCGGCGCCGCTCTGCTCAAAGCGGGCGAGCAGGTCGGAGACGTGCAGGGCCTTCTTCTCCTCCCCGCGCACGTCGTAGATGATGCGGCCCTCGTGCATCATGATCAGGCGGTTGCCGTATTTGATGGCGTCCTTCATGTTGTGGGTGATCATCAGGGTGGTCAGGCCGTTCTCCCGCACGATGGTGTCGGAGAGCTCCAGCACCTTGGCGGCGGTCTTGGGGTCAAGGGCGGCGGTGTGCTCGTCGAGCAGCAGCACCCGCGGCTTTTTGAGGGTGGCCATCAGCAGCGTGACGGCCTGCCGCTGCCCGCCCGAGAGCAGGCCCACCTTGCTGGTCATGCGGTCCTCAAGGCCAAGGCCCAAATCGGCGAGAAGGGCGCGGTACTCCTCCCGCTCCTTGCGGGTGGTGCCGG
The DNA here is from genome assembly GCA_947629015.1 of uncultured Gemmiger sp. Lineage (GTDB taxonomy): Bacteria > Bacillota > Clostridia > Oscillospirales > Ruminococcaceae > Gemmiger. The sequence continues at coordinate 54,639 of CANRCB010000005.1, forward strand.
TGCGCAGCGTGCGTTTTGCGCCGCGCCGCGCCGCCAGGGCAAGGTTCTCGTCGATGCCCATGGTGGCGGCGGTGCCCATCATCGGGTCCTGAAAGACGCGGCCGATGAGCCCGGCGCGCTTATGCTCCGGCAGGCGGGTGATATCCTGCCCGTCGATGAGGATGCGGCCCATATCCACCGGCCACACCCCGGCCACGGCGTTGAGCATGGTGGATTTGCCCGCCCCGTTGCCGCCGATGACGGTGCAGAAATCCCCGTCCTCCAGCTTGAGGTCCACCCCCGCGAGGGCGAGCTTTTCATTGATGGTGCCGGCGTTGAAGGTCTTGTACACGTTCTTGACTTCAAGCATCGCGTTTGCCCCCTTTCGCCACGGCCGGTTTGGTGAAGTACTTCCCCTTCCAGTAGGGCACGGCAAGGAACACCGCCACGACCAGCGCGGAAAGCATCTTGAGCAGGTCGGTGTCGATGCGCAGCCAGATGCAGAACTGGTACACAAGGTAGTATGCCACGCTGCCCACCGCCACGGTGAACAGCTTGAAGGCAAAATTCGTGCCAAAGCGGCCGAGCAGCGCCTCGCCGATGATGACGGCGGCCAGCCCGATGACGATGGCGCCGCGGCCCATCGAGATATCGGCAAAGCCCTGGTACTGCGAGAGCATCGCCCCCGAGAACGCCACCAGCCCGTTGGAGAGCATGAGCCCCAGCACGGTGGTGAAAGCGGTGTTGATGCCCTGCGCGCGGGCCATGTTCTGGTTGGAGCCGGTGGCGCGGATGGAGCAGCCCAGCTCGGTGCCGAAGAACCAGTACAGCACGGCGATGAGCGCCGCCACGATGACGGCCGCGATAAGGATGGTGTTGCGCCACACCGGCAGGCGCTTGACATAGCGCAGCGAGACGAGCAGGTCAAACTTGTCGACGTTGACGGCCTGGTTGGCCTTGCCGAGTATCTTGAGGTTGATGGAATACAGTGAGAGCTGCGTCAAAATACCGGACAAAATCACCGGGATGCCCATAAAGGTGTGGAACAACCCCGTGACGAGGCCAGCCGCCAGACCGGCCACAAAGGCCAGCGCCATGGCCGCCCAGATGTTCATGCCGTTCATCACGCACATGACGCACACCGCGCCGCCAAGGCCAAGCGTGCCGTCCACCGTCAAGTCCGCCACATCCAGGATGCGGAAGGTCAGGTAGACGCCGATGGCCATCACAGCCCAGATCAACCCCTGCGCGACGGAGCCGGGCACGGCGTTGAACAGATTGACGATGTTCAAATTCAAAGGGACCTCACTCCTCATCAAGCAACAGATAAAAGGATTATACCAAAATCCCGCGGGAAAAGGAAGATGTTTTCTCCATTTTCCCGCGGGTTTATTGTGTTTTTTGCCGTTTACAGGGGGTCAGCCCTCGATGGCGACGTAATCTTCGGGGACGGCCACGCCCAGCGCCTCGGCGTTGGCGGCGTTGTATTTCTTGGTGAACTCGGGCGCGTACTCGATGGGCATCTCGGCGATGTTGGCCTCACCGTTGAGGATCTTGGCGGCCATCTCGCCGGTGGCATAGCCGATGTCATAGTAGCTGATGGACAGGGTGGCCACACCGCACCCGGCGCAGATGCCCTCCTCACCGGCAATAACGGGCACCTTGCCGTAGCAGATGTTGTTGATGATCTCGGTGTTGGAGGCGGCGGTGTTGTCGGTGGGGATGTACAGCACGTCGCTGGCGTCGGCCGCGTTCTGGCAGACGGTGGCGAGGTCGTTGGAGTCACTGAAAGAATACTGGGTGCAGGTCAGGCCCGCGTCCTCCAAAAAGCCCTGCACGGTATCGACCTGATACTGGCTGTTGGGCTCGGCGCTGCAATAGAGCAGGCCGACGGTCTTGGCGTCGGGGAAAAGCTCCTGCAGCATGGCGGCCTGCTGGTCGAGCGGAGCCAGGTCGCTGGTGCCGGAGATGTTGCCGCCCACGGTGCCGGTGAAGCCGTCGATGCCAAGGGCCACGCCGTACTCGGTGATGGAGGTGCCCAGCACGGGGATGGTATCGGTGGCCGCCTGCGCCGCCTGCAAAGCGGCGGTGGCGTTGGCCATGATCAGGTCATAGCCGTTGGAGACGAAATTGTTGGCCACGGTGGCGCAGGTGTTGGAATCGCCCTGGGCGTTCTGGTAATCAAAGGTGACGTTGAGTTCGGGGTGGGCCTCGAGCGCGTCCTCAAAGCCCTCGGTGGCGGCGTCCAGCGCCTCATGCTGAACGAGCTGGATGATGCCCACGGTCACCGCCTTGGCGGTGTCCTCATCCACGGTGGTGTCGGCGTTGTTGCCGGCATCGGCGCCGGGGCCGCCGTCAGCGGGCTCAGAGGCGGCAGGGGTGGAATCAGCCGGCGCGGAGGTGCCCGCCGTGCCGGAAGCGCCGCAGGCGGCCAGGCTGAGCATCAGGCCGGCGGCCAGCAGCAAGGAAAGTGCTTTTTTCATGGTGTTTTGTCTCTCCCTTAACCAAATTGACACCGGCCGGGCGGAAAAGCGCCCACCCCGGCGATTTAACGCTTTAAAGTATATTACGCAAAGCGCGGCGGCGTCAATATACAACACGCCGAAAGGTTTTGCAATTTTTGCCGCCGTTTTGGCGGTTTTGATGGTTTGCGCCAGCCCCATCCTCGCGGGGGCACTTTGGGAGTGGAACTTTGCCGGCTGGGATGCGGTTTGCGGGGTGTTTCCCGTATTGGCCCCTCATCCGGCCGCTGCGCGGCCACCTTCCCCCGGAGGGGGAAGGCTTTAAGCGTGAGATGCCCCGGAAGGCTTCCCCCTCCGGGGGGAAGCTGGCAGAGCCGCAAGGCGCTGCCTGATGAGGGAAAACAGGATGCCACTTGCGGGAAGGCAATCGCCACCCCCACGCGCACCCCGCGGGAAAATTGTAGGGCGGGCCTTCAGGCCCGCCGTGAAACGTCGATGCCGCGGCAAGGTTTTGCGGCGGGGTCAAGACCCCGCCCTACAATCCGAATGATACGTTTCCGTATCCATGTAGGGGGCGGCGTCCCCGACGCCCCGCAAACGGCTTCTCCTTTGCGGGGCGATTGTAATCGGCCCCTACGGATGGCTGTTACCCTTTCCTCCCCCTTATGGCGCGCGTACGCGCGCCGCCCATTTCGGAACGGCTCTCGTGCCGCTGCGCTCCACTCCGGCCGTTTTTGCCCGCGGCGCTATGCGCCGCGGGCAAAAAGCCCCCGGTTGTTGGCCAGGGGCTCTGTGTATGGCGGGTGTTTTGCACGCTGCCTTTTTTACTGCGCAAGGATGCCGTACCGGCGGCAGAGGACGGCAAACTCGTCGCTGCCGGTAAAGCCGGGCACCACATCCTCACGGCTCCCGCCGTTGTTGAGCTTCGTCAGCCAGATGCCCTCCTCGCCGTCTTTCGGCACGCGGTCAAAGAAGGCGCGGTACAGATACTGTACGAACGTCTCGTTGTCAAAGCCGCGGGCCTTGAACTCATCGCTGAAGATGAACCCTTCCGCAGCGGTGCGGCCCGTGTCCTTATGCATGCGCAGGTTCTCCATCCATGCCTGCGCGTTTTCGTCCGGGCCGCGGTCGAGGCAGACACGGTACAGCCGCACCACAAAGTCCTCCACGCCGTCGGTGGCGCCGCACCCGGCGCAGGTACCACGCCGCACCGTGCCGACACCCTCCGGCTCGGCGGTGCCGGTGCCGGGGTCGATGCCGTACTGCGCGCAGATGGCCTTGAACTCATTGCTGCCGACAAAGCCGTTGAACACGTGCTCACGGCTCTGGCCCTCTTCCTCAAGTACGCGCATCCACGCGGCGTGGCCCTCGGTGTCCGGCTCGCGGCCCATGAAGGCGCTGTACAGATGGTCGATATAGCAGCTGTTGCAGTAGTTTTTCGCCTTGAACTCATCGCTGAAGATAAAGCCGTAGGCCGCCTCGCTGCCGGTGTTGCGGTGGGAGATAAGGGCGTCCGTCCAGCCGTCGAGGCCGTCTTCGTCCGGTGTACGCCCGAGGCAGACCTCATACAGGCGGGTGACGAAGGCCCGGACCCGGCTTTCATCGGCGGAAGTGCCGGGCTGCGTGCCCGGCTGCGTGCCGGGGTCGGGCTGTTGGGCATGGGGGCAGCTCACCTCGACCTCCATCCTTGGATTTTCGGTCGGGGATTTTGTATCAAATTCATAGGTAAAGCCGGTCACACCCTGCCCCAGGGTGACGACGCCGTTTTGATACGGGCAATCTTTGACCGTGACACGGCCAAGAAGATTTTCGGGGACGGCCTGGCGCAGATCGACCTGCCAGCCGCCGCCCGCCGCCTGGGCCTGCAGCGTGATTTTTTGTGTGGAAACGTAAAAAGTGTACAGTTTCGGGTTTTTGCTCACGTCCAGACCGGGCAGTTGGTTATTGGAACATTTCAACTGCGCCAGCGCCGGATTGCTGCCCACATCCAGAGCGGTCAACCGGTTATCGTTGCACCAAAGTGAATACAGCGCCGGATTCCCGCTCACGTCCAAACGGGTCAGCTGGTTTTCACCGCAATCCAGGCTGCGCAGTTTTGGATTGCCGCTCACGTCCAAACGGGTCAGCTGGTTATCGGAAACATACAGGGTCTCCAGCACCGGGTTCCGGCTCACATCGAGGCTGGCCAGTTGGTTATTGGCACAGTTCAGATATCCAAGAGCCGGGAAAAACTCAACGCCTTTCAGGCTGGAAATGTTCCTGCCGTTGACATTGATACTCCGGATTTCCAGTTCAGTGCCGGCAAGCGTACCGTTTTTGTCGGTATCCAGCGTATTGCTGACATAGGCCCGGAAGTTTGCGTCCGGGAAATTGTTGCCGTCGATCGTGACCGGTTTTGGGTTCGGATCCGGCACAGAGGACAGTTGGGAAAGGGCCACCTGGCAGGGCCTTGCGGAATAGGCACCTTCCCAGGCATAACAGAGCGTATCATTTTTGATGATCACACAGTGCGCGAATGTCATACCGTCAGCAGCACTGTAAAGGCGATGGAACTGCCAATTCAGGTTCTTGCCGTTGCTGCCCCAGGTAAAAATGATGTCATTGCAATCCGGCGCATATATTGCTTTATAAGCGCTTACATTCTGGGAGGGATTGCCGTCCCCATCCACGGCGATGATCTGCACATCATTCGCGCCGATCCAGCTGCTTTTGGCGAGAGCACTGATGATCGCGTTGGAATTGGGGCACTGGCCACTCCCGTTGACCAGCGTAGCGCGGTAAAAGACGAACAGGATCGTCTTGCCCGCAAAATCACTCTTTGTGATGGTTTTTCCGTCGATGGTCGACAGGGACCAGTTGATATCGCCGACCGGTTTGTCCAGCCGGGGCGGCAGATCCGGCGCATCGGAGGAGGCCGCATAGGCGGCGGAGAGTTCCTGCGCATCCGCGGCCTCCGGCGGTTGTGCCGGGGCAGGCTCATCTTCCACGGCGGGCTCCTCCGCCGGGGCAGGCTCGCTTTCCACGGCAGGTCCCTCCGCCGGGGCGGACGCTGGCGCTTCGGGCAGTACGGCTTCGGCATAAGCGGGCAGGGCCGCGCCGCACAGCAGGGCCGCCGCCAGAACCAGCGCGGCGAAAACATTTTTGCGCATGGAGATCCCTCTTTCCTCGTGGTATTCCCGTTTGCAGCAGGTGCGGGCCTGTATCAGGCAAAGCAGTCCTTCTCGGCCTGGGCGATGGCGGCGATGAACGCATCCCGCGAGGTGGCGCGGCGCAGCGCGGCGGTAAGTTCCGTCTGGGCAAGCAGGTTGACCAGGCGCGCCAAAAGCTGCACCTGCTCGCTTTGGGCGGCGGGCGGCAGCGCCAGCAAAAAGATGAGGTCCACGGGCTGGCCGTCCCCGGCGCCCCAATCGAGCGGTTTGCGCAGCGTGACGGCCGCCAGCCCCGGCGCCGCCACCCCCGCGTTGCGGGCGTGCGGCAGCGCGATGCCGGCGCCGATGCCGGTGCTGCCGCCGGTGGCCTCGCGCTCGGTGACGGCGTTGTAAAAAGCGGTGCCGTTGGTGATGGCGCCGCATTTTTCCTGCAATTCCACAAGGATGCCCAGCACGTCGGCGGCGGTGGCGATATCGGCCTGCAGCAGCACGCCGCGCCGGTCCAGCAGATCCCGCACATGCAGCGCGGCGCGTGTGCCGCGCGCGCGGGGCCTCATACCGCGGTGCGCGGGCTGATGAGCTTATACAAAAACTCGCCCACGCCGCCTTCCATGCAGGAGCACAGCGTCACCTCGTCGGCCTCGGCGCGGACTTCGGCCGGGGCGTTGGCCACCGCCACGGCGTAGCCGGCGGCGCGCATGATCTCGAGGTCGTTGTAATAATCGCCGATGGCGACCACGTTCTGCTGCGGCACGCCGACCAGCGCGCACAACTGCTGCAGGGCGCTCGCCTTGCTGACGCCGGAGGGCATGATCTCATAATAAACGCTGTTGGTGCGCACAAAATAGTTCTCGCGCCCATAGTAGTGCGCCTTCTCGAACCGGGCAAGGCGGTCAAGCACTTCGGGTTTGGCGGCAAACACCACCTTGAGCCACGGCTCCGGCACGCTGTCCAGGGGGCAGGCGACGCTGCCGATGTGCTCCTCGACCTGCAGGGCGTGGGTGTACGGGTTGCCACGCACCACGAACATGGCGCCGTCCTCGGCCATGACGGCCACGCCCACCTCGGGGAAGGCGGCGATGACATCGTTGATGGCCAGCGTGGCCTGCATCCGGTCCACCGCCGCGCGGTGCAGCACGGTATCGGTGGAAAAATCATAGATGAGCGAGCCGTTGCAGGAGATGGCCGGCACCGACAGCCGGATATCCCCCAGCGCCGCGCGGATGGATTCCGGCGGGCGGCCGGTGGCGACGGTAAAACGCCCGCCCATCTCGACGAACAGGCGGATCACGGTGCTGTTGCACCGGGGCAGCCCCTCGGACGCGGTGAGCAGCGTGTTGTCCATATCACAGAGCACAAGATGGTCTTGGAGGGTGGGGCGCATGGGCAGGGCTCCTTTCCGGCAAACGGGATTGGGGGTCAGCGGAAGCGCGCGAGCGCGCTGACAAAATACGGCGGCAGCGGCGCGGCGAAGTGCATCGCCTGCCCGGTGCGCGGGTGGACAAAACCCAGCTCCCGCGCGTGCAGGCATTGCCCGCCGGGCAGCGCGGGGCGGCGCGGGCCGTAGAGCACATCGCCGGCCACGGGATGGCCGATGTGCGCCATGTGCACCCGGATCTGGTGCGTGCGCCCGGTCTTGAGGCGGCATTCAACGCAGGTAAAGCCGTCCAGCGGCTCCAGCATCCGCCACGCCGTGCAGGCGTATTTGGCGTTTTGCTCCGTCACCGCCATGCGCTTGCGGTCACGCGGGTCGCGGCCGATGGGCGCCTCGACGGTGCCGCTGTCGGCGGGCATACGCCCGTGGACGATGGCCTGATACACGCGGTGGAGCGTGTGGTCGCCGAGCTGGGCGCTGAGCGCACGGTGGGCGGCATCGTCCTTGGCGACGACGAGCAGGCCGGAGGTGTCTTTGTCGATGCGGTGCACGATGCCGGGCCGCAGCTCCCCGCCGATGCCGGAAAGCTGCCCCGCGCAGTGGTACAGCAGCGCGTTGACGAGCGTGCCGTCCGGGTTGCCGGGCGCGGGGTGCACCACCATACCCTTGGGTTTGTTGACGACGAGCAGGCAGGCATCCTCGTACACGATGTCCAGCGGGATGTCCTGCGGCTGCGCGGCGGCGGGCTGCGGGTCGGGCAGGGTCAAAACGACAAGCTGCCCGGGCGCGAGCCGCTGCTTTTTATCGGCGGGCCGGCCGTCGACGGATACGGCGCCCTGCTCAATGAGGGTTTGCAGCGCGCTGCGGGAGGGTGCCCCCTCCCCTTCCGTTTCGCGGCAGGCATCGCACAGCCAGCGGTCCAGGCGCTCGACCCCGGCCCCGGGCGGGGCGGTGAATTCAAGCCTGCGCATCGGGGGTGCCCTCCCCTTCGGCGGGCGGGGCGGGGCGCGGGCGCCGCAGATCGAGCAGGATGCCCAGGATCAGCAGGCCGACGCCGGTACACACGCAGATATCGGCAAAATTGAACACGGCGAACCGCATGAACAGCAGGTTGATGTAATCGACCACCTGCCCGTGGAGGGCGCGGTCGATGAGGTTGCCGACACCGCCGCCCAGCACCAGCACCCAGGCGGCGCGCTCCAGCGGCGCAGGGCGCCCGAACACCAGCCAGCCGAGCACGGCCAGCAAAATCGCCGTGGTGGCGGCGATGAGCAGCGCCTGCCGGCCGCTGAGCATGGAAAAGGCCATCCCGTCGTTTACCACATAGCGCAGCTCGGCCACGCCGGGCAGCAGCGGCAGGGCGCCCGCCGGTTGGAGCACGGCGGTCGCCCAGCGCTTGATGAGCTGGTCCGCGAGCGTGAGCAGCGCCGCCGCCAGCAGTGAGAGGACTTTGCGCAGCATGGGCACCCCCATCGGCAGAAAATGGTTTGCGCTCAGGCCGTGATGCCCAGCACTTTGGCGCAGCGCGGGCACAGGCCGTCGGCGCCCGCGTGGCGGTCATACTTCCAGCAGCGCGGGCATTTCTGCCCGTCGGCACGCGCAACGCGCACGCCAAGCGCCTCGCCCGCCTCCACCGTGACCTGCGATACGATGAACAGGTCGGCCAGGTCGGCAGGGTCCATGGCGGTGAGCAGCGCACGGTCCGCCGCGTCGGCGGCCAGGGTGACGGCCGCCTCCAGCGAGGAGCCGATGGCCTTTTCGGCGCGGGCCTGCTCCAGCGCCTTCTTGACCTCGTCGCGCACGGCGATGAGGCGCGCCCATTTGGCGGTGAACGCCTCGTCGGCGGCGGGGCGCGGCGCGGGCATCTGCTCAAATACGACATACTCCTTCATGCCCGGCGTTTTGGGGATAAAGCTCCAGATCTCCTGCGCGGTGAAGCACAGGATGGGCGCCAGCAGCCTGGTGAAGTCGACGAGGATGCGGTACAGCGCCGTCTGCGCGCTGCGGCGGGCGGGGCCGTCGGCACAGTAGAGGCGGTCTTTGAGAACGTCCATGTAGAAGTTGGACATATCAATGACGCAGAAATTGTACAGCGCATGGTAGGCGCGGGAGAAATCATAGCTGTCGTACGCGGCGCGCAGCACGGCGGTCAGGTTGTTTGCCGCCGTAAGCGCCCAGCGGTCGATCTCCAGGAGCTCCGCCTCGGGCACCGCGTCCTTCACGGGGTCAAAATCGCTGAGGTTGCCCAGCATGAAACGCGCGGTGTTGCGCATTTTGCGGTACGCCTCGGACAGCTGGCGGAAGATCTCCTGCCCGGCGCGCACGTCCACCGTGTAGTCGCTGGAGGCGACCCACAGCCGGATGATATCGGCGCCGTAATCGCGGATGATCTCGGCCGGCTCGATGCCGTTGCCGGCGGACTTGTGCATCTGCTTGCCCTCGGCATCCACGACCCAGCCGTGGCACAAAACGCCCTTGTACGGGGCGATGCCCTCGGTGGCGACGCAGGTCAGCAGGCTGGACTGGAACCAGCCGCGGAACTGGTCGGCGCCTTCCATATAAAGGTCAACAGGCCAGGCGAGCTCCGGGCGTTCCCGGCAGACGGCGCTCCAGGTGGAGCCGGAATCGAACCACACGTCCATGATGTCGGGGTCCTTCTCCCAGTCGGCGGCGCCGCATCCGCACACCTCGCTCTTGGGCAGGATGTCGTTGGCGTCATACTTATACCACGCGTCGGAGCCTTCTTTGCGGAACAGCTCGCTCACGGCATGGATGGAGGCGTCGGTGATGTGGTATTTGCCGCATTTTTTGCAGTAAAACACCGGGATGGGCACGCCCCACACGCGCTGGCGGCTGATGCACCAGTCACTGCGGTCGCGCACCATGCCCGTCATGCGGTCATGGCCCCACGCGGGCTGCCACTTGACGGCGTCGATAGCCTTGTAGACATCCTCTTTGAAAGCGTCGATGGAGCAGAACCACTGCTCGGTGGCGCGGAAGATGACGGGGTTGTGGCAGCGCCAGCAGTGCGGGTACTGGTGGGTGATGTGCACCACGCCCATCAGGTGGCCGCTCTCACGGATGTGCGCGAGGATGACGGGGTTCGCATCCCAGACCTTGAGGCCGGCAAACGCCTCGCCCGCCTCGGCGGTCAGGCGGCCGGCGTCGTCCACGGGGTTGATGACGGGCAGCTGCGGATAGTGGTTGGCGCAGACCTCAAAGTCCTCAACGCCGTGGCCGGGGGCGGTGTGCACGCAGCCGGTGCCGCCCTCGAGCGTGACATGGTCGCCGACGATGAGCAGGCCGGTGCGGTCAAGGAAGGGGTGCCGGTACTCCATCATCTCCAGCTCCAGGCCGGTGACGGTACCGGGCAGCACCTCATAGTTTTCAATGCCGCACGCCTTCATCGTCGCCTCGACGAGCGCCGCGGCCATGATGTGGTAGTCCTCCCCGATCTTGACGAAGGCATACTCCATCTGGGGCCCAAGGCAGGTGGCAACGTTGGCGGGCAGCGTCCAGGTGGTGGTCGTCCAGATCACGACCCACGCCTTTTCCAGCGGGATGCCGTGCTTTTCAAGGACACCGTTGGGGTCCTTTGTCAGCTTGAAGCGCACATAGATGGAATCGCACTCGTCCTCGGCGTATTCGATCTCCGCCTCGGCGAGGGCGGTGCGGTCCTCGGGGCACCAGTACACGGCCTTGAGGCCCTTGTAGATGTAGCCCTTTTTGGCCATCTCGCCAAAGATCTCGATCTGGCGGGCCTCAAACTCCGGTTTGAGGGTCAGGTAGGGGTCCCCGAAATCGCCCTGCACGCCCAGGCGCTTGAACTGGTCGTTCATCACGTCGATGTGCTCGGTGGCAAACTCCCGGCAGATGCGGCGCAGCTCCAGCTTGGACACGCCGGCCTTTTTCTCGCCGAGGGAGCCGAGGGCCTTGAGCTCGATGGGCAGGCCGTGGGTATCATAGCCGGGCACATAGGGCGCCTTAAAGCCGGCCATGTTCTTGTAGCGGATGATGATGTCCTTGATGATCTTGTTGAGCGCCGTGCCCATGTGGATGCTGCCGTTGGCATAGGGCGGGCCGTCGTGCAGTATGAACAGGGGCTTACCCTCGTTTTGGGCGATCATGCGTTCATAAACGTTGTTCTGCTCCCAGTCGGCCAGCATGGCCGGCTCCTTTTTGGGCAGGCCGGCGCGCATCTCGAAGCCGGTGTTCATCTTGTGGATGGTCTGGTTGTAATTCTGCGGCAAGGTCAGGCACTCCTCTGTCAATAGCAATGTGTGCGCGCGGCGGTGCCGCGCGGGCTTGAGTATACCCGGCCCCGGCTTGGCGCCGGAGCCGGGTGGCGGCCGGTATTGGGGGGGTCAGCTGTCAAAGTCGACCCCGGAGAAGGATCCGAGCCCCTTGGGTTTGCCGGTGCCGGGGTTCTCGAACAGGTCCGCGCCGGGCACGAACCGCGTGCCGTCCGGGTAGGCGGTGCTGGGCGGGGCGTCCAGCGCGGCGAGGTCCTTCTCGCCGGCATAGTCCTCGTCCTCATCGTCGGCGATGGCAAACTCCACCGTACCGACGGGGGCCTCCTCGGGCTGGGCGCTCTGGTAGTAGGTGGCGTCCGCCGGCTCCCCGAACTGCTGCTGCTCATATTCCTCGGGCACGGGGGGCGCGGGCTGGGGCACCGGGGCGGGCGCGGGGGCCGGCTCCGGCTCCGGCATGGGGGCGGGGACGGGCTCCGGCAGGGGCTCCGGCTCCGGTTCGGCGGGGGCCGGCACCGCCTCGACCTCCTCCTGGTAGGAGGGGAGCTTGGTCAGCAGCTCGATGTGCTGGCGGTATTTGTCCATCAGAGATTTTTTGAAGCTGTCAGCCTCATGCCGCAGGGTGATGAGCTCCTGCTGGGCAAGCTCGACCTCGTCGCGGGCGTGCTGCTCCCGGTCCTCGGCCTTGATCTTGGCGGCGCGGATGATCTCGGCGGCCTTCTGCTTGGCTTCCTTGATCACATTCTCGCCAAGGCGCTGGGCGTTGAGCATGGTGGTGCGCAGGGTGTCCTCGTCGGCGCGGTACTGCTCGATGCGCTGGGCCAGCACCACCATCTTTTTCTGCATTTCCTCCCGCTCAGCCATCAGGGCGTCCATGCTTTCGGCCACGCGCTTGAGGTAATCATCGACATCCTCACAGCGGTAGCCGCGCACGGTGCGGTCAAAGGTGATGCGGCGTACATCCTCCGAAGAGATCATCCGTTATTCCTCCTCTTTTTTGTGCGCTAATATTGATAATAGGTGATAAATATGCGGTCCTTGCGGCTTTTGCCGCCGATTGCCTGCAAGCGGTAGCGGCCCACGCCGCTGACGGTGAAGATATCGCCGGCAAAAACCTGTTCATGCCCGGTGCGCAAAGGCAGATGGCCCACCTGCACCCTGCCGGCGGCGATGAGCTGCGCGGCCTGCGCGCGCGGGGCGTGCAGCATGGCCCCCAGCACCGCGTCCGCCCGCAAAGCGGGCACGGTCGCCGTTTGCAGCTCGCGCCCGGCGGGCTGCATCACCTCGGGCGGAAGCCCGGGGCAGCGCTCCGTGTGCACCGGGCAGTGCCCGGCGGCGGCAAGGCCCCCGGCGATGAAATCCGCCTTGTCGGCCGTGACGAAGGCGTACGCGGCCGCGGGCGAAAGCAGGATATCCCCCACGGCGGCGCGCTCCAGCCCCAGGCCCAAAATGGCCCCGAGCAGGTCCCGGTGCTGCGGCGCCGCGGCGCCCCCGGCCCATGCGATGCGCAGCAGCGCGACGGGCTCACGCCGGGGCGCAGCCTCCGGCTCCAGGCAGAGCACCTTGCGCTCGGCCCCCGGCCAGCCGCCCCAAAAGCGGGCAAAGCCGGCGCCCGCGCGGTTGACGGCCGCCTGGGCAAGATCCTGCTCCCTGTCGCTGAGGAAGCCGGTGTACCGCGGGATGCCGCGGCTTTGCGCGGCGTGGCAGAGTTCTGCCACACGGCGCATGAGCAACGTCTCGGCCCCGGTGCGGGGCGGGATGAAACCGCGCGCGGCCCCAGGGGCGGGGGCAGGCTCAGAAGAAGACGCCATTGTTCTCCAGCTCGTCGATGAGGTCGCCCATGATATCGACGTTGTAGGGCGTGATGATGAAGGTGCTGGTGGCCACGCGCTTGATCTGGCCGTTGTTGGCGTACGCCACGCCGGACAGGAAATCGATCAAACGGCGGGAGACCTCCTTGCTGGAGGATTCAAGGTTCAAGACGACGGTGCGCTTGGCGTTGAGCTGATCCGCGATGGCGGAGGCATCCTCAAAACGCTCCGGCTTGACCAGCACGACCTGAAGCTGCGTAGTGGCGTTGATGTTGACCACCTTGTTGTGCTTGGACGGCTCGGGCTGGGCGTACGCGTCGGGGATGGAAGGCGCCTGGCCGGGGAAGATCTCGTCCTCGGTGCCGTCGGCATAAAGCTCGCTTTCCGGATCCTGGTTGATGCCCAGAGCGTTTTTCAGGTTTTCAAACATTGACATGCACTTCTCCTTACCTTGGGCGGTGATAGGGGCGGCGGATACCGCCCCTTGTGGTGGCAGGGGTCCCACCGCCAGTCTACATACAAGATATTATCTTCCATTTCCCGCATTTTGTCAATACAAAACGCGCAGAAAACGGCGCTACAGGAGCTTTTTGTCCTCAAGATTGTTGCCCTCGACGATGACCTCGTCGTACAGGCGCACCTCGTTGTCGGTCCCGACCTGGCCGTCCAGCGGCACAAGGATGGTTTTTTCGTTCTCATATAGCGCGTTGATACGCCGAAAACGCACGATGCCGCCGTAATCGACATAGACGCCGCGCTCCCCGTCGACGATGTGCAAAGCGGAGCGGTCGATGCGGATGCCCTTGTAGGTGTGCAGGTCGATGCGGGCGTTTTCCTGCCCCAGCCGCAGCACATCGGCGTTGATGACCTCGCATTCCAGCACCAGCTTAACGGGGCCGCCCCCCTCCCCTTCCTCAAGCGTGACGATGCTTGCCTTGAGGGGGGCGTTCTGTTTGCCGGGCACGCTGATCTGCACCTCGTCAAGGCCCTTGAGGCGGGCGGCCTGTTCGGCGGTGCAGACGGTATAGAACCGCCAGTTGAACCCGCTGACGATGTACCCCGCGGCGCCGGCGTCGGTTTTGGGCACCCCGGCGGCGAGCAGGGCCTCCAGCCCGGCGGGGGGCATGGCATCCAAAGCCTCGGCATCCAGATCCGGGCGGCCGGTGCCGTCGGCGGAGATGAAATAGCCGTTGGTCGCGGCCTGCAGGGTTGGCAGGGCGGCCAGTTCGGCGGCGATGGCGTCGCTCTGGGCGCGCAGATCGGCGAGCAGGGCGTCAAAGCCGGCGGCCTGCCCGGTGCGCAGCTGCAGGCGGTTCTGTGCCAGCACGAACCCGTCCCCGGCGGCGCCGGCGCCGGCGTAGGCGCCGGTCTCCAGCACATCCAGCAGGGCCAGGATGCCCTGCCGGCTCTGGGCCGTGAGCTGGTCAAGGTCGGTGCCGGCGCCGGTCTGGGAGCGCTCCAGCAGCGATATCTCACTTTGCAGGCGGTCGAGCTGCTCGCGCCGGATGCCCTGCGCGGCGTCGGCATAGCATTCCGCCAAAACGGTGCCGCCGGTCACGCGCGCGCCGTCCTCGACAAGATAGCCCAAACTGCCCGCACCCGCCACGGGGGTGTACCCGAACACCGCCACGCCGTTGAGGGTGATGCTGTCGGCCAGGGTATACTGGATGGCCGTCTCGGTGCGGTAGGCGCTGCGCACCGCCAGGTAGACCTGCACGCCCACATAGACGCCTGGCACCACCACCAGCAGCAGCGCCAGCGCGAACAGGACGTGCCGCAGCCAGCCGCTGCGCCCGTCCCGGTTTTGCGGTGCCTTGGGCATGATGGGGGCCTCCTTTCGGCAAGGATGGGGTCAGGGGTGCAAAAACGCCTGCACACAGGCTTCGGCGCGGGGGAAAACATCCCCCGCGTCGGCATGGAGCCAGACGGCGTCCACCTGATGGCGGAACCACGTCAGCTGGCGCTTGGCGTAGTGCCGCGTGGCGGTCTTGAGTGCGGCCACGCAGCTTTCCAGCGGGGCTCTGCCCGCAAAATACGGGAAGAATTCTTTATACCCGATGGCCTGCGCGGCCGTCCGGAAGCGTTCCCGGTTTTGGTAGACGGTACGGGCCTCGGCCAAAAGCCCCACCGCGAGCATGGCGTCGACGCGGGCGTCGGTGCGGCGGTACAACTCCTGGCGGTCCGCGCAGTCCAGGCAGAGGCAGAGCGAGCGGTAGGGCGCCCGGGCAGGGCGCGCGGCGGCGCGCTGCTCGCTCATTTTTTGGCCGGTCTGGGCGTAAAGCTCCAGCGCGCGCAGGATGCGCGGGCCGTCGTTTTCATGCAGGGCGGCCGCGCCGGCGGGGTCGACGGCCTGCAGCTCGGCGTAGAGCGCGGCCGGGCCTTCGCTTTCCCACCGGGCCTGCAGCGCGGCGCGCAGGGCGGGGTCGGCCTTTTGGGGGGCAAAGGCGATGCCCTGCAAAAGGCTTGAGATGTACAGCCCCGTGCCCCCCGCCACGATGGGCAGCCTGCCGCGGGCGGTGATATCCCGGATGCAGGCGGCGGCGGCGGCGGTAAAATCCGCTACGCTGAAGGGCTGTTCCGGGGCAAGGATGTCGATAAGATGGTGGGGCACGCCCCGGCGTTCGGCCGCGGTGGCCTTGGCGGTGCCGATATCCAGCCCGCGGTACACCTGCATGGAATCGGCGCTGATGACCTCGCCGTCAAAGCGCTCGGCCAGCGCGACGGCCAGCGCCGTCTTGCCGGTGCCGGTGGCCCCGCCCACGGCGACGACGGCCGGGCGGTCGCCGCGTTCAAACAAGGCGTCCAAACTGCTTCTCCAGTTCCTTTTTGGTGAGCTTGAGCACACAGGGGCGCCCGTGCGGGCAGAAGGGCGGGATGGCGCCGTTGAGGATCTTTTCGGCCAGGGCCAGCAGCTCCTCGGGGCCGGTGCGATCCCCCGCCTTGACGGCGGCGCGGCAGGCGATGGAATGCAGCACCCACTCGGTGCGGCCCGGCATGGCGCTGCGGGCGCCGTCCGCCAGGCGGGCGGCCAGCTCGGTGAGCATGGCGGGGATATCGGTCTGCTCGACGGGGACGTCCGCCGGGACGGTGCGCACCACGACGGCATTTGCGCCGAAATCCTCGGCCTCGATGCCGGCGTCCCGGAGCAGGGCAAGGTTTTGCAGCACCGCCTGCTTCTCGGCCGCCGAAAGCTGCACCCGCACCGGCGCCAGCAGCAGCTGGGCCGGCACGTTGCCGTAGTTTTGGGCGAGCTTTTCGTACAAAACGCGCTCGTGCGCGGCGTGCTTGTCGATGAGGCAGAGCTCGCTGCCGCGCTCGGTGATGATGTAGGTCTTGAACACCTCGCCCACCAGGCGCAGCGGCGGCGCGGCGGGCGGCTCCATGGCGGTCTGTCCGGGCGGGGTTTCCCCCGGCAGGGCGCTGAGGGCGGCCGCTTCTTCCGGCGCGGGCAGCGTATCGCCGACCTGCGCAGTTGGCGCGGCGGGCGCGGCGGGCAGGCCGGGCAGGATATCCAAAAGGGCCTCCCCCGCGTTTTGCAGCGCCGCCTCCAGCGGGGGCACCTGCCCGGTGGGGGGCGCGGCGGGTACCGCCTCCGCCGCAGGGCTGCGCAGCACCCCGCGCGCGCGCGCGGGCAGCGGCTTTTCGGGCACGGGCCCGGTCAGCTTGCCCAGGGCGCGGTACTCGGCCGCCGTGAGGGTGCCGAAATGCTTTTCCGGCCGCGGGGCGGCGCCGCTGCCCGCGGGGGCCGCGGGGGCGGTGCTGCGCAGCGCAAAATGCTGTTCCCCGCTGCCCGGCGCGGCGAGTGCGGCGCGCACCGCGCGGTAGACGGCATCGAACACATCGCCCTCGCGCGCAAAGCGCACCTCGGTCTTGGCGGGGTGGACGTTGACATCGACCAGCTCCGCCGGCATGGTGAGCATGAGCACGCACCCGGGGAACCGCCCCTGCATCAGCGTGCCCTTGTAGGCGTTTTCCAGCGCGGCCATCATCGTGCGGTTTTTGACGTACCGGCCGTTGACATAAAAATACTGCGCCGAGCGGGAGCCGCGGCCCGCGCGCGGCGGCGTGACGAGGCCCTGCACACGGTAAGGCCCGCCGGCGCCGTCCACCGCCAGCAGGTCCCGCGCGAACTCCCGCCCCAGCGCCGCGTAGGCGGCGCTGCGCAGGTCGCCGTCGCCGGGGGTGAGGAACTGCTGCCGGCCGTCGCGCACAAAACGGAAGGAGATCTCGGGGTGGGACAGCGCTGTGTGCAGCGCCACCTCGCCCACAAAAGTGCCCTCGCTGGCGTCCCGTTTGAGGAATTTCATCCGCGCGGGGGTGTTGTAGAAAAGGTCCCGCACCGTCACGGTGGTTCCGGTGGGGCGGGCGGCGGCCTCGCGCAGGGTGAGCGCGCCGCCCTCGACACAGCAGCGGGTGGCGAACTCATCGGCGTCGGTCTTTGTCAGCAGCTCGACGCGCGCGACGCCGGCGATGGAGGCCAGCGCCTCGCCCCGGAAGCCGAGGGTGTGGATGCGGGCCAGGTCGTCGGCGGCGCGTATCTTGCTGGTGGCGTGGCGGACAAACGCGTTTTCGACCGATTCCGCCTCGATGCCGGTGCCGTTGTCGGTGACCTGCAGCTCCCCGATGCCGCCGCGCTGGATGGAGAGCGTGATCTGCGAAGCGCCGGCGTCGATGGCGTTTTCCAGCAATTCCTTTGCCACCGAGGCGGGCCGCTCGACCACCTCGCCGGCGGCGATGAGCTCGGCGGTATGCTTATCCAGTACGTATATCCGGGCCATGCTGCCCACCTGCCTTTCCCTCGCCCGTCACGGGGCCAGCGTCTTTTTGAGCTCGTACAAAAAGTTGAGTGCCTCGAGCGGGGTGAGCGTTTCCACATCGACGCCGCGCAGTTTTTCCATCGTCTCGGCGGGCACGGCGGGGTTGTTCATCGTTTCGAGGGCGTCAAAATCCAGCTGGATCGAGGCGCGCGCATCGGGGGCGCCCGCCTCCAGCGCGCGCAGCACGGCGTGGGCGCGCTTGGTCACGCTCTCGGGCAGGCCGGCGAGCTTGGCTACCTCGATGCCGTAGCTGTCGTCCGCGGGGCCGGGCACGATGCGGCGCAGGAAGGTGATGTCCTCCCCGCGTTTTTTGACGGCGATGTTGCAGTTTTTGACGCCGGGGATGTCCTCCGCCATGGCGGTGAGCTCGTGATAATGGGTGGCGAACAGCGTCTTGCAGCCGATCTTCTCGCAGATATACTCCACCACCGCGCGGGCGATGCTCATGCCGTCAAAGGTGGAGGTGCCGCGGCCGATCTCGTCGAGGATGACGAGGCTGTTTTTGGTGGCGCGGCGCAGGATCTCGGCCACCTCGGTCATCTCGACCATAAAGGTGGACTGGCCGGCCGCCAGGTCGTCCGCCGCGCCGACGCGGGTGAACACGGCGTCCAGCACGCCGATGTGCGCCGACGACGCCGGCACAAAGCTGCCGATCTGCGCCATGAGGGCGATGAGGGCGGTCTGGCGCATATAGGTGGATTTGCCCGCCATGTTCGGCCCGGTGATGATGAGCAGGCGGTCGGTATCGCCGTTGAGCGCGGTATCGTTGGGCACGAACAAACTGCCCGTGAGCATTTTTTCGATCACGGGGTGGCGGCCGTCGCGGATCTCCAGTACGTCGGAATCGTCCACGGTGGGGCGGGTGTAGTTGTTCTGCACC
Source organism: uncultured Gemmiger sp. (assembly GCA_947629015.1). Lineage (GTDB taxonomy): Bacteria > Bacillota > Clostridia > Oscillospirales > Ruminococcaceae > Gemmiger. Next base: position 73,362 of record CANRCB010000005.1, read on the forward strand.
GCGGCCTCGGCCAAAGCCGCCAGCACGTCCAGCTGTGCCACCGCCGCCGCCGTGCGCTGGATGCGCAAAAGCTCGGCCGAGATCTTGACGAGCAGATCGGCAAAGAGCTGGTGCTCGAGCGCGAGCAGCCGCTCGCTGGCGCCGAGGATGCGGTTTTCCAGCTCCTTGAGCTCGGGGGTGATGTAGCGCTCCCCGGTGGTAAGGGTCTGTTTGCGGGTAAAGCCCGGCGGGACGGCGCCCAGGTAGGAGCGGCTGACCTCGATGTAATACCCGAACACCTTGTTGAAACCGATCTTCAGCTTGGGGATGCCGGTCTGCTCCCGCAGGCGGGCCTCCATGTCGGTGAGGACGCCGGTGCTGTTGTCTTTCAAAGCGCGCAGCTCGTCCACCTCGGCATTGTAACCGGGGCGGATGGCGCCGCCGTCCTTGAGGGTGGCGGGCGGGTCATCGTTGACGGCGGCAGCAATGAGGGCGCAGATGTCCTCCAGCGGGTCGATCTCATCGGCAAGGCGCTGCAAAAGCGGGGCCTCGCACGCCGCGGCCTGCGCGCGCACGGCGGGCAGCATGGCGCAGGTATCCCCCATCGCCTTGACCTCCCGCGGGGTGGCGGAGCCATACAGCACGCGGGTGGCGAGGCGCTCGATATCGAACACGCGGGAGAGCGCCTGCTTCATCTCGGCGCGCTGCACGCCGGCGCCGTACAGCGCGCCGACGGCGTCCAGCCGGGCGTTGATGGCGGCGGCGTCCACAAGGGGCTGCTCCACCCAGGCGCGCAGCAGGCGCTTGCCCATGGAGGTATCGGTCTTATCGAGCACCCACAGCAGCGTGCCGCGCTTTTGGCGGCCGCGCATCGTCTCGGTCAATTCAAGGTTGGCGCGGGTGACGGGCGAAAGGCGCATATACTGCCCCTCGGCGTAGCGCTTGATCTCCTTGATGCGGCCGATGCCGTGCTTTTGCGTCTCGCGCAGGTAGTCGAGCAAAGCGGCCACGGCCGCTGGGATGAGCGAGCCGGGGTCATACCCGCCCGCGGCGCGCCAGTCCGACCCGAACTGGGCGGCCATCGCGGCGTCGACGGTGCGGTCCTTATAGCAGGCATCCTCCCGCAGCTCCACCAAAGCGGAGGTGTGCTGCTTGATGTAGTTGGTCAGGTCCTTCTGGTCGAGCAGGGACGGGCAGAGCAATATCTCGCTGGGCATGAAGCGGGAAAGCTCGGTGATGATGGCCTCGCCGGGCTTGCGGGTGACGAACTCGGTGGCGAAAGCCTCGCCGGTGGAGATATCGGCAAAGCACAAACCGCCCTGCCAGCCGCTGCGCAGCTTTTTGGCGTAGATGCTGCACAGGTAGTTGTTTTTTTCCTCGTTGAGCATACTGCTCTCGATGACGGTGCCGGGCGTGACGACGCGGATGACCTCCCGCCGGACAAGGCCCCGGGCAAGGGCCGGATCCTCGGTCTGCTCACAGATGGCGACCTTGTAGCCCTTGGCCAGCAGCCGCGCCACATAGCCCTCGTAGGAGTGGAACGGCACGCCGCACATGGGGGCGTCCTCCTCGCCGCCGGCGCGCTTGTGGGTGAGGGTGAGCTCCAACTCACGCGAGGCGGTGAGGGCATCGTCGTAGAACATCTCATAAAAATCGCCGACGCGGTAGAACAGGATCTCGTTGGGGTGCTGGTTCTTGACCTCGAAATACTGCCGCATCATCGGCGCAAGAGCTTGGTCCGGCATGGTCGTGTACGCTCCCTGTGATAGTTTATGGACAGCCTGCTTTAAGGCAACCCGCCTGCATCGGCCGGCCTCCGCCGCCGCGCCCGCAGGCATACCGGGCGGCATACAGGCCGCCCCCGGCGCGCTCAAGGCAAAGCGCTCAGTGGCAGCCGGCGCAGGTGGAGCAGCTGCCGGTGCAGCCCTCCTCCGGCGGGGCCTGCACGGTCATGGGGTCGCCGCCGTTCATGGCGGTGTTGATGATGGCGTCGATGTGGGACACCATCGCCTGCGCCTCGGCCTTGGCGGCGTTGTAGCGCACCATGCCCTCGCTCGCCATGATCTGGTCATACAGGGCGCCCACGCGGGTGTTGAGCTCCGCCACGCGCGCGGCGTCCGTCCCGGCCTTGCCGGCCTCATGGTTGAGGTCGAGCCGGGCAAGGTTGAACTCCCCGATAAGGCTTTGCAGCGCCTCGTCGGCGTCGTTCTCCCGCCGGGCGGCGTCCAGCTCCAGATAGCGCGGGTCGGTCTGCATGGCGGCGGCGGCTTTTTTGAACAGTTCGATGCAATCCATGGTCTCAGTCATCCTTTCTGTTTTGCTGCACAAGCTCCCCGGTCAGCAGCGCGGCGCGCGCGCCGGTGAGATGTACGCGCGCCCACTGCCCCACAAGGCTTTCGGGCGCGGGGAATTCGACGACAAGGTTGTTGTCCAGCCGGCCGTCCAGCGTGCCGGGGCGGCGCCCCGCCCCCTCGACGAGCACCGTCACGTCCTGCCCGGCCAGCGCCGCGACGGCCGGGAAGGAGGCCTCCTCCTGCAATTTGAGCAGGCGGGCCATGCGCCCGGCCTTTTCGGCGTGGGTGGCGGGGTCCGGCATTTGGGCGGCCTTCGTGCCCGTGCGCTTGGAATAGATAAAGGTAAAAAGCTGCATATAACCGACGGTTTTGACGAGCTCCAGCGTTTTTTGGAAGTCCTCCTCCGTCTCGGAGGGGAAGCCGACGATGATATCGCTGGAAAAGGTCACGCCGGGGATGGTTTTTTTGGCATAGTCGATCAGTTCAAGATACTGCCGCGCGGTGTAGTGCCGGTTCATGGCCGCCAGAACGCGGTCACTGCCGGCCTGGACGGGCAGGTGGAGGTGCTTGCACAGCTGCGGGTGGCGCGCGACGGTATCGATGAGTTTTTTGCCGGCATCCTTGGGGTGGCTGGTCATGAAACGGAGGCGGTAATCGCCCGGCACGGTGCAGAGCAGCTCGAGCAGGTCGGCAAAATCAACGGGTTGCGGCAGGTTTTTGCCATAGCTGTTGACGTTTTGCCCCAAAAGCGTGATCTCCTTGTACCCGGCGGCGACGAGGGCGCGGAACTCCGCCAGGATATCGGCCGGGGCACGGCTGCGCTCCCGCCCGCGGACATAGGGCACGATGCAGTAGGTGCAGAAATTGTCGCACCCGTACATGACGGGCAGCCACGCGCGGAAGCCCGAATCCCGCCGGATGGGCACCCCCTCGACGAGGGCGCCGCGCTCGGCCGGGCGCTCCAGGCAGCGGCGGGCGCCGCCCAGCCGCCTGGCGAGCAGGGCTGGCAGGCGGTCGATGCCGTCCACGCCGAACACAAGGTCGACATACGGGTAGCTGGCCTTGAGCTTTTCGACCACCTGCGGCTGCTGGGCCATGCACCCGCACACGCCGATGATCAGGCGGGGGTTCTGCTCCTTGAGCTTTTTGAGCGCACCGATGTTGCCAAACACCCGCTGCTCGGCGTGTTCGCGCACGGCGCAGGTGTTGAAAAGGATGAGGTCGGCCTGCTCGGGCGCGTCGGCGATGCCAAAGCCGATATCCTGCAAAACGCCGCGCAGTTTCTCGCCGTCGTTAAAATTCTGCTGGCAGCCGTAGCTGCGCACATAGGCCATGGGCGGCGCGTCATACGCGGCGGCGACGGCCGCGGCCGCGGCGGCGTTGTGGGTGTAGGTCAGGGTTTCCAAACGGCATTCTCCTATATGTGGTGGGCAACAGGCCCCGGTATGGCAGTATATACGGTATAAGTATATCAAAAGCGGGGTAAAAACACAAGCGTTTTACATCTGCAAAACCGCCATATTCAATTATACAGTAAACCGAAACACGTTTGGCACAGATCCGTCGCCAAATGTCTTTACAGCCATTCGGTACATAGCCTTTGCATGGATCCTGTCATGCCAGACAAAACGTCTGAGTACCTTTCGCAGCGACCATTCTTCGCCATAGCTGCCAAGGCAGGCTGCACGTTCCAAAAAATCCGGCTGGCGTTCAAGCGCTGCAAATCCGCGTTCCCTGCATTCCAAAATCGTACCTTCGTTATCCGCAGGAACGCCAATTTCTCCAAAATAATACGCGTTGACGTTTTTTGTATGCTCATACATTTCCCGCGCTGTCCGCGGGAGCGGCCCGTAAAAGGTTTTTCGACCCGGCAGGCAGCTTTTGCTTTTATCGGGAATGGCCCGATACAGTGCCAAAAAATCCTGCGCTGATTTCAGGGTGAGCGCTTTCAATTCCGCATATTCGGTCGGGCTTAGTCCTTTCCTTTCCGAATCAAAGATGACATCGGAATCGGCATCGGAAACCGTCAGATCCGATCGCTTTTCCTGGACGATCTCGCATTCAAAAGCATCGGGCATCAAGCCGCCTTTCCATCTGATATAAGACCTTATTTCAGCGGGCATTTTCTCAAGAGCCGAATCCCTGGCTGCACCGCGTGTAAAAGCTCCGACAAAAGTATCTGCAAACAAAAGGCTATCGCCGCCGTTGTGCTCCCATACACAGAATATTTTCACTGGATTTCTCCTTTTCAAAGCCTCGATTTGTCGGGCAGGCAGTTTTCTCTGCCAGCAACATTATACGATGCACCTGAACAAAAGGCAATACGCTCAAACCAGTATGATACAAGAGAGGTACAGGCAGCTTATGCCGCCTGTACCTGTCCTGAAAGATTATTTTGAAGCCGGGCAAAGCGAGGCTTACGCCGCGTCGTGCGGGTGGTGGCCCAGGTGGAACATTTGCAGCGGGGCGTTGCGGCGGCGCCGGTCGACGCGGCCCTCGGGGCGTATCTCGCCGGCGGCGGTCAGGGCGTACTTGGTCAGCGCCGGGCCGACGAGCTCATACACCAGTACACTGAACAAAACGACGCTGCGCACCACGGCGCCGTCGGCCAGCTGCTGCGCGGTGAGCGCCATGCCCAGCGCCACGCCGGCCTGCGGCAGCAGCGTGATGCCCAGCCATTTGGTGATCTCGGGCCGGCAGCGGGTGGCCGCGCAGCTGGCGTACGCGCCGCTGTACTTGCCCAGCGAACGGAAGACGATGTACACCGCACCGATGAGCAGGACGAGCGGGTCGGACAGGATGCGCAGGTTGAGCTCCGCGCCGGAAAGCACAAAGAACAAAACGAAGAGCGGGGCGGTCCAGTCGTCGATGCGCTCCATGATCTCCTCGGAGAAATCGCAGATGTTGCAGAACACCGTGCCCGCCATCATGCACACGAGCAGCAAACTGAAGCCGATGTGCACACCGCCCACCTCAAACTCCACCATGGAGGCACCGACGGTGGCCAGCACGCAGGTGATGGAAAGGGTAAGGCGCTTGGAATTGGAGAAGAAATATTTCTCGATGCGGTGCAAAAGCCAGCCGGCCGCGGCGCCCAGGAGCAGCGAGAGCAAAATCTCGAGAAGGGGTTCGAGCACGATGCTTTGCAGGCTGGCGGCGCCCTTTTCCAGCGCCGTGGCAACGCCGAAGGACGCCGAGAACAGCACAAGGCCGACGGCATCGTCGATGGCGACGACGAGCAGCAGCAGCTTGGTCAGCGGGCCGTTGGCCTTGTATTGCCGCACCACCATCAGCGTGGCGGCGGGGGCGGTGGCGGCGGCGATGGCGCCCAGCGTGACGGCCGAGGACACCGAGATGACGCCCGGCAGCAGCGCGTGCAGGCACAAAAGGCCGATGTCCACCAAAACGGTGGTGATGACCGCCTGCGCAATGCCCACCGTGATGGCCTGCCGGCCCATATGCTTGAGCTGTTCGAGCCGGAACTCATTGCCGATGGTGAAGGCGATGAAGCCCAGCGCCAGCTGGCTGATGAGATCCAGCGCCTGGACCTGCGCCTCGCTGCCAAAGCCGAGGCCGGACACCCCCAGCGCGCCGAGGCAGTACGGCCCCAGCAGCACCCCCGCCACCAGATACGCGGTGACGGCGGGCAGGTGGAGCGGCTTGACCACGCGGGACATCAGCAGCCCGCCCAGCAGAGCAGACGCCAGTTGAAGTAAAACCTGCATAAAAACCCAACCCCTGTTTTGTGAGATTTAACCAGTGCAGTATTGTATCCCTATAATATGAACAAATTGTGAACAAGCATTCCCGCCTTGCGTCCCCTGCGCCGCGGCACAAAAAAACCGCCGCGCAGGCGGCGGGCAGAGGGCCGGGTGGGTTCAGTGAGAGGTTTCTTGTTCCGGTTCCGTTTCGGGTTCCGGCTTGGGGAGGCGGACCTCCTCGCCAAAGGAGGGGCTGAAGGCAAATTTGCGCACGACAAAGATGAGGGCGATGGACGCTACGCTGAACAGGTTGTCCAGCGCCGCGCCGTGGCCGACGAGCAAGTGCCGCACGATGGCGAACAGCAGCACTTCCAGCGCGCTGCCGGGGTTGTGCTTGGTAAGCATCTCGATAAATTCCACACCGATGACAAGGTTGAGCACGGTGCCGAGGAAATCATGGAAGCCATCGGAGCCGGTCGTGAGCAGGTCGGGCAGCTCCAGCAATGTGGGCAGGCAGCTGATGACGAGCGCCACCAGCACGATGGCCGCCAGCAGCGTTTCCAGCAGGCCGGCGGCAAAGACGACGCCGTCGCCCAGTTTGCGGCGCAGTTGGTTTTTCATGGGGGCACTTCCCTTCCGTCCCGGTATCGGTTTTATTATAGCAGATCGCGCTTTGCACGGCTGCACAATCTTTTTGGGCGGTTTTTGGGCACAATGTCCCCCAAATTGATAAAAAGTTGATTTTTGCGCGCCACACTACTACTATAAAAGCGAAAGGGGGCGTGCGGGATGGCCTACCGCATCCTTGTGGCGGACGATGAGCCGGACGTGCTGGCGCTTTTGCGCGATACCTTCACCCTGCAGGGCTACTGTGTGCGCTGCGCCGCCGACGGGCCGGCCGTGCTGGCGGCGGCCGGTGACCGGCCGGACCTGATCCTGCTGGACATCGGCCTGCCGGGGCTGGACGGCATGGAGGTCTGCCGGCGCATCCGGCAGTTCGTCGCCTGCCCCATCCTGTTTTTGACCGCGCGCGACGGCGACGCCGACAAGATCAAGGGCTTTGCCGCCGGCGGGGACGATTACATCACCAAGCCCTTTTCACTGGAGGAGCTCACGGCGCGGGTGGCGGCGCATCTGCGCCGGCAGCAGCGCGCGCAGGCCGGCGCCGCGCAGGTGCGGTTCGAGGGCGATCTTGTCATCGACTACGCGGCCTGCGCGGTGTTTTTGGGCGGCGAGGCGGTGCCGCTGGCCAAAAAGGAATGGGAGATCCTTTGCTACCTTTCGCAGAACCGCGGGCAGGTGTTCGATAAAGAACGCATCTACGAGGCGCTGTGGGGGTACGAGGGCGAAGGCTCGGCCAATGTGGTGGCCGAGCACATCAAGCGGCTGCGGCGCAAGCTGGGCGCGGCGGGCGCGCACATCCAAACCGTGTGGGGGCTGGGGTACAAATGGGTGTCATCCTTCTGATCGTTTTGCTGGGCCTGGCCGCCTGGCGCCTTGCGGCCTGGCTGCGCTGGCGCAAAGCCGGCAGGCCGGACAGCCTGCGCTGGGCGTTCGCGCGGTATCTCATCGGCTGCGTGGCGGTGGCCGTGGGGCTGTGCGGCGCGGCGCTGTGGGGCATCGGCACATACACCGGCTGTCTTAAGGACCGCTACTACGCGCTGCGGGAGGAGGAGCGGTATGTGCCGGTCGCGCTCGTCACCACCGACGGCACCGTCGTCGGGCAGCAGCTCATCGGCTTCGGCGGCCCCCGCAGCTATGCCGATTTCATCTCTTCCATGCCCCCCGGCGAGGCGTGGGCCTACCGGCTGATGAACGATCCCTTTTTTTCCTTCTGCCTGTACACCGGCATCTGCGCCGTGAGTGTGGCGGTGACGAGCGTTTTGTTCTACCGCCGCCGGCTCAAGGCCCCATTGGAGGCGCTGGATGCCGCGGCGGGGCGCATCGCGGCAGGCGATCTTGATTTTACCGTAGCGGTGCCGGGCAAGGACGAGCTGGCGCGCCTGGGCACGAGCTTTGAGACGATGCGCGGCGCTTTGGCGCAGGCCAACCGCACGCTCTGGCGCACGCTGGAGGAGGAGCGCCGCGTGCAGGCGGCCTTCGCGCATGACCTGCGCACGCCGCTGACGGTGCTCAAGGGGTACGACGAGCTGCTGCTCAAATACGGCGATGCCATGCCGCCGGAAAAGCGGCGCGAAACGCTGCAAACCATGCACGGCAATCTGGAGCGGCTGGAAGGCTACACCGCCCGCATGGGCCGCGTGCGCAGCCTGGAGGCGCTGGAGCCCCGCGCCGTGCCCACCGATCTGGCGCCGCTGTGCGCGAGCCTTGCCGACGAGGGCCGGGCCATCTGTGCCGGCAAAGCCTTTGCCCTGCAAGGCTGCGGCGGCAGCTTTTTGCTGGACGCGGCGCTGCTGCGCGAGGTGTTTGAGAACCTTGCCGCCAACGCGGCGCGCCATGCCGCCAACCGCGTCACGGCGGCGCTGGCGGTACAAGGGCAGACGCTGGCCCTGACGGTGCAGGATGACGGGCCGGGGTTTTCGGCCGCGGCGCTGGCCCACGCGGCCGATGCCTTCTGGCGCGACGAGGCCGCGCCGGACGCCGCGCGCGGGGCGCATTCCGGCCTGGGGCTGTACATCTGCCGCGCGTTGTGCCAAAAGCACGGCGGCACGCTCACGCTTGCCAACGGCGAAAGCGGCGGCGCGAGGGTGACGGCGACATTTGCCCGGGCTTGACGAAAAACGGCGCGCACACGCGCGCCCCATGGCGAGGATACGCGGCGGGCGCAGGCGCCCGCCCTGCACGCCCTTATAAAACGCCGCCTCTTTGCCGCCCCGCGCTCACGCCCGCAGGGCGTTGTAGAGCTTTTCCGCCTTGGCAAGGCTGATGCCCTTGACCTGCGCCAGATCGGAGATGCTTGCCTCCCGCACCGCCCTGACGGTGCCGAAATGCCTAAGCAGCGCCTCGCTCGTTTTGGGGCCGATGCCGGGAACGGCGGTCAGGGTGGCGGCGTAGGAGCGCTTTTTCATCATGCGCTTGCGGTAATCGTTGGCAAAGCGGTGCGTCTCGTCCTGGATGGCGGTGACAAAGGTGAAGATGTTGCGGTGGCGGTTGATGGCGACCTCGCCGCCCGCATCGTCCACGATGGCGCGGGTGCGGTGGTGGTCGTCCTTGACCATGCCAAAGGTGGGCACGTGCTCGAGCGCCGTGCCCTTGAGGGCCTGCCTGACCGCCGATACCTGCCCGCGGCCGCCGTCGATGAGCAGCAGATCCGGCAGGGTGGCGAACTGGTTTTGCGGCCCGTCCGGCTTTTCGCCGCGGCGCGCGGCCTCGTACTCCGCCGCGCGGCGGGCGAGGGTCTCGGCCAGCGAGGCATAGTCGTCGGTGCCGGGGACGGTCTTCATCGCAAAGCGGCGGTAGCCGCTGCGGAAGGGCTTGCCGTCCCGGAACACCACCATGCCGCACACGCTGGAGCCATCGCCCCAGTTGGAGATATCGTAGCTTTCGATGACGCGCGGCGGCGCCGCAAGGCCCAGCACCTGCGCGGCCTCCTCCAGCAGCTTTTCCTCGCGGGAATAGCGCCCGCTCTCCCGCCCAAGGCGCTCGACGGCGTTGGTATAAGCCATGGTGACGAGTTTGGCCACATCGCCGCGCTGCGGCACATACAGGTTGACGGCGCCGCCGCGGCTCTGCTCCAGCGCCTTTTGCAGGGCCTCGTGGTCGGGCGGGAGGGCGTCGACGGCGACGGTGCGGGGGACGTTCCCGCCGCCCAGGTAATACTGGGGCAGAAACGCCTCGCGCACGGCGGCGGCATCGGCGGTATCGCGGAAAACGAACTCCCGCTTGTCGGCCAGGCGGCCCTCGCGGTAGCGCAGCACGGCGGCGCAGACGGCGCGGCTGGTGCCGGCCAGCGCCACGACGTCCATCTCGGCCTCGTCCCCGCGCACGACCTTCTGCCCCGCCACGACGCGCTCGATGGCGGCGATCTGGTCGCGCAGGAGGGCGGCGGTCTCAAAATCAAGGCGCAGGGCCGCGGCGTCCATCTTTTCTTTCAGCTGGCGCACGATGTCCTTTTTGCCGTAGCGGATCATGCGCACGGCGCCCTGCACGGCGTCGGCGTATGCCTCGCGGGAGACTTTTCCGCTGCACACCGCCATGCACTTGCCGATGTGGGCGTTGAGGCAGGGCCGCCCCTTGCCGATGTCTTTGGGGAAATCCTTGCCGCAGCGGGGCAGCAAAAAACAGTCCTGCGCCGTTTCCACCATCTGGCGCACGGCGAAGGAGGAGGTAAAGGGGCCGATGTACTCGGCCCCGTCCTCCTCCTTTTGCAGGGCGGCCGAAAGGCGGGGCCAGTCCCCTTTTGTGAGCTTGACATAGCTGTAGCCCTTGTCGTCCTTGAGGAGGATGTTGTACTTGGGGGTGTGGGCCTTGATCTGGCTGGCCTCCAGCACAAGGGCCTCGAACTCGCTCTGGCAGACGATGACGTCAAAAGCAAAGGCGTGGGCGATCATCTGCGTGACCTTGGCGTCATGGGGGACGCCCTCGCGGAAATACTGCGAGACGCGCGTGCGCAGGCGCTTGGCCTTGCCGATATAGATGATGGTGTCGCTTTTGTCCCGGATGATGTAGACGCCGGGCAGCAGCGGCAGCATACAGGCTTTTTGGTAGAGTTCCTGTTTGGTCATGGTTCGCCCCGAATAAAAACTGCGGCAGGTGGGCCCTGCCGCAGGTGGTTGGGTAGTTCGCTTACTCGGTAAAGCCGGAGTTGACCAGTTTGACAAGGCCATCGACCGCAGCCTGCTCATCGGTGCCGTCGGCGATGATGCGGATGCTGGTGCCGCCGACGATGCCCAAGCTGAGCACGCCCAGCAGGCTCTTGGCGTTGACGCGCCGCTCCTCTTTTTCGACCCAGATGGACGCCTTGTACTCGTTCGCTTTCTGGATGAAGAACGTGGCCGGACGAGCGTGCAGACCCACCTGATTCTCAACGGTAACTTCTTTTACGTACATAATCGACCTCTCCTACTCGCAGTGAAATGATAGGCCCCAAAAAACTACCGTGGGCTTGTTCAGGCGGGCAGATGCACCGCCTCGGTTACCCCCATTCTATCCCATTTTGGGTATTTTGTACAGTGGATTTTCGCAAATTTGGCAGGATTCTGGTATTATGGGGGTCCCGGCGATGTCTCTTTGTGAAGTTTTACCAGAGCATTTTCCACAATTCGGTACAATTTCACAAGGGGTTGTGGCGCCGGGCGGCACGCAGGCACCATATAGGCGGCGCGGCGGCCTCACTCCTTTGCACTGTAGCGGTATTTGAGCAGCGCCGGCGCCGGCACGCCGGGCAGATTGGGGGCGCCGTCCAGCGCTTTGGCGTCGCCCGTGGGCACAAAGCCCATGCGGCGGTACAGGCGCTGCGCGCCGGTGTTGGAGCTGGGCACCTCCAGCCAGGGCACGGTGCCGTCGGCCAGTATCTTTTTGCACGCAAAGGCCAACAGCTTGGCGCCGATGCCCTGCCCCTGCCGCTGCGGCAGCACATACAGGCGGCTGATCTCGCCGCTTTGGCGGTGTACGCCGACAAGGGCATCGGGCTCATCGCCCGTTGTGTGCAGGTAAAAGGCCCAGCCCCGTGCGCGGTCACGGGCCAATGCTTCGGCGAAGGCCTCCGGGGTGTTGGCCGCAAGATATTCCGGTGTGCAGAGCTCCTGCCGCTGGTGCTGCCACGCTGCATGGCAGATGGCCGCCGCCTGCCCAAGCTGTGCCGCGGTGCGCGCCAGCTGGGCCTTTTCCCCGCGTTTCCATTTGGGCACGGCCAGCGGATGCGTCCGGCACCAGCGGTCATACAGGTCGGGGCGGCGGGCCCTGGTGCGCGCGCGGCTCCTTTCGGCGCGCCACGCGGCGATCTTTTCATGGTCGCCGGTCAGCAGGGTGGGCGGCACGGCGCGCCCCTCCCACACCTCGGGCCGGGTGTACTGGGGGTATTCCAGCAGGTCGTCCCAATAACTCTCGTCCTCATAGCCCGCGGCCTCGGCCAGCACGCCGGGCTGCAGGCGCAGCACGCTGTCGGCCACGACCAGCGCCGCCAGCTCCCCGCCGGTGAGGACATAGTCCCCGATGGAAAGCTCCTCGTCGGCAAAAGCCTCGATGACACGCTCGTCGATGCCCTCATAGTGGCCGCAGACAAGGGTCAGGCAGTCATACCCCGCAAGGCGTTTGGCGTCCGCCTCGCGGTAGGGCGCGCCGGCGGCGGTCAGGAACACGATGTGCGGCGCGGCGCGGCCCTGCTGCGCGCACTGCGCCTGCACGGCGCGCAGGCAGTCGGCGATGGGCTGGGCGTACAGCACCATCCCCGGCCCGCCGCCGTAGGGGTAATCATCGGTCTGGCGCTGTTTGTTTTGGGTGTAGTCCCGTATCTGGTGACAGTGTGCCTCGAACAGGCCCCGGGCCGCCGCGCGGCCCAGGATGCTCGTGTGCAAAAAGCTGCCGCACAGTTCCGGGAACAGCGTTACGATGTCGATGCGCATGGCCTAGTCCTCATCGCCGTTGACGGGCGGCGTGAACATGCCCGGGATGGGCGTGACGGTGACGGTCCGCGCCGCGATGTCGATGCTTTTTACAAACTCCGCCACCGCGGGGAACAGATGCTCGGCGCCGGCGGCGTCGGTCACGGTATAGATGTCCTGCGCGGCGGGGTGCTCCACCGCCGTCACCGTGCCGTACACATCGCCGGTATCGGCGTCCCTGACGGTGCAGCCGAGCAGGTCGTCGATGAAACAGCGGCCCTCGGGCAGGAGCGCCTCGGCCTTGGCGAAATAGAAGGTGCGCCCCACCAGCGGGCGGGCGGCCTCGATGCTGTCCACCCCCGCCAGCCGCACCAGCAGCATACTGCCCTGCGCGCGCACGCCCCGCAGCGCCACGGCGCCCTGGCCGTTTTCGGCGGCGTACAGGCGGCGGCAGCCCTTCAAAAAGGCGGCGCCGTCACACAGCGGCAGGGCCTTGAGCTCCCCGCGCACGCCGTGGGTGGTGACGAATTTGCAGGCCGGCAGATACTCTTTCATCGGCGTCCTCTTTCTTGTTTTGCCCCAGCCGTTTTTGCCCGCCGCACAGGGTGCGGCGGGCAAAGGCCGGATTTTGCTCTTTAAGATATCAGTCGATCTCTACGGCGATCTTCTCGCCCTGGCGCACGGCGGCGGCGCGCATGACGACGCGGATGGCCTTGGCGATGCGGCCCTGTTTGCCGATGACGCGGCCCATATCCCCTTCCGCCACGTTGAGATGGTACACGACGGTGCCATCCTCCCGCGCGGGCTCGACCGTGACCTTGACCGCGTCCTTGTCATCCACAAGGCCGCGGGCAACAGCGACCAGCAGTTCCTCCATGGATCGTTCCCTCCTTATTGTGCGTACCGGGGCCGTTTACAGGATCTCGGCTTTTTTGAGCAGGCCGCGCACGGTATCGGTCGGCTGGGCGCCGTTCGCGAGCCACTGCTTGGCCTTCTCGGCGTCGATCTTGATGACGCTGGGCTCTTTGGTGGGGTCATAGTAGCCGATCTCCTCGATGAAACGGCCGTCGCGGGCGAAGCGGCTGTCGGCCACAACGACGCGGTAGAAGGGGGCTTTCTTGGCGCCCATACGGCGCAGACGGATCTTGACCATGGTTCTTTTCCTCCAAAATGTTTTGTATTGGTGTTCTATTTTGTAGCCCAAAACGGGTCATACCGAAACAAAGGGGCCGCCAGGGCGGGAAAGCAACGGCGCGGCGCGCATCAAAAGCCCCGCATACCGCCCATGGCGCCCATGCTGCGCATGAAGCCCCTGGGGTTGCGTTTGGCCTTTTTCATCAGCTTCTGCATCGCCTCGAACTGGCGCAGCAGGCGGTTCACTTCCTCCACGGTGCGGCCGCTGCCCGCGGCGATGCGGCGCTTGCGTTTGGCGTCGATGATGGCGGGGTGCGCGCGCTCGGCCGGCGTCATGGAATAGATGATGGCCTCGATGTGGGGCAATGCCTTTTCGTCCAGGGAATCGGGGTCCAGCTTGGCGCCGCCGGGCAGCATTTGCAGCATGGCCGCCGCGCCGCCCATCTTTTTGATCTGGGCGAACTGGGCCAGCATATCGTTGAGGTCGAATTTGTTCTGCATCATCCGCTTGGCGGCGGCCTCGGCCTCTTTGCTGTCCTGCACCGTCTGCGCTTTTTCGATGAGGGAGAGCACATCCCCCATGCCGAGGATGCGGCTGGCCATGCGCGCGGGGTAAAACGGCTCCAGATCCCCCAGCTTTTCGCCGGTGCCCTGGAAGTAGATGGGCTTGCCCGTCACCGCCAGCACCGAGAGCGCTGCGCCGCCGCGGGCGTCACCGTCGGTCTTGGTGAGGATGACGCCGGTGATGCCGATCTTTTCATGGAAGGCGGCCGCCACGTTGACGGCCTCCTGCCCGGCCATCGCATCGACGACGAGCAGCGTCTCGTCCACCTCGACGGCCTGCTTGATGCGCACAAGCTCCTCCATGAGCACGTCGTCGATCTGCAGGCGGCCGGCGGTGTCCAGCAGGACGATGTCATGGCCGTAGTCCCGCGCATAGGCGAGCGCCTTTTGGGCAATGTGCTCCGGCTTTTCGGTGCCGAGCTCGAACACCGGCACGTTGACCTGCCCGCCCAGCACCTTGAGCTGCTCAATGGCGGCGGGGCGGTAGATATCGCACGCGACGAGCAGCGGCCGGCGGCCCTGCTCGCGGTAATACTGCGCCAGCTTGGCGGCGTGGGTGGTCTTGCCGTTGCCCTGCAGCCCGCAGAGCATGAGCACCGTCTGGCCCTTGTTCTTGATGCGCAGGCGCTCCGGCTCCGCCCCGCCCATGAGGGCGGTGAGCTCCTCGTTGACGATCTTGACGACCTGCTGCGCGGGGGTCAGGCTTTGCATGACCTCCTGCCCCATCGCGCGCTCCGAGACGCCGGCGCAGAAATCCTTGGCGACCTTGTAGTTGACGTCGGCCTCCAGCAGCGCCATGCGCACCTCGCGCATGGCCGCCTTGATATCGGCCTCGTTCAGTTTGCCCTTGCCGCGCAGCTTTTTGAACACGCCGGACAGCCGCTCTGTCAATGATTCAAAGGGCATGGGCATCCTCCTGCGCCGTCAGGCGCCGCAGTATGGCGAGCATCTCGTCGGTATCGCGGATGATGCGCGCATCCGCCGCGTAGGCGCCGCCGTTGTATACGCGGATATTTTTGGCCAGCTGCTGCAGCCGCTCAAGCCCCGCCTGCAGCCCGGCCTCCCGCCTGGCGATGCCGAGCTGTTCCTCCAGCGTGCGCAGCGCGGCCTCGCCGTGCTTGATAGCGTCCCGCACGCCCTGGCGGGTGATGCCGTAGTTTTCGGCGATCTCAGCCAGGGAGAGGTCCTCGTTGTAATACTCGGTCAAAATATCGCGCTGTTTGCCGGTCAGGGCGGGGGCATAGTAATCGAGCAGGACGGAAAACGAAAGATCCTTCTGCGGCTTGGGCATGCCCCTCCCCCTCCCTTCCCGCGCGCGGCGGGCGGTATGTGTAAAGAGATTTTCTTTACACCAAAGGGATTATAGCAGGCCGGGGCGGCCAAGTCAAGGCTTTGGCGGGCCGTTTTGGCGGTTTTTTTGGAAAAAATCCGCCAAAAACGGCGTCAAAACGCCGCGGCGGGATGCAAAGGGCGTCGATTTGTGCTATACTGCTTGGTGTAAGGCCCCGCGCACTTTGGCGCGCAGGAGGGAGGGTCCGCCGGTGCCTGTTTTGGAAAGTTACTATCAGGATGTCTACCGCTGCCCGGTGGTGAGCTTGAGCGGCTATTCCGGCCGGCACGGGCTGACCTCGTGCATTTTGGCGTATCTGGATTTCGGCGGGGCGACCGGCACCTGCAAGGACGGCGTGGCCGAGGCGATGATCGCCTTTGCGACCGAGCGCGGGGACTTAAAGCCCGGTATGCCGGTGGTGGAGGCCAGTTCCGGCAGCTTTGGCGCGGCGCTGGCCGTAAGCTGCGCGACCACCGGCCATCCCTGCATCCTGGTGGTGCCGGGCAGCCTGCCGGTGGCGCGCCGGCAGCACCTGCAAAGCCTGGGCGCACGCATCGTGGTGTGCAGCGGCGGCGGGCGCAAGGCGCTGGAGCGCATCGCGCAGGAGACGGCGCAGCGCCACGGCGGGTATTTTACCAACTATTTTGCCAATGATGACAACCCCGAATACCACCGCCGGGTGACGGGGCCGCAGATCCTAAAGGCCGCCGGGGACAGCGTCGACGCCGTGGTCATCGGCGTGGGCAGTGGCGGCACCGTGACCGGCGTGGCCGAATACCTGAAAGCGTGGGACAGCATGATGCGCATCGTGGCGGTGGAGCCGAGCGAATGCGCCGCCATCAGCGGCGGATTCATCGGGCACCACGGCATCGCGGGCATCGGGCCCGGCTTTGTGCCGGAAAACTACAACCCCTATGTGGTGGATACGGTGCTGGCCGTCTCCACCGCCGACGCCGAGAATGCCGCGCGTGAGGTTCTTGCCTTTGACGGCATCCCCGCCTGCGCCAGCGCCGGCGCCACGCTGGCCGCGGCGATGCAGCTGATCAAGGCCGGCAAATCCAAACGCCCGCTGTGCGTTTTTGCCGGGCGCAAAATCTATGAATAAGCCGCCAAAAGCCGCCGGGCCGCCCCCTTAAAGGGCGGCCCGGCGGCTTTTGGCAGCGTATCGGAGATCAAATTCAATCCAGTTCGCCAAGGATGGGGGTCGCAAAGCGGTCAAAGCGCCACACGCCGTCCGTGCCTTTGCACATAACGATGGGATAAACGACCTGTGTGGGGTCTTCCCGGTGGTCACAGATCATATTGAAGGTGATCTGCGTGTCCCCCATTTCGAGGAGTTCGTAGTGGACATTGGTCAGGGTATGGCCCAGGATCACGCCCAGATCCCCCAGCCAATTTTCCACATAAAGGCTGCCGCCGTTGTTGAAATAACGGCTGAAATGCTTTTCCACCAAGGCGGGGGTAAACAGCGCGTTGACGGTCTGCGAATAGTTCGAATATTGGCCATGGAAATGGTAACAGGGCGAGGACGTACCGGACGTGACCAGCATCCTGTTGACGGGCTCATCGCCCTCATGCCAGAACAGGCACTGGTACAGGTACAGGGCGCGCACAAAGGTGATCTGCTGCTCCCGGTCCAGAAAATCCGGGACGGCCAGCGTGGTGACGCCGTTTTCCCAGCTGTAATCCGAAGGCTGCAGATATTCCATCGAGCACCAGCCCAGCTGGCCCCAAAACACACCATACCCCCAGCCGTCCTGCTCCTTGAGCAGGAAGAACCATTCCCCTTGCGGGATGGTCTCCAGCACCTCGGCGTCCGTGCCGGGTGCCGCGCGGAAGCGAAGCCCGCCTTCCTGCGTTTTGGGCTCCATCACACGGATCTGCGTATATTCGCCGCCGGCCGGCAGGGGCGTGGGTTCCGGGGTGGGGGCGGGCGTCGGCACAGGCGTGGGCGCCGGCGTCGAATCCGGCGTGGGCGCAGGGGTCACCTCGGGCACGCTTTCCGGCCCGTTTTCCGGCAGGGAGGCGGCGGCAGGGGGCGGGGTCGGCACGGCAGCCGTGCCGGAGGCCCGCTTTTCTTCCACAAAGCGGCGCACAAACGGCAGGCCCAGCAAAACGGCCGCGGCCAGCACAAGCACCCCCAACACGATGCCCAGCGTGATCCACAGCCCTTTGTGGGAGCGCCGCGGGGGCACGGCGCTTTTGGGCGTCGTTGGCATCGGCGGCACCGGTTGCGGCGGCGGCGCTTGCAGCGGCATACCGCACGAGGGGCAGAATTTTGCGCCCGGACGTTCCATTTTGGCACCGCAATGGCGGCAGAAGTTCACCACCGGCACGGGGCCCGGCTCGATTACGGTCTCAGGCACGGGTTCCGGCTCGACTGCGGCCTCGAACACAGGCTCTGCCTCGGGCACGGGTTCCGCCTCAATTACGGTCTCGGGTGCGGGTTCCGGCTCGACTGCGGCCTCGGGCACAGGCTCTGCCTCGGGCACGGGTTCCGGCTCAATTACGGTCTCGGGTGCGGGTTCCGGCTCAACTGCGGCCTCGGGCACAGTCTCTGACTCCGGTTCCGTCTCGGGCGCGGGTTCCGCCTCGGGCACCGACTCCGGTTCCGGCTCCGGCGCGGGTTCCACCTCCGGCTCCGATGCCGGTTCCGGCTCAACTGCGGCCTCAGGCTCCGGTATGGGTTCCGGCTCCGGTGCAGGTTCCGGCTCAACTGCGGCCTCAGGCTCCGGTATGGGTTCCGGTTCCACCACAGGCGCAGGTTCCGGTTCCGGCTCCGGCGCGGGCTCCGGCTCAACTGCGGCCTCGGGCACGGGCACCGCAGCCGCGGCCGTGCCGCCCCGCCTGAGGGCGGTCCCGCACGCGGCACAAAATTTTGCTGTAGGGCGGTTTTCTTTACCACAATTCGGGCATTGCATGATGATCACCTTTCCCTTTGGCCCGCCCGGCCGTCAGGCACCAAGCGGGCGCGGAGATTCATTCCGTCTGCACCGGCTCTGCCGCTGCGGGCCCTTCTTTCACTTCCACCCGCGGATAGCTGACCGGGCTGCCGCAGTTCGCACAGAATTTTTCCGACAGCAGATAGGGCGTGCCGCATTTTTCGCACTGCCGCTGCGGGACAAACCGGGCACCGCATTCGGAGCAGAAGGCAACGCCGGGTTCCTGCAATTTACCGCAGTTGGCGCATTTTTGCGGTTCCGGGCGTTTGCTGCCGCAGGTGCCGCAGAACTTTTTGTCCCCCGCCATCTCGGTGCCGCAGTTGGGGCAGACCCAGGTCTTGGGGGCGGCCATGGCGCCCAATGCCTGCTTTGTGTGGGAGACCAGGCCGCTGCCTTTCTCCTTTGCAGAGGCCAGTGTACCGTTCAAGGCAGCGAGATCCGTGCCACCCAAGCGGTGCAGGGGCATCCCATCGGCAGCCGGCATGGCGAAATGTTCATACAGATACCATGCCGCCGCCATGAAAAGCGGTGCCAAAATGCACCAGACGGTCGGCCGTGAAACCATCTCCTTCGCGCGGATCCACACCACAAGGCTGCTGCCGAAGAATATCACGGCCAGCAGGAGGAAGGCGGCCATCGCCGCCCATGTACAGCGGCGGCGCCCCATCCACATCTGGTACGCCGTCCAGGCCACAGCGGCCAGCGATGCCAGGAGCAGGAGCGTATACACAACGCCCAGGGCCCCGGCGGTACCCAACGCCGCAAGTGTCTCATCATCACCGGCATAAAAGTAGGAGCCCAGATCCCGGATGCTTTTTGCCACCTTGCCGGCCATCCGAAGGCCGGTACCGGTCTCCAACGGCGTGATGCCGCCATCCTAGAGGATGCTGAGCAGCTTTTTCATCGGCTTCAGCAATGCGGCCATCTCCTTCCCGCCAAAGATGGAAAGGAGGCCGTTGTCCGTATAGTTGTTGATCTCTGCAGCTGCCGCGGCGACCTGGCGGCGCGTATCCGCGTCCGTCACCGTCTCCCACGGCAAAAACAGCATCAGCAGCGCCGCCACGAACAGCGCACAGGCGATGAGGCGCACCTTCACGGGTTCACTTTTCAAAAAATCCGAAACTTTCTGCATACAGGAGCACTCCCTTTCCGCTTTCGGCCTTCCCTGCGCCTGCCGTAAAACAGACGCTGCTCCGGCAGGCACATACCTGTTTAAAGCGATAAGACCAGTATACCTTCCCGTACAGACAAATGTCAACACGAAACCGCCTGTTTTGCCCCAAAGACGCGCCGCAGCATAGTTTTGCCCCTCATGGCATAGGTTTTTGCAGAAACCTGTGCGAAAAAGGGGGGCTTGCAGATGAAAGGCGATCCGGAGGAGCGTGCGGTGCAGGTGGGGCGCTACATCGTGGCCAGCGGCGCCACGGTGCGGGCTGCGGCCAGGGTGTTTGGGGTGAGCAAGAGCACCATCTGGAAGGACCAGCTGCGCCTGCGGCACCAGAACCCCGGCCTTTGGGCCGAGGTGCAGGGCGTCATAAAGAAAAACAAGGCCGAACGCCATCTGCGCGGCGGCGAGGCGACGCGGCAAAAATACCGCCGCCTGCACCAAAACGCCCCTTGCGCCCCGCGGGAACAGGCGTTATAATAAAAAAAACGCCGCGCGGCGGCAAAAAGGACGGTGCCGGCATGGATTCAGCCAAACGCAGGGATTACATCAGCTGGGACGAATATTTTATGGGCATTGCCCTGCTTTCGGCCCAGCGCAGCAAGGACGGAAACAGCCAAGTGGGGGCGTGCATCGTGAGCCCCGAAAACAAGATCCTCTCCCTTGGGTACAACGGTATGCCCATCGGCTGCAACGACGACGAGATGCCCTGGGGGCGCGAGGGCGATGCGCTGGAGACGAAATATATGTATGTCTGCCACGCCGAGCTCAACGCCATTTTGAACAGCGCCGGGCATGACCTGCGCGGCGCGCGCGTGTATGTGACGCTGTTCCCCTGCAACGAGTGCGCCAAGGCCATCATCCAGAGCGGCATCCGGGAGATCATCTATCTGTCGGACAAATACCATGACACGCCCAGCAGCATCGCGAGCCGGCGGCTGTTCAGCAAAACGGGCATCGTGTACCGCGCCTACGCCCCCAGCGGGCGGAAGCTGACGCTGGAGCTGTGACGGCGCGCCCCCTTTCCCGGCTGTAACGCAGAAACCCGCCCCGGCAGGGCCTTGCGAACCCTGCCGGGGCGGTTTTTTGTGTTTGCGGTCGGGCGTTACCAGAGGGTGACGACCTCGTTGTACAGCCCCTCGTAGCTCTTGGCGGAGTTGGCCCAGCTGAAATCGCACTCCATGGCGCGGCGGACCAGGATCTGCCAGCCTTCGGGGCGCCAGTAGCCCTCCTTGGCGCGCCAGCAGGCCTCGTACAGCTCGTGGGCGTTGTAGTTGGCGAAGGTGAAGCCGTTGCCGAACCCGTCGCCGGAATCCTTGATGGAATCCTTGAGGCCGCCGGTCTCACGCACGACGGGGATGGTGCCGTAGCGGCAGGCGATCATCTGCGCAAGGCCGCAGGGCTCGCTGCGGGAGGGCATGAGGAAGATATCGGCGCCGGCGTAGATGCGCTGCGCGAGCGTGGCATGGTAGCCGATGTACACGCCCACACGCCCGGGGTTGCGGGCGACGAGCTCGTTGAAGAAGTTCTCGTACTGGGCTTCGCCGGAGCCGAGGATGACCAGCTCGATGCCCTGCTGGAGCAGGCCGTCGGCGATGGAGCGCACCAGGTCAAGGCCCTTGTGCCCCACAAGGCGGGTGACCATGGCCATGACGGGGCTGCCGTCCTTTTGCAGGCCGAGCTCATCCTGCAAGGCGGCCTTGCAGGCGGCCTTGCCCTTGACGAAATCCTGGGCGGAATAGTTGGCGGCGATGTCGGGATCGGTGGCGGGGTCAAAGACCTTGGTGTCGATGCCGTTCAGGATACCGCACAGCTTATACTGCTTTTGGCGCAGAAGGCCGTCCAGGCCGTGGCTGAACCACGGATCCAGGATCTCCTGCGCGTAGGTGGGGCTGACGGTGGTGATCTTGTCGGCCGTCTCGATGGCGCCCTTCATGAAGTTGGCGCAGCCGTCGTATTCCACCACATGGGCGTCCCGCATACCGATGCCGCAGGTGTCCTCCAAAATATCCAGCCCGTATTTGCCCTGGTAGGCAATGTTGTGGATGGTGAACACCGTCTTGATGTGGCTGAACTTGTCCAGATGGCGGTAGTACAGGTTCAGGTACACCGGGGTAAGGGCGGTCTGCCAGTCATTGCAGTTGATGATGTCGGGCTCGAAATCGGTGTAGAACAGCATCTCAAGGATGGCGCGGGAGAAAAACGCGAACCGCTCGCCGTCGTCATAGAAGCCGTACAGCCCGCTGCGCTTGAAGTAATATTCATTGTCGATGAAATAGAAGGTCACGCCGTCACGCTCGGCCTTGAACAGCCCGCAATACTGGCTGCGCCAGCCCACCGGCACGCTGAAGTTGGTCAAATATTCCAGCGTATCCTTGAATTTCAGGTCCTCATACAGCGGCATGACGACACGGCAGTCGATCCCGTCGGCGACAAGGGCTTTGGGCAGCGCGCCGGCCACATCGGCCAAACCGCCGGATTTGGCAAAGGGGGCAGCCTCACTGGCTGCGTAGAGGATCTTCATGGTACATACCTCCCAGCATACGGTTTTTGTCCGGCGCGGCGGCCGGCTTTGGGCGGGGCGCCGCGCATACGGTTCTCAGACGGTATGGCCCTTGGCCACGAACACAGGGAAGGAATCGGCCCCCGAGAGTTTTTTGCCGGCCGTGATGTGCACGTTCTTGTCGGCCACCACATACTCGACCTCGGCGCCATCTTCGATGACGCTGTCCTGCATGATGACGCTGTTTTTGACGACGGCGCCCTTGCGCACCTGGCAGCCGCGGAACAGCACGCAGTTCTCCACCGTGCCCTCCAGCACGCAGCCGTCGGCCACGACGCTGTGCTTGACGTGGCTGCCCGCAAGGTAGCGGGTGGGGTTGTCGTCACGGATCTTGGTGTAGATGGGGTTGTCGGCGTCAAAAAGCTGCGCCATGGCGGCGGGGTCCAGAAGGCGCATATTCTCGTCAAAATAGCTCTTCATATCGGCGATGCGGGCCACATAGCCGTCGTAGCGGTACGCCTGCACATTGAGCAGCTCCAAGTTGCGGGCGAGGATATCGCGCTCAAAGTAGATGAGCCCGCGGGCGGCGGCGTCGCGCACCAGTTCGATGAGGTTCTCGCGGTCGATGATGTAGATGTTGAGCGAGAGGTCCTGCTCGCCGGGACGGTAGTCATTGGAGAGCAGCTGGGTGACGCGGCCGTCCTTGACTTTGATGGTGTAGTTGTCGCTGCGGGCGCCCTCGGGGATGACCGCGTGGTTGTAGACCATCGTCACGTCGGCGCCGGAGGCGACGTGCGCCTCGATGAGCTTGTTGAAGTCAAAGTTGAAGGCGTTGCAGGAATCCGACAGGATGACGTACTTTTCCTTCTGGTCGCGCAGGAAGTTGAGGATGCTGTCCAGCGCGTCGACACGGCCGGAATACATCTTGACGGTGCGCTCCGCAAAGGGCGGCACGATGTTCAAACCGCCGTGCTTGCGGGTCAGGTCCCATTCACGGCCGGCGCCGATGTGGTCCATCAGCGAATGGTAGTTGCGCCGCACGATGATGGAAACGTTGTCGATGCCGGAGTTGGCCATGCTGGAGAGCACGAAATCGATCAGGCGGTAGCGCCCGCCGAACGGGATGGAGGCCATCGAGCGCTCGGTCACGAGATCGGGCACGAGGTTATCGTAGGTGTTTGCGAAGATGACGCCCAGGGCGTTTGCCATGCTGCTTACCATTGTTCCGCACCGTCCTTTACATCGTTTGCTACCATCGCTTTGGGGCCGACGACCGCCCCGGCGCCGATGACCACGCCGGAGCCGACGGTGGCCACATCGCCGGGCTCGGCGATGTTCAGCCCGCCTTCCGGCATGGCGCCGACCCGGGCGCCCTCTTTGATGAGGACGTTCTCGGCCACGATGCAGTGCGCCACCTGCGCGCCCGCCTTGATGACGGTGCCGCCCATGACCACGGCGCCCTCCACGGTGGCGCCGTGCTCCACCACGACGCCCGGGAAGAGGATGGAGTCCTTCACGTCGCCGTCCACGCGGCAGCCCTCGGTGATCATCGAGTTGGAGACCTCGGCGTAGGTGCCGATGCTCTGGCAGGGCTGGCCGGAGTTGCGGGAATAGATCTTCCAGTTTTCGTCAAACAGGTCGATACCGGAATGGCTGGGATCCAGCACCTCCATGTTGGCCTGCCACAGGCTGGAGATGGTGCCCACGTCCTTCCAATAGCCGCTGAAGCGGTAGGCGTACATCCGGCGCCCGTCCTTGAGGAGGTTGGGGATGATGTTGTTGCCGAAATCGTTTTGGGAGTTGGGGTCTGCCTCGTCGGCGATGAGGTAGCTCTTGAGGATGTCCCAGTTGAAGATGTAGATGCCCATCGAGGCCAGGTTGGACTTGGGGTTTTTGGGCTTTTCCTGGAACTCGCTGATCTTGTCGTTGTCGTCGGTGACCATCAGGCCGAAGCGGGAGGCCTCGCTCCACGGCACCTCCATGACGGCGACCGAGAACTCGGCGTTTTTCTCCTTGTGGAAGCGGAGGAAATCGCTGTAGTCCTGCTTGCAGATCTGGTCACCGGAGAGGATGATGACGTACTGGGGGTCATAGCGGTCGATGAAGGAGATGTTCTGGTAGATGGCGTTGGCCGTGCCCTTGTACCAGTCCGACCCGGAGGCCTGCTGGTAGGGCGGCAGCACGTGCACGCCGCCGTGCAGGCGGTCAAGGTCCCACGGCTGGCCGTTGCCGATATATTCGTTGAGCACGAGCGGCTGGTACTGCGTGAGGATGCCGACGGTGTCAATGTCGGAGTTGACGCAGTTGGACAGCGGGAAATCAATGATGCGGTACTTCCCGCCGAACGGCACCGCGGGTTTGGCGAGCTTTTGGGTCAGGGCGTAAAGCCGCGACCCCTGGCCGCCGGCCAGGATCATTGCGATCATTTCTTTTGCCATAGTTTGTCTCCCCTTATAAATTCGGCTTTTGCGCCGTTGCTTACGCCTTTGGCCCCTCAGGCCCCGGCCGTGGCCTTTTTGGCCTTGGCGGCGGGCTTTTTGGCCTTGGCGGCAGGTTTTTTCTCCGCCGCGGCGGCGGGCTTCTTTTCCGGCTTTTTGCGCGGCGCCGGGACCGAGAAGTACACCGTGGACAGCGGCGGCAGCGTCACGCTGATGTACTGCTCAAAGCCGTGGCGCGCGCCCTTTTTGCTGCGCAGCGAGCCGTTGGTGATGCCGGCGCCGCCGTATTTCGTATCGTCGGAGCTGAGCACTTCTTTGTAGGTGCCGGCCACCGGCACGCCCATCTGGTAGTCCTGCCGGAGCACGGGGTTGAAGTTGCACGCGATCATGAGCATCTTGCCCGCCGCGTCCCGCCGCAGGAAGGCGACGACGCTCTGCTGGTTGTCATCCGACACGATCCACTGGAAGCCCTCCCAGCTGTAATCCACCTGCCACAGGGCGGGGTTCGCGGTGTAGAAGTGGTTGAGGTCCTGCACGTAGGCTTGCAGCTGGCGGTGCTTTTCGTAGTCCAGCAGCATCCAGTCCAGCTGCTTTTTCTCGTCCCACTCGATGAACTGGCCGAACTCCTGCCCCATGAACAGCAGCTTTTTGCCGGGGTGCGCCCACATATAGCCGTAGAAGGTGCGCAGGTTGGCAAACTTGGTCTCGTAGTCGCCGGGCATCTTGTTGATGAGGCTGCACTTTCCGTGCACGACCTCGTCATGGCTGATGGGCAGCACGAAATTCTCGCTGAAGGCATAGAAGAAGCTGAAGGTGACCTT
>CANRCB010000006.1 GCA_947629015.1 uncultured Gemmiger sp.
GCAAGGCATTTTTGCGACGGTGGGGAATCTAAGGGACTGCGGAGGCGACCGCCGCCTGCGGCGGAAACAGGGAGCCGAAGCAGGGGCAGCGGTCGGCAAGCGCAAGGCCGCACCAAGGCCGCAGCGCGAGCCGGGCACCGCAACCGCACAGGCGACTTGGCGAGCCCGCGCAGCGCGCGAGCCAACGAAGCCGAGCCTCCCCCTTACAGATTACACTTCGTGGAAATCGGCATCCACGGCGCCGTCGTCACGCGGGGCGCTGCCGGGGTTGGGGCCCGCCTGGCCGCCCATGTCGGGGCCGGGCGCGCCGCCCTGCGGGGCCGCCTGCTGGTAGAGCTTCTCGCTGACGGCGTAGAACGCCTTTTGCAGCTCCTCCTGTTTGGCCTTGATGTCCGCGACGGTGCCGGATTTGCCGGCCTCGCGCAGGGCGCTGATCTTGGTCTGGATACCGTTTTTCTCGTCGGCGGAGATCTTGTCGCCCAGCTCGTTCAGCGTCTTTTCCATCTGGAAGGCCATCTGGTCGGCATTGTTGCGGGCGTCGACCTCCTCGCGGCGCTGTTTGTCCTGCGCGGCGTACTGCTCGGCGTCCTTGACGGCCTTGTCGATGTCGTCCTTGCTCATGTTGGTGGAGGCGGTGATGGTGATGCTCTGCTCCTTGCCGGTGCCGAGGTCCTTGGCCGAGACGTGCACGATGCCGTTGGCGTCGATGTCAAAGGTGACCTCGATCTGCGGCACACCGCGCGGCGCGGGGGCGATGCCGTCCAGGTGGAAGGTGCCGAGGCTCTTGTTGTCCCGCGCGAACTCACGCTCGCCCTGCAACACGACGACCTCGACGCTGGGCTGGTTGTCGGCCGCGGTGGAGAAGATCTGGCTCTTCTTGGTGGGGATGGTGGTGTTGCGCTCGATGATGCGGGTGCACACGCCGCCCAGCGTCTCGATGCCAAGGCTCAGCGGGGTGACGTCGAGCAGCAGCAGGCCCTTGACATCGCCCTGCAGCACGCCGCCCTGGATGGCGGCGCCGACGGCGACGCATTCGTCGGGGTTGATGCCCTTGAACGGCTCGCAGCCAAGCTCCTTCTTGACGGCGTCGTACACGGCGGGGATGCGGGTGGAGCCGCCCACCATCAGCACCTTCTTGAGGTCGGAGGCGGAAAGGCCGGCATCGGCCATGGCCTTGCGCACGGGGCCCATGGTGCGGTCGACAAGGTCGGCGGTGAGCTCGTTGAATTTGGCGCGGGTCAGCGTCATATCCAAGTGCTTGGGGCCGTTGGCGTCGGCGGTGATGAAGGGCAGGTTGATGTTGGTGGAGGTGGCGCTGGAGAGCTCGATCTTGGCCTTCTCGGCGGCCTCTTTCAGGCGCTGGGCGGCCATCTTGTCCTGCCTCAGGTCGATGCTGTTCTCGCGCTTGAAGTCCTCGGCCATCCAGTCGATGACGCGCTGGTCGAAATCGTCGCCGCCGAGGTGGGTGTCGCCGTTGGTGGCCAGCACCTCGGTGACGCCGTCGCCCATCTCGATGATGGAGACATCGAAGGTGCCGCCGCCCAGGTCATAGACCATGATCTTCTGGTCGGTCTCCTTGTCGATGCCGTAGGCGAGCGACGCGGCCGTCGGCTCGTTGATGATGCGCTTGACGTTGAGGCCGGCGATGGTGCCGGCGTTCTTGGTGGCCTGGCGCTGGCTGTCGTTGAAATAGGCGGGCACGGTGATGACGGCCTCGGTGACCGTCTCGCCCAGGTACGCCTCGGCGTCGGCCTTGAGCTTTGCGAGGATCATGGCGCTGATCTCCTCGGGGGTGTAGGCCTTGCCGCCGGCGTTGACCTTTTCGGCGGTGCCCATCTTGCGCTTGATGGAGGAGATGGTGTTCTCGGGGTTGGTGATGGCCTGCCGCTTGGCGACCTGGCCGACCAGACGCTCGCCGGTCTTGGTGAAGCCGACGACGGACGGCGTGGTGCGCGCGCCCTCGGCGTTGGCGATGACGACGGGCTCGCCGCCTTCCATCACGGCGACGCAGCTGTTGGTGGTGCCCAAATCGATACCGATGATCTTGCTCATGGTTGGTGTTCTCCCTTCAAATTTATAAAAAGTCTGGTGTTGTGCTGTTTATTTTTCAAGGCTCCTTTGGGCCTGAAAACAAGGTCGCGGGGCGCCGGGGACGCCGCCCCTTACCGTGGGCGCGGGGGTTCATTCGGCCACGACGACGGAGGCGTGGCGGATGATCTGGTCGCCTATTCTATACCCTTTCTGGTACACCGTGACGACGGTGCCGCTTTCCTGCCCTTCGGCGGCGGGGACCTGCTGCACGGCGTTCATCAGGTTGGGGTCGAACGGTTTGCCCAGGGCCTCGATCTCGGTGATGTTCAGCTTTTGCAAAGCCTGCGCGGCCTTGTCCAGCGTCATCACGACGCCCTTTTTGTAGTTCTCGTCGGCGCAGGCAGCGCCCGCGGCCATCTCAAGGGTGTCGAGGATGGGGAGGATCTGGTTGACGGCAAAGGAGACGCCGTCGTTGAATTTCCTGTCAGCCTCGCGCGCCGAGCGCTTGCGGAAATTCTCGTACTCGGCGGCGGTGCGCAGCAGCTGATCCCGGATGTCGGCGGCCTTCTTCTCAGCGGCCTCCAGCTTGGCCCTGAGGCCCTCGGCCTCCCGCGCCTTGCCTTTGAGGAATTCCTTTTTGGGCTTGGGCGCCGGCTCCTTGTCGGGCGCGGGCGCCTCCGCAGGCGGCTCGGGCGGGGCGGATGGCCCGGGCGCGGGCCCCTCCGCGGGCGGCGTTTCGGGCGCCGGCGCGGGCGTTTCTTCTTCCAGAACGGGTTCCTTGATGTCTTCGTTCACGGTGTATCCTCCTGTTTATTGCCCGCCATGCTCTGGCCGAGCCTGGCGGCAAAATAGCCAAGGACGGGGATGAGGCGGCGGTACGGCATCCGGTTGGAGCCGATGAGCGCCACGCTGCCGCGCAGCCCGCCCCCCGCAAGATACCGCTTGCTGACCACGCACAGCCCCGGCATGGGGGGCACGATATCCTCGCCCAGGGTGGCGGTGATGCCGTCCCCCCGCGGCTCGATGAGGCGGGCGGCGGCGCCGCTGTCGGCAAAGATCTCCAGCAGGGCGGCAAGGTTCTGGCGCGCATCGGGCATGCGGGCGAGGTTCTGCGGGCCTTCAAGATAGGTCTGCGGCCCGGTGCAGACCAGCTCCCGCGCGGCCTGCACCACCGGGGCCAGCCCCGGCCCGGCGGACGCCGTGATGGCGGCAAGGCGCCGGGGGTCAAGATCCTGCGGGGCGATGAAGGCGAGCTCCTGGTTGAGCAGCCGCGCCAGCGCCGCCGCATCGGCGGCCGAGAGGCCGGTGTCCACGCGCACGGCCCGCGTGCGCACCCCGCCAGCGCTGGTCACCGCCAGGATGGCGGCGCTGTTGCGCCCCACCTGCACCACCTCAAAATGGGCGATGCACAGATCCGGCGCCTGCGGCGTGGTGACGGCCGCGGCGCAGCCGGTAAGCTCCGCCAAAGCGCGCGCGGCGCTCTGGGCGAGCTTTTCCGGCTCGGCGTCGATGGCGGGGAAGCACCCGTCCACCCGGCGGCGGTCCGCCTCGGAGAGGGGGGCCGATCCCGGCGCGGCGATGAGGGTATCGAGGTAGTAGCGGTAGCCCTGCGGGCTGGGCACGCGCCCGGCGCTGGTGTGCGGCTGCTCCAAAAGGCCCAGGCGGGTCAGGGCGGCCATCTCGTTGCGCAGGGTGGCGCTGGAAAGCGCCATATCAAAGTAGCTGGCCAGCAGCCCGCTGCCAATGGGGGCGCCTTCGTCGGCGTAGAGGGCGACGATAGCCTCGAGAATGCGCTGCTTGCGCGCGTCCATCGGCATCTGTGCTCCCCTCCCCCGCGCCGGCGCGGCCGGCTCCTTTTTGGGCGTTAGCACTCTTTGCTTTCGAGTG
This sequence comes from uncultured Gemmiger sp., assembly GCA_947629015.1. GTDB lineage: Bacteria > Bacillota > Clostridia > Oscillospirales > Ruminococcaceae > Gemmiger. The sequence continues at coordinate 3,919 of CANRCB010000006.1, forward strand.
CTAACTTTTAACTTTATTATATGCAAACCGGCTGCCCTGTCAAGGGGTTTTGCAAAAAAGTTTTGAAGTTTAACAGTTTAGACACAAAACCCGCCCTTTTCCGGCAAATGCCCCCGCCGGCGGCGCGGCGGGGGCGGGGGCGGGGGTGTTATTCTTCCATCCAGCGGGCGAGGAAGGCCGCTGCCAGGTTGACGGCGCGCAGCGTTTCGGGCTCGGGCGCGGGGTCGCGCGCGGTGCCCAGCAGGCAGACGCCGCCCTCCACATCACCGCCCGCGATGATGGGCGCCGCGCACAGCAGCTGGCGCTCCCCGCGCTCGAACGCGCGCACGCGGCGGCCCGGGTCCGCCGGGGCGGCGTAGGGGCTGCGCATGGCGAGCAGGCTGTCCAGCTCCCGCGAGATGGGGCGGCCCAGCCAATCGGCCCTGGCGGGGCCGGTCGCGGCGACGACGGCGTCCTTGTCGCAGACCATGACGGGGCGGCCAAGGGTCTTGGCCAGCACCTCGGCGTAGACGGCGGACAGTTCGCCCAGGGCGGCCATCGGGGAATACTTTTTGAACACGACCTCACCGTCGGCGGCGGTGTAGATCTCCAGCGCGTCGCCCTGGCGGATGCGCTGGGTGCGGCGTATCTCCTTGGGGATGACGACGCGGCCCAGCTCGTCGATGCGGCGCACGATGCCTGTGGCTTTCATCTTTTTTGTTCCTCCCTTTTTTGCTTTGGCGTTTTTTTCCTGTGCCCTTGGGTTAGTGTGCGGCGCAGAGCGCGTTTTATACCTTGCCAAGCGGCGGCGCATCCGGTACAATGGGGCGGGAGGCGATACCCCATGGACACGGCGCTTTTGCACACGACGCTTTGCTACATCGAGCGGGGCGGCGCGTACCTGATGCTGCACCGCGTAAAAAAGGAAAAGGACGTCAACCGGGACAAATGGGTGGGCGTCGGCGGCAAGTTTGAGCCGGGCGAGGACGCTTTTGCCTGTGTGCGGCGCGAGGTGCAGGAGGAGACGGGCCTGACGCTCACGGCGCCGGAATACCGCGGCACGGTGGATTTTTTCTGCCCGCCGTGGCCGGCGGAGCGCATGCACCTGTTCCTTTGCCGCGAGGGCGGCTATACCGGCGACGCCCTGCACCTGCCCCCCTGCCCCGAGGGGGTGCTGGAATGGGTGCCCAAGGCGGCCGTGCCGGGGCTGCCCATCTGGCAGGGGGACAAGATCTTTTTGCGGCTTTTGGCCGAGGACGCGCCGTTTTTCCGCCTGGCCCTTTATTATAGGGGGGACACGCTGGAAAGGGCGGTGCTGGACGGGGAGGCGCTGCCCCTGTAAAGGCCGGCGCCCTGCCTTTGTCAGGGCAGGGCGCAACGCGCGGGGCTTTCAAAAATGGTATCATTTTATGGAAATCCGTAGGGCGGGGTCTTGACCCCGCCGGGAAACGCTGTTGCAGCGGCAAGGGGCACGGCGGGGCAAGCCCCCGCCCTACAACCTGTGGGGACGCATCACCTGGCCCTGCAAACGGCATTCCGTGTTACGGCGGGCCGATTGTAATCGGCCCCTACGGAATGGACCATACGTTTTCCGTATTCCCGTAGGGGGCGGCGTCCCCGGCGCCCCGCAAAGCGGCATCCTGTTCCCCCTCATCAGTCGCCTGCGGCGACAGTTTCCCCAAAGGGGGAAGCCTTCCGGGCATCCCGCTCTGAAAGCCCTACCGCTGGAAAAAGCGGCGGCGTTGCAGCGGCAAGGGGGCACGGCGGGGGCAAGCCCCCGCCCTACGGCCTGTGGGGACGCATCGCCTGGCCCTGCAAACGGCATTCCGTGTTACGGCGGGCCGATTGTAATCGGCCCCTACGGAATGGGACCATACGTTTTCCGTATTCCCGTAGGGGGCGGCGTTCCCGGCGCCCCGCAAAGCGGCATCCTGTTCCCCCCCTCATCAGTCGCCTGCGGCGACAGCTTCCCCCAAAAGGGGGAAGCCTTGTGGGGCATCCCACACTGAAAGCCTTACCGCCGGAAAAAGCGGCGGCGTTCCGGCGAGGGCGGGGGCGCCGCCGGCGGCACGGCCACATCGACGGTGCAGCGCTCGTAGGCGTTGATGATGCGGGTGCGGCCGTACTGGTGCTCCCGCGGCATGGTGGGGGCGTAGCTCAGGTGGATGTGCCCGTGCAGCACCAGCTGCGGGTGGTAGGCATCCAGCAGCTCGCCAAAGGCGGTAAAACCGTGGTGGGCAAGGTCGCTCAAATCGCCGTAGCCGTGCGGCGGCGCGTGGGTGACGAGCACGTCCAGCCCGCCGACGCGGTCGATCTTCTGGCGCAGGCGGCGCACCCGCTTTTTCATCTCGGCCTCGGTGAACTGCCACGGGCCGCGGCGGTAACGGTAGCTGCCGCCCAGGCCCGCGATGCGCAGGCCCTTGTACACGATGACGGTATCGTCCAGGCATTCCGCCCCGCCGGGCGGGGCGGTGTCAAAGGCGCCGTCGTGGTTGCCGTGCACATAGAACAGCGGCACGTGCGCCAGCGTGACGAGGAACTCAAGGTATTCCAGGCACAGATCGCCGCAGGCGACGATGAGGTCGATGCCGTTGAGCTTCTCGGGGGTGAAGTAGTCCCACAGGGCGGGGCATTCCTCATCCGAGAGGGCCAGCAGCCTCATAGCTGGGCCCCCTTCTCGGGCGGGAGGCGGTCACGGTGGACGCCCTGCATGCGGTACATCGGCTTGGCGTAATCGGCCAGGTCGTCATATTCCGGCACGGTGCCCACAACGGCGTCGCACAGCCAGTCCATATGCATGATCTGCTCGGGCGGGAAGCTGTGGGTGCCGTCGTTGCGGACGGTGCCGTCCTGCCCGACGATGCGGCAGCGGAACGGCTCGACGGCGCCGGAGATGACGCCCTCGCGCAGGATGTGGGCAAGGTGCTGCACATCGGCGGGGAGCTCCCGGCTGAGCAGCACATCCATCACGCCGCTGTTCATGCCCCACCAATAGCTGACGGCGCGGCCGTCCTTGCCGGATTTGTCGCGCTGCCAGCCGCCGTCGAGGATGGTGCGGATGACGTTTTCGTAAAACTGGCCCCAGTGCCAGAACGGCGCCGCCAGGTTGACGGGCTGGCCGTCCGCCGCACGCTGGAAGGTGCCGAACTCCTTCTGCGGGTGGCCGATGGCCGGGGAATCGTGCCCCGAGATGATGGCGATGCCGCGGCTGGTGAAGGGTTCCATCGGATCCCCCGGCAGGCAGGACCAGGAAAGCTCCACCTTGGCGCGCGGGTTGACCATGCGCGCGCCGAGCGCGAAGGCGTTGATGTTGGCGGGCACGCCGTAGATGGGGTAGCTGGCGATGTAGCCGATGCGGTCATCCCCGGCCATGGCGCCGGCGATGGCCCCGGTGATGAACTTGGCCTCATACACGCGGGTATAATAGGTGCGGATGCCGGTGTAGGGCAGCTCCATGGCGCAGTTGAGGATGCGCACCTCGGGGTGCTTGGCGGCCGCGCGCAGCGCCGCGCCGGCCAGCTGCGGGCTGGTGGTGAACACGACGTCGGCGCCTTCGGCGATGGCCTGCTCGACCAGGGCGTCGTCATTTTCATGCGGGACGGCGCCGTTGTACGCGGCGGTGGTGACCTTGCTGCCAAAGGTCTTTTCCAGCTGGCCGCGGCCAAACTCATGCTGGCTGGTCCAGGAACTCGTCTGGGGCGTGCGTTCGTTGACGAACGCCACCTTGAGATGCTCCGGCCCGGCGAGGATGGCGGGGATGAGGCGCCCCAGCAGCTTGCCCTCGGCCGGGGGGGCGGGCTTGGTGCTGACGGCGACGGGGGCGGGGTTTTCCAGCGCGAGGACATCGTCCCAGACCGATTTGAGGGCCTTTTCCAGCTCCGGGCCGGTCATGGCGCAAAGCTGGGCATACGGGTAGACGCGCAGCAGGATCAGCAGCACATCGCCCGCGGCGGCGCGGCGTTTTGCCCCGCCGGCGGCGGCATAGGCCTTTTCCAGCATGGCGTACAGCCCGCGCAGCTCCGCGCGGTCCTCGTCTGACCAGCGCTCGCCGGGGGCTTTGCCCATCGCCTTCTGCAGCCGCACATAACCGCCCGGCTGGGTGAACTGCAAAAAGTACGCGCCGACGACGGGCCACGCCTCGAGGAATTCAAAATACTGGCGCACCTCGGGCGTATCGGACCAGCGCGGCACGATGCGGGTGACGTTGGCCGAAATGCTCAAGGCGCCAAAATACTTGAGCACGCTGACGCGCTTGTTGCCCTCCTGCACATAGAAGCGGCCCAGATACTCAAAGCAGCGGATGGGGTCGCGGATGCCCTCCTCCACATGGGCGGCGCAGAGCGCGCACCATTTGGCGGCAAACTCGGTATCGGCGGAAAGCAGCGGCATGAAATTGGCCGCGAAGGCCGCCGTGCGCCCGGCCGTTTTGGTGCCGACAACGCGGGAGAGCGGGATCTCGAGCAGGCCCAGCGGCAGCTGGGCGTCGGTCTCGGCGCTCACGAGCAGTTCGTCCAGCACCGGCAGGTAGGGGTACTGGCCGGCGAGCATCTTTTCACGGTATTCGCGCTGGGCCATCTTTTGGGCGCGCGTGTAATCCTCAAAAGCGGCAAGGCTTGCCATGGGGATCTTCTCCTTTCCGGTTACGGCAGCGGCCCGGCAAAGGCCTGCCATACTGCGGCGCCGTCGCGCACAAAGGCGATGTACTGCGGCAGCTCGGCGCCGATATCATACCATGCGCCGCCGGCATAGAGCTGCCCCGTGCCGGTATGGCGCCATGCCCCTGCGGGCAGGTAGACCCGTTTTTCCCGCTGGCCGGGGCGCACGATGGGGGCAAAGAGGATATCGTCACCAAAAAGATACTCCTCCCCCAGCGTGTAGCACACCGCATCCTGCGGGAAATCGAAAAACAGCGGCCGCATGACCGGCACCCCGCTTTGGGAGGCTTTGGCCATTTCGGCTTCGATGTACGGGCGCAAACGCTCCCGCAGAAGCATCAGCGGCCGCAGCATGGCGAGCACCTGCCCGCCGAAGCTCCACGGTTCGTTGCCGCGGCCGGTGGGCTCCTTGACGGGGCGGGTGCGGTCCTGCCCGCCGCGGTTGCCGTGCAGGCGGGTGACCGGGCAGAACACCCCGTACTGGAACCAGCGCACCAGCAGCTCCCGGAAGGCGGGGTCGTCGGGGTCGCCGCCGTAAAAGCCGCCGATATCGGTGTTCCACCACGGGATGCCGCACACCGCCATGTGGAGCCCCGCCTTGACCTGGGCGGCGAGGCTTTCAAAGGTGGAGGGGATATCGCCCGACCACACCAGCGCCCCGAACCGCTGCGCGCCGGTATAGGCGCAGCGCACCAGGGTGACGGTGTCCGCCCGGCCGGCGGCCCGCATACCCTCCCACACCATCTGCGCGTGGCAGAAGGGGTACAGAAGGGCCGTCTCGTCGCCGCGGCCGCTGCCCAGCACAAGGTTGTCAAAATCCTCGGGGTGTATCTCGGGTTCGGTCTCGTCCAGCCAGAAAAAGTCTACGCCGTTGTCCAGGTAATTTTGCCGCAGCTTTTCCCACACAAAGCGGCGGGTGGCCGGGCGGGTGGTATCGATGACGGCCTGCGGGCCGTAAAAATCGAACAGGCGGTCGGTGCCGCGGGCGGTGGCGATGAGCATATTGCCCGCGCGCAGGGCGGCGTAGTTTTCGCTTTTTTCGTTGACGGTGGGCCACACCGAGACGCCCACCTTGACACCCATGGCGTGCAGCTCGGCGCACATGGCCGCGGGGTCGGGCCAGCAGGCGGGGTCAAACCGCCAGTCCCCCTGCTCCGTCCAGTGGAAATAGTCGATAATGATGGCCGAGAGCGGCAGCCCCAGCTCCCGGTAGCGCCGCGCCACGCGCAGCACCTCGGCCTGCGTTTCGTAGCGCAGGCGGCTTTGCCAGATGCCGCTGGCCCAGTGGGGCAGCGGCGGGGCGTGGCCGGTCAGGTCGGCCAGGGCCGCGGCGGCCTGCCGCGGTGTGCCGCCGAGGACCACATAGTCGATCTGGCGGGTGCAATCGCTGTGCCAGCGGGTGCGGTTGGCGGCCAGTTCACACCGGCCGGTGGAGGGCAGGTTCCACAAAAAGCCGTACCCACGCGAGGAATACAGGTACGGTATGGCGCATTTGGCGTTGACGTTGCGCAGGTCGATGACGCAGCCCTTGAGGTCAAAGCAGCCGTTGGCCTCATGCCCGAGGCCGTAAAAATGCTCATCGGGGGCCGCCGCAAAGCTGACGCGCGCCTGCCACAGGCCGCTGCCGATGTTCCGGTAGCGGCGGATACCGCCGCCAAAGGCCAGCTCCGGCTGCTCCGCCAGCAGCGGGCGGCCGGCGTCCTCGTATTCCAGCCGGCCGTCGGGGTGCATACGGGCGCGCAGCGTGCCCACCTGCAAAACGGCGCAATCCCCCTCCAGCGCGGCGGCGGCCGGGGCGGGGGCGGGCATCAGCGTCCAGTCCTGCGGCTGCACACCGCGCGGGTCCGGCGTGGAGCGGAAACGGATGCCGCGCGGCCCGCAGGCGCACAGGCAGCCGCTCTCGCCGGGGGCCTCAAAGCGGACGGTCTGCCCCTCGATGGCAAAGCGCATGGCGGCCTCCCTTCCTTTTTTGGCGGCGGGGCGGGCCCGCCGTGTGCGAAAAACCGCCGCCCCGGGCAGGGCGGCGGCTGGATGGGCCTGTTTACTTGCCGATCTTTTCTTTCAGGCGGCCGCTGGCCTTGAAGCCGGGGATGGCGGTGGGCTTGAGCTGGCTGACAGCCTTGGTCTTGGGGTTGGTGAAGTTCTTGGTCTGGCGCTGGCGCATCTCAAACCGGCCAAAGCCCGCAATGGTGACCTTGTTGCCCTTTTTGAGTTCGTCACCGATGGTGCCGAAGATGCCGTCCATCACGTCCTCGACATGCGCGGCGGTCATCCCGGTATCGGCCGCGACTTTGGTAATAAGCTGCGATCTGGTCATACTGCACACTCCTGTTTCTGGCCGGCCAAGGGGGCCGGCGTCCTTCTGATAGTTCTTATTATAGAGAAAAATACGCGTTCAGGCAAGGGTTTTTTGTAAATTCCACGCTGTTTGACAAAAAATCGTCAAATGCCATAAAAACCCGCCGCCGCAGGCGGGTTTTTATGGCACTTGTCCCCCGGTTTCAGCCCGAAATGCGCGCTTCGCCGGCGGCATGGCGGTGCAGAGCGGCCACGTCCACCAGCTCCATACCGTCGATGGAATGCTCGCTGCGCAGGGCGTCGACGAGCACGCGCGCGGTATCCAGCGATGTGAGCAGCGGGATGGAAAGCTCCGTCGCCTTGCGGCGGAAACGGACCGAGTCCCGGTGGGGGTCCCGTCCGTGGGGCGAGGTGGAGATGATGTAATCGACGAGCTCGCTTTCGAGCAGGTCGATGACGTTGGGGCGCTCCCCGCTCATCTGGCGCACGGTGGAGCAGGGGATCATCTGCCGGCGCAGGTAGCTGGCGGTGCCGGCGGTGGCGTAGATCTTATAGCCGTAGTCATGCAGTTTCCACGCAAGGTCGGTGACCTCGCGCTTGTCGCTGTCCTTGACCGAGATGATGACGCAGGAGCCGGGGCCCGGCGTCTTGAAGCGGAACCCCGCGCCGATAAGGCCCTTGAGCATCGCCTCGTGGAAGGTGGGGGCGATGCCCAGCACCTCGCCGGTGGATTTCATCTCGGGGCCGAGCATGGTGTCGACGCCGTGCAGCTTTTCAAAGCTGAACACCGGCACTTTGACCGCCGTGTAGGGGCTTTGCCCGCCCCGCCAGAGCCCGGTGCCGTAACCCATATCCCGCAGCTTTTCGCCCAGGGTGCAGCGCACGGCCAGGTCCACCATCGGCACGCCGGTCACCTTGCTGATGTAGGGCACGGTGCGCGAGGAGCGGGGGTTGACCTCGATGACATAGACCTTGCCGTTCTGCACCGCGTACTGCACGTTGACAAGCCCCACGACCTTGAGCTCCCGCGCGAAGCGGCCGGTGTAATCGACGAGGGTATCGACGACCGAGGGCGGGAAATCATACGGCGGGTAGACGCAGATGGAATCGCCGGAGTGCACGCCGGTGCGCTCGACCTGCTCCATGATGCCGGGGACGAGATAGTCCTCGCCGTCGCAGATGGCATCGACCTCGCACTCGGTGCCGAAGATGTATTTGTCCATCAGCACGGGGTGGCTCATGTCGACGTGGGCGGTGATGACGCCCATGTACTCCTCCACATCGGCGGAGTTGTAGGCCACGATCATGTTCTGCCCGCCCAGCACGTAGCTGGGCCGCATGAGCACCGGGTAGCCGACCTCGCGCGCGGCCCGGAGGGCCTCGTCCAGCGTATAGACGGTGCGGCCCTCGGGGCGCGGGATGCCGCAGCGCTCAAGCAGGGCGTCAAAGCGCTCGCGGTCCTCGGCCTCGTCGATGGCGTCGGCCGGGGTGCCGAGGATGGGCAGGCCGATCTCCTCCATGTGCCGGGCCAGCTTGATGGCCGTCTGCCCGCCGAACTGCACCACGCAGCCGTCGGGCTTTTCGGTGGCGATGATGTGGTCTACGCTTTCGGGGGTCAAAGGGTCGAAATACAGGCGGTCGCCGGTGTCGAAATCGGTGGAGACGGTCTCGGGGTTGTTGTTGACGAGGATGGCCTCGCAGCCGTGGTTTTTGAGCGTCCACACCGCGTGCACCGAGCAGTAGTCGAACTCGATGCCCTGCCCGATGCGGATGGGCCCGGAGCCGAACACCAGCACCTTTTTGCGCCCCTTGCCGCCGCGCCCGGCGATAAAATCGGCGGCCTCGTTCTCCTCGTCCCAGGTGGAGTAGAAATAGGGCGTCCGGGCGGCAAATTCCGCCGCGCAGGTGTCCACCATCTTGAAGCCGGCGCGCGCCGGCGCACAGGGCAGCGCCCCGGCCCCGGACAGGCGCAGGATGGTCTTGTCCAAAAAGCCGAGTTTCTTGGCGGCGCGGTAGCTTTGTTCGGTCAGCGGTTCGGTGCGCAGGCGCTGCTCGGCGTCGGCGAGGTTTTGCAGCTTGTCCAAAAACCAGGGGTCGATTTTGGTGATCTCGTAGATTTTTTCGTGCGGGATGCCGCGGCCCAGCGCCTCGTACACGACGAACGCGCGCTCGGAATCCTGCACGGCAAGCCGGCGCACGATCTCCTCGTCCGGCAGCTGGGCAAGGCCGGGCAGGCGCAGCGTGTCCATGCCGAGCTCGGTGGAGGAGACGGCCTTCATCATGGCGTGCTCAAAGCTGTTGCCGATGGCCATCACCTCGCCGGTGGCCATCATCTGGGTGCCGAGGGATTTGTCGGCATAGACGAACTTGTCGAACGGCCACTTGGGGTACTTGACCACCACATAATCGAGCGCCGGCTCAAAACAGGCGCAGGTCTCGCCGGTGACCTCGTTGGTGATCTCGTCCAGGGTATAGCCGAGGGCGATCTTGGTGGCCACCTTGGCGATGGGGTAGCCGGTGGCCTTGGACGCCAGCGCCGACGAGCGCGACACACGGGGGTTGACCTCGATGACGGCGTACTCAAAGCTGTCGGGCTTTAAGGCGAACTGGCAGTTGCAGCCGCCCTCGATGCCAAGCTCGGTGATGATATCGAGCGCGGCGGTGCGCAGCATCTGGTATTCGTGGTCGGAGAGGGTCTGGCTGGGCGCGACGACGATGGAATCCCCGGTGTGGATGCCGACGGGGTCAAGGTTTTCCATGTTGCAGACGGTAATGACGTTGCCCTTGGAATCCCGCATGACCTCGTATTCGATCTCTTTCCAGCCGGCGATGCATTTTTCGATGAGGACCTGGTGGATGGGCGAGAGGCGCAGGCCGTTGGTGCCGATCTCGCGCAGCTTCTCCTCGTCCTCACAGATGCCGCCGCCGGTGCCGCCCATCGTGAAGGCGGGCCGCACGATGACGGGGTAGCCGATCTCACCGGCAAAGGCGACGGCGTCCTCCAGATCCTCCACCACCTTGGAGGGGATGACCGGCTGGTGCAGCTTTTCCATCGTATCCTTGAACAGCTGGCGGTCCTCGGCGCGGTCGATGGTGTCGGGCCGGCAGGCGAGCAGGCGCACGCCGCTGCGGTCCAGAAAGCCGTTGCGGGCAAGCTCCATGCTGAGGTTCAGGCCCATCTGCCCGCCGAGGTTGGGCAGGATGGCGTCGGGGCGTTCTTTTTCGATGATGCGCTCGACGACCGCGGCGGTCAGGGGCTCAATATAGACATGGTCGGCGATATCGGGGTCGGTCATGATGGTGGCGGGGTTGGAGTTGACGAGCACCGTCTCGACCCCTTCGGCTTTGAGCGCGCGGCACGCCTGCGTGCCGGAATAGTCAAACTCCGCGGCCTGGCCGATGATGATGGGCCCCGAACCGATGACGAGCACCTTTTGGATGCGCGGGTCTTTGGGCATATCACCGCACCTCCTTTACAGGCGTTTTTGCCGGATCCGCCCCGGCCGGTGCGGCGGCCCTGGCGGCGCGCACGTTGGAAAGGAAACGGTCGAACAGAAACTCGGTATCGCGCGGGCCGCCGCTGGCCTCGGGGTGGAACTGGACGGTAAAGCAGTTCCACGCCGTGTAGGCGACGCCCTCACAGGTGTTGTCGTTGGCGTTGACGTGGCTGACGGCGCCCATCGCGGCGGGCACGGTCCCGCTTTGCACGGCGTAGCCGTGGTTCTGGCTGGTGATGAAGGTGCGCTTGGTGGCAAGCTCGGTCACCGGCTGGTTGGCGCCGCGGTGGCCGTATTTGAGCTTGGCCGTTTTGGCGCCGGCCGCCAGCGCCGTGAGCTGGTGCCCGAGGCAGATGCCAAAGGTGGGGATGCCGGTATCGAGCATCTGGCGGAGGTTTTGGATGACGACGGTGTTCTCGGCCGGGTCACCGGGGCCGTTGGAAAGCATGAGGCCGTCGGCGCCAAGGGCGGCGAGGTCGGCGGCGGTGGCGGTGGCGGGCAGCACCGTGACCGTGCAGCCGCGCTTGCGCAGGCAGCGCAGGATGTTGTTTTTGCAGCCAAGGTCGAGCAGGGCGATGTGCAAAGGCTTTTCGCCGTCCGCGGCGGGGGGCAGTTCCCCGCTGCTGCCGTACTCGCCCTGCCAGCCGGGGGCGGGCGGCGTGAGCGGCGGGAAGGTATGCGCCGCCTTGCAGGTGACGGCCGCCACCGCGCCGGTGACGGCGTAGGCGCTGACGGCCCTTAGCAGGTTGGCCAGCTTTTCGGCGTTGGCGGCGTCCGCCGGGTCAAACTCGGTGGTGATGGCGCCGTTCATCACGCCGCTCTCCCGCAAAGTGCGGGTGAGGGCGCGGGTGTCGATGCCTTCGATGCCGACGGTGCCGTTCTCCTTCAAAAAGGCGTCCAGCGTCTTTTCACACCGGAAGTTGCTGGGCGTCGTGCACGCCTGCCGCACGATGTAGCCCTTTGCCCAGACTTTGGCGCTCTCGTGATCGGCCTTGTTCATGCCGTAGTTGCCGATGAGGGGGTAGGTCTGGGTGATGATCTGGCCGTAGTAGCTGGGGTCGGTGAGTGTTTCCTGAAAGCCGACCATGCCGGTGGCGAACACGACCTCGCCCACCGTTGTGCCGGCGCAGCCGACACTTTGCCCGGTGAACACCCTGCCGTTCGCTAAAATCAGATATGCCTGCATCTTAATCCATGCCTCGCAATGCGTTGATGTGCTCCCTGTAAAAGAGAAGCGTGAAGGTTAAGGAGTGAAGAAAGAGGAGTGAAGAGAGAAGAGATTCGGTACGGCGCTGCGCGCCGCCTTTTAACGCCTTTATGTCTTTTATCTTTTGTCTTTTATCTTTTATCTTTTGTCTTTTATCTTTTATCTCTTATCTTTTATCTCTTATCTCTTATCTTTTATCTCTTATCTTTTATCTCTTATCTTTTATTCCCTTCCCGTCACAGCGTCTGTTTTGCCTGTTCCTTCATTTTGCGGCTGCCGAGGTGCACCAGCGGCAGCCGGCCCTCTTTGCAGATGGGGCAATCCCCGGCGGGATAGTTGGGCAGGTCGAGCTTTAAGGCGCTGGCCAGGATGGGGATGGGCGACGGGGCCTCCGGCCGGGTGCGGTCAACGACGCAGCAGATGCCCAGGCACACGCCGCCGGCGTCTTCGATAGCCTTTTTCGTCTCAAGGCTGGAGATGCCGGTGGTGACGACATCCTCGGCGATGATGCAGCGCTCCCCCGGTTGGATGGCAAAGCGCTTGAGCGTCATCACATTGTCGACGCGCTCGGTAAAGATGGCGCGTTTGCCCAGCTGGCGGCCCAGCTCATACGCGTAGACGATGCCGCCCATCGCCGGGCCGACGATGACATCGGCCCCATACGCCTTGAGCGCCTCGGCCACCGGGGCCATGACCTCGGCGCATTTGTCCGGGTATTGCTGCAAGAAGGCCATCTGGCAGTACGCGCCGGAGTGGCGCCCGGAGGACAGCAGGAAATGCCCCTCCAAAAATGCCTTGCATTCCTTTAAAACTTCGAGAGCGGGTCTGGTCATGGCGGATCTCCTCCTGATTTGTATCGTCAGCCGCGGGCGCAGCCGCGGGCTTCTTCCACAGACGCAAAGCCCAGCTCGTCCAGCAGGGCGCAAAGGCCCTCGGCCACCGTCTGCATGGCGCGCGGGTCGGCAAAGTTGGCGGCGCCCACCTGCACGGCCGCGGCGCCGGCCATGATGAACTCCAGCGCGTCGCGCCCGGTGGCGATGCCGCCCAGCCCCACGACCGGGATGCGCACGGCCCCCACCGCCTGCCACACCATGCGCAGCGCGATGGGGCGGATGGCCGGGCCGGACAGGCCGGCAAAAACGTTTTCAAACACCGGGCGGCGGCGGTATACGTCGATGGCGCAGCTTTGGAAGGTGTTGACAAGGCTGACGGCGTCCGCCCCGGCGGCCTCGACAGCCTTGCACATGTCGGGGATGCTCTCGGCCTGGGGGCTGAGCTTGACCATCAGCGGCTTTTGGCACACCTTGCGCACCATGGCGGTGACGGCGCCCGCGTCCTTTGCCTTGACGCCGTAGGCCATGCCGCCCGCCTTGACGTTGGGGCAGCTGATGTTGAGCTCGACGATATCGACGGCGCTCCCGTTGAGCAGGCGCGCGCCCTCGACGTATTCCTCCTCGCTGTGGCCGCCGAGGTTGGCGATGACGGCGGTGCCGTATTTTTGCTTGAGGGCGAGCATTTTGGGCAGCTCGACATCGATAAAATGCGCAACGCCCGGGTTTTGCAGCCCGATCGAGTTGATGAGGCCGGAGGGCGTCTCGTACAAACGCGCGCCCTCGTTGCCAAACTGGCCGTGCAGCGTAAGGCCCTTGCCGCAGATGCCGCCGACCTTGGTGTAATCGACAAAAGGCTCATATTCCGGCCCGTAGCCCGCGGTGCCGGAGGCGCCCAGCACCGGGCTGTTGAGGGGGACGCCCAGCAGCGTCGTTTTGAGGTCCGCCATCGTCAGAACACCTCCCTGGCCAAAAAGACCGGGCCGTCCTTGCAGACGGTGCGGGGGCCGCCCGCCGTATGGACGGTGCAGCCAAGGCACGCCCCCAGCCCGCAGGCCATGTGCTTTTCAAGGCTGACAAGGCAGGGCGTGCCGGCCGCTTTGCATTTGGCGGCGACGGCGCGCAGCATCGGGTCGGGGCCGCAGGCGAGCACGGCGCCGTAGCGTTCCGGCGCCAAAAGGTCGGTGACAAGGCCGTGGTGGCCCGCGGCGCCGGAATCGGTGGCAAGGGCGGTGCCGCCCACGAACGGCGCAAAGGCATCCAGGCCGTAGGGCACATCCCGGAAGCCGGCAAAAAAGTCCGGCCGGCGGCCGTTTTCGGCCAGCGCGCGGCAGAGGTACAAAAGCGGCGCGGTGCCGATGCCCCCGCCCACGACGGCCACGGGCCCTGCCCCCGCCGTATGCAGGATGGCCGGCACATCAAAGCCGTTGCCCAAAGGCCCCGTCAGGGTCAGGGCCTCGCCCGCGCGCAGGGCGGCCAGCTTTTGGGTGCCGGCGCCCTTTACCTGGAAGAGGAACCGCCGGCGGCCGTTCGCGATGTCGGCATCGTGCAGGCTGATGGGGCGGCTGAGGTAGGGGCCCTCGCCCTCCTTCCAGGCGCGCAGCATATAAAACTGGCCGGGCCGGGACGCGGCGGCCGGGGCGGCGGGGCCCTCCACCGTCAGGCGCACGATGTCGGGGGCAAGGCGCTCACAGCCAAGCACCGGCGCCTGCTCCCATTTACAGTTTGGCACATTCATGCTGGATATCCTCTTTCATGCGCACGCACTCGTTGTAAGCGGCTTCATCAAAGGTGGTGCCGGGCTGCTTTTTCCACGCCAGCAGGATGCCGCGGCTGGAGTTGACCACCCCGCCGTTGCCGCCGTTGAGGTAAAGCGCGATATCCGATGCCTTGCCGCCCTGCGCGCCGTAGCCGGGGATGAGGAAGAAGGTGTGCGGGTAGGCGGCGCGGATGGCCGATGCCTCCTCGGCGTGGGTGCCGCCGATGACAAGGCCGACGCTGGAATAGCCGCTTTCGCCCCGGTAGCCCTCGCCCAGGGCGGTGACGCTGTCCCCCACAAGGTCGTAGACGTGGCGGCCGTCGGTGAGGGTCTGGTACTCAAAGTCTTTGGCGCCGGGGTTGGAGGTCCGGCACAGCACGAACACGCCCTTGCCCTGCGCCTGGCAGTAGGGCAGATACGGCGAGAGCGAATCCAGCCCCATGTAGGGTGCAAGGGTGATGAGGTCGGCCTCCAGCTCACCGGTAAAATGCGCTTTGGCATACATTTCGGCGGTCTTGGCGATGTCCCCGCGCTTGATGTCGGCGATGACGGGGATGCCGGCGGCGCGCACCATGCGCAGGGTCCCGGCGTAGGCGCGCAGGCCGTCCAGGCCCAGCGCCTCGTAGTAGGCGATCTGCACCTTGTAGCACCCGGCCACCGCTTTGGTGGCCGCGAAAAGCGCCCGGTTGTAGGCAAGCAGGTTCTCCCCCGCCGTTTTGGCGGTGTCCAGCGCCGCCGGCGGCAGGTAGGAGAGCTCGGTGTCGAGCCCGACACACACCGGCCCGCGTTCGGCCACGGCGGCGTACAGTTTATCCATGTTGGTCATGGCAAAGTTTCCCCTTTCAGCGATGCATACCAAAACGGAGTTTGGAAAGTGGAGTTTGGAAAGTGGAGAGTGGAAATAAGGTATTCTTTTAAAATCATGCCCGAAGGGCAAACCATACCTCCACTTTCCACTTTCAACATTCCACTCTTGCAAAGGCCGCACAGCGGCACACCGGAACTTTTCTCTTTTCTCTTTTCTCTTTTATTTCTTCTCTTGATAGGTGATCTTTCCCGCCTTCAGCGTCAAGACGACTTTGCCGTACAGCTTTTCGCCGTCATAGGGGCAGTTTTTGCTCTTGGAGTGCAGCGCCCCGGCGTGCACGGTGTACAGGCGGTCCAAATCGGCCAGCACCAAATCGGCGTCATAGCCGGGGGCCAGGCGCCCCTTGCGGCCTTCCAGGCCCAGCACCTCGGCGGGGCCGGCGCTCATCAAAAAGCTCAGATGCTCCAGCGGCAGCCCCTCCATGCGGCAGAGCCGGGTATAGCAGACGGAGAACGCCGTCTCCAGCCCCACCATGCCGGCGGCGCCGTCCGCCTTCTCCTGCGCCGTGTGGGGGGCGTGGTCGGTGCCGATGCAGCTGACGGTGCCGTCCCGGATGGCCGCGATGAGCGCCGCCACATCCCCCGCCTTGCGGATGGGCGGGTTGACCTTGTATTGCAGGCGGGTATCGTCAAACCAGAGGTGGTGCGGCGTGACCTCACAGCTCACCCTTGCGCCGCGGCGGCGGCTTTGGCGCACCATGTCCACCGCCTCGGCGGTGGAGACGTGGCACATATGCAGGCGGGTGCCGTAGTATTCGGCCAGGTGGCAGTTGCGCGCCGTCTCGATGTTTTCGGCCAGGCGGTAGTCCCACGGGGAGATGTCGCGATCCTCGGCGTGGGACATAACCGTCAAACCGCGCTCGGCGGCGATGGCAAAGGCGCGGGCCATCACGGCGGCCGACTGCACGCCGTTGCCGTCCTCGGTGATGAATTTAATATCCCCCGGCAGGGTCAGCAGATGGTCAAGGGTATGGCCGTCAAAATCCTTGGTGATGGAGACGGTCTGGTTGGCGTCGCACAGGCCGGCCTCTTTGGCCTGCCGCTGCACGGCGTGCGCGATCCCGGCCGAGGAACAGACGGGCTTTGTGTTGGGCATGAGGTTGACGAAGGTATACCCCCCGGCGGCCGCGGCGGCGCTGCCGGTGGCGACATCCTCTTTATATTCAAAGCCGGGCGTGCGCCAGTGGCAGTGGGTGTCGATAAAGGCGGGCAGCACGGTCAGGCCGGCGGCATCGAGCGTTTGCTCCCCTTCCGGCACCGGCAGGCCGACGCCCACGGCGCGGATGATGCCGCCGGATACCCACACATCGCAGGGGCGGCGGTCACAGTCGACAGCGTTTTGGATGAGCATACGGGGCGCGCCTCCTTCCAAAAAGGGATTTTGGGCAAAAAAAAACTTTTCCCCGGAAGGAAAAGCTAAAACGGCACGCGTGCCGCGGCGGGGAGGAACACGGCGGCGCACGCATGGTGCAGCATTGGTTTGTGCCAAACGCCCATAACCGGAACCCCCCGCTTTGGTTTTGTTTATTGTACCATGCGGCGGGGGCCGTGTCAATGTGCGCCGGCCCGCGCGCGGGTGAGGGATTTGGGGCAAAACACGGCCAAGTTTTGGGTATTTTGCCAAAACCGCGCGCCGCCGCGGCTTTTGCCCCGCCCGGCGCATTGCCTTTTTGGGCAAAGCATGGTATAGTGGGGGTACATTTCTTGGGAAAGGGGCCGGCCATGGGCCTTTGGGAGGACGCAAAAAACATCCGCGATAAGGACCCCGCCGCGCGCAATGTGGCGGAGGTCATCATCCTGTACCCCGGGTTCCATGTACTGGTCACCCACCGCATCGCGCATTTCCTGTACCGCCACCGGTGGTTTTTCTGCGCGCGGCTCATCAGCCAGCTTTCCCGCCATTTTACCGGCATCGAGATACACCCCGGCGCCAAAATCGGCCGCAAGCTGTTCATCGACCACGGCATGGGCATCGTCTTTGGCGAGACGACCGAGATCGGCGACAACTGCACCATCTACCACGGCGTGACGCTGGGCGGCACCGGCAAGGAGACCGGCAAGCGCCACCCCACCCTTGGCGACAACGTGCTTATCGGCGCGGGGGCCAAGGTGCTGGGGCCGGTACACATCGGGGACAATGTGCGCATCGGCGCCGGCAGCGTGGTGCTGACGAACATCCCCGCCAACGCCACCGCCGTGGGCGTGCCGGCCGAGGTGGTGCGGGTGAACAACGAGAAGGTGCGCCCCGCCGACGACCTGGACCAGCAGGATCTGCCCGACGCCACCAGGCAGCGCCTGGCCCATCTGGAGGCCCGCCTGAGCCGCCTTGAGGCCGCCGCGCAGGGCGAGTTCCCGCCCGACCGGCCAAACGGGCCGTGAGCCAAAATATACGGTTTGTATTATTGATGATACGCAGCGTAAAACGCCCGCCGCGGCCTGCGGCGGGCGTTTTTGCGGCGCTTTTCAAAAAGGGCCGTTAGACGGTGCGCTTGATGTTTTCCGGCTTGTAGGTATTCATGGCGCTTTGCTTGAGCGCGTGGGGCAGCGCGGCGCCCTGCGCGTACAGCTCCGCCTGCATGGCCTCGCCCTTGACCTCGTTGAGGAGGCCGTAGTTTGCCACCAGGTCCTCCAGCGCGCCGCCCTTGAGCGGGTCGATGCGGCGCACCACCAGGATGGAGGTGGTCATATCCACGACCGCCCAGCCGCCTTCGTCCACCGCGTCGGTCAGCTTGTTGGCGCCCTCGTCGTCGTCATAGGTGGCAAGGTCGTCATCGGTGAGCAGGCCGGAGCCGTAATAGTACTGCGCGTCGTCCGGGTCAAAATCGACGTTCATGGTATCCATCGCGTCGGCGAGATATTTTTGGGCGGTGGGCAGGAGCGCCTCGCGGGTCTCCTCGGCCGTGCCCTCGGGCAGGTCAAGGTCGTTGAGGTCGTCGGCGCACTGCTCGGCCAGCTTGCGGATGACCTCCAGCTGGTCGCTGTCGGCCATGGTGTAGGTGGAATAGTCAAACACCGGGAACTCAATGGAATCGACATAGCGGCATTCGTCCGCAAGATAAGCCTTGTACTCGTCGTCGGAGACGGGGTCGGTGCCGTCGGCGCCATACTTGCCCTCCAGCAGCTTCTGCGCCTTCTGCGCCGTCTCCAGATAGGTGGCGAGCGTTTCCTTGCCGATGCCGTTGGCGGCGTAGACCTCCCCGTTCGATTCCCACAGGGAATCCGCCCGCGACTGGATCTCGGCCAGCTCGTCGGCATCCAATCCGGCGCCCTGCCCGGCGAACGCGGTCTCGACGGCGGCGTAATACTCCAGGTCGCGCAGGGTCAGGCGGGCGAGGTACTCCTTGCCGGTGGCGGTGACTTCCTCCTCGCCGATGGTGCCGGTGGCCTCGGCCTTGAGCACGGCCTTGACGTCGTTGGCCGTCTCGTCCTCACCCAAGGTGGCGGCGGAGGACGCGGCGGAATAATCGTTATACTGCATGAGCAGGTACAGGCCGGCCGGTATCTCGACATCGCCGATGCTGCCCACCGTGGCGGGGGTGGACATGGCGCACCCGGCGAGCGAAGCCGCCAGCGCGGCGGCGAGCGCGAGGCTGAACAGTTTGCGTTTCATAACAGGTTCCTCTCCTTACAAAAACGGGGCCGCACAGCCCCTTTTTTACAGCCGTATTGCGGGCCGGCGGGCCCGCGCTCCCCTATTATAGCGGGTCGGCGTGCGTTTTGCAAGCGCGGCGCGCGCCGCGCACAAAGGTTTCACAAACCGGAGGCCGGCGCGTCCAGCACGGCGATGGCCGCCGCCAGGGCGCGGGCGGCATCCGCCACCGGCAAAGCCGGCTGGCCGGGCTTCGCCCGCGTCTGTTCCGGCGCATAGGGGATGTGCACAAAGCCGCCGCGCACGCCGGGGTATTGCGCGGCGAGGGTGTGCAGCAAAAGGTACAGCACATGGTTGCACACAAAGGTGCCCGCCGTGTTGGAGACGGCCGCCGGCACCCCGGCCGCCCCGATGGCCGCGGCCATCGCCTTGACGGGCAGGGTGGCAAAGTACGCCGCCGGGCCGCCGGGCACGATGGGGGCATCCGCCGGGCAGGCGCCGTCGTTGTCGGGGATGCGCGCGTCGTCCAGGTTGAGGGCGGCGCGTTCCGGCGTGACGGCGGCGCGCCCGCCCGCCTGCCCGACGCAGAGCACGGCGTCCGGGCGCAGCGCGGCGATGGCATCGGTGAGCACGGTGCCGGCCCGCGCAAAGGAGGTGGGCAGGCACCGCTTGACGACCGTGACCGTGCCGATTTGCTCCGGCACAAGGCACACGGCCTGCCAGGAAGGGTTGACCGTCTCGCCGCCAAAGGGCTCGAACCCGGTGAGGAGCAGTTTCATGGGTACCTCCAAACGCTTTTGCAAGAACGCGGGCGCAAAACCGGTGCCCCGCGGCGCGCCGGCCAAAAAGCAGCTCAGGCGCCCGCGGGCAGGGCCTGCACGGCGGTGCGCAGGATGACGAGCGGATCCTCGCCTTTTGCCACCCGCACCGAGATATAGGGCCGCCCCATGGCGCTGTACAGCACACGGCCGGGCAGCGCGTCCATCAGGGGCCCAAGCTGCTGCGGGCGCACGGCATCGCTGTAGAGCAGCAGCGTGTCGCCCCGCTGGTTGATCTCGACGATGCCGGCCCTGGCCGCCACCACGCGGATGAGCGATACGTCCACCAGCCCCTGCACGCTTTTGGGCGGGTCGCCGTAGCGGTCGATGAGTTCATCCAGCACATCGGCGGCGTCCTCGGCCGTCTCGATGGCGGCGATGCGCTTGTACGCCTCGATGCGCTGCGCCGGGCTCGCGATATATTCCTCCGGCAAAAAGGCATCGACGGTGATGTCGACAAGGCAGTCGCTTTTATCGGGGGGCGGTGTCTCGCCGCGCGCGGCGGCGACGGCCTGCCCGAGCAGCTTGACGTACATCTCGTACCCGACGGCCTCCATGTGGCCGTGCTGGCTGTGGCCCAGCAGGCTGCCGGCGCCGCGGATCTGCAGATCGCGCATGGCGATGCGGAACCCGGATCCGAAGGCGGTGAACTCCCGGATGGCGGAAAGGCGCTTGGCGGCCACCTCGGTCAGCACTTTATCGCGCTGGAAGGTGAAATACGCATACGCCTTGCGGGCCGAACGCCCGACCCGGCCGCGGATCTGGTACAGCTGGGCGAGGCCCATGCGGTCGGCATTTTCGATGATGAGGGTGTTGCAGTTGCGCACGTCCACGCCCGTCTCGATGAGGGTGGTGCAGACAAGGATGTCGGTCTCGCCGTCCAGCAGCTGCTGCCATGCGGTGGAGATCTCCTCCTCCTTCATCTTGCCGTGGGCGATGCCGATGCGCGCGTCCGGCACCATGCTGCGCACGCGCAGGGCGCATTCCTCGATGGTCTCGACGCGGTTGTGCAGGTAGTACACCTGCCCGCCGCGCGCCAGCTCCTTGCGCAGGGCCGCCGCGATGATGCCGGGGTCATATTCCAGCACATAGGTCTCGACGGGCTGGCGCTCGACGGGCGGCTGCTCGATGGTGGACATATCCCGTATGCCGGAAAGCGCCATGTTGAGCGTGCGCGGGATGGGCGTGGCGGAGAGGGTGAGGATATCGACGCCGATGAAATTTTCCTTGAGCTTTTCCTTGTGCTTGACGCCGAAGCGCTGCTCCTCATCGACGATGACAAGGCCCAGATCCTTGAAGCACACATCGCCGGAGAGAAGGCGGTGGGTGCCGATGACGATATCCACCGTGCCGTCTTTGAGGCCGCGCAGCGTCTGCTTTTGTTCCTTGGCGCTGCGGTAGCGGCTGAGCAGGCCGACCTTGACGGGGTACCCGCCCATGCGCGCGAGCACGGTGTTGTAGTGCTGCCACGCCAGCAGCGTGGTGGGGGCGAGGATGGCGCACTGCTTGCCGCCCAGCACGCATTTGAAGGCGGCCCGCAGGGCGACCTCGGTCTTGCCGACGCCGACGTCGCCGCACAGAAGGCGGTCCATCGGCCAGGGCTGCTCCATATCGTGCTTGACCTCGGCGGCGCTGGTGAGCTGGTCGGGCGTTTCCTCGTAGGCAAAGCGCTGCTCAAACTCCGCCTGCCAGGTATCGTCGGGCGGGAAGGCGTGGCCCCTGGCCTGCCGGCGGCGGGCGTACAGCTCGATGAGCTCCTTTGCCATCTGGCTGGCGGCCGCGCGCACGCGGCTGCGGGTCTTTGCCCATTCGGTGCCGCCAAGGCGGCTGAGCTTGACGTTCTCGGCGCCCGCGTCCCCGCCGGGGGCGGTGTAGCGGGACAGCAGGTCCAGCTGGGTAACGGGGACGTAGAGCACGTCCTTTTTGTCATACTCGATGCGCAGGTAGTCCTTGGTGACGCCCTGCATCTCCATACGCCGGATGCCGGCGTACCGCCCGATGCCGTGGTTCTGGTGCACGACAAGGTCGCCGGGGGTTATCTCGCTCAGGCTGCCCAGCGCGTCTTTGGCTTTGCGGCCGCGGCGCTTTGTCTGCGCGGCGTCCTCGGCATAGGCGCGGCCGGTGAGCAGCGCATACCCCGCAAACGGGAAGCTGCACCCGCCCGAAAGGTGCCCCGCCAACACCTGCACCGCGGCTTTTTGGCCGGGCGCGGGGGCAAACGCGGCGTCGGTGGTGACGGGGATGCCGGGCAGCGCCTCGCGCAGGTCGGCCGCAAGGCCGCGGGCGGCGCGCGCGGTGCCGGCCAATACGGTGACGGCCATGCCCGCCGCGCACAAAGGTCGCAGATCCTCGAGCAGGGCGGAAAACTCGCCGCCCCACGCGGGCAGGCTGTGCGCCGGCGCGTTGACAAGCTCCTTCAAGCGGATATCGGGCAGGCTGCGGGCAAAATTTTCGGCGCAGAGGGTAGGGTACCGCGCCGGCAGGCCCCACAGCCACGCGGCGTCGGTGTACAAAGCCTCGAGCCCGGCGGCGAGCACGCCCTCCTCCAAAAGGGCCTTGAGCTCCTCCCCGCGGCGGAAGGCGCAGGCGCGCAGTTCCTCTTTCAAAGAGGCCGGCTCTTCAAGGATGAGCAGCGGCGCGTCGATGTGATCCAGCAGGGTGGCCGGGGCCGGGTAGCGCACGGCAAGGTATTTGTCCAGCCCCACCGGCGGCACGCCGGCATCCAGCAGCTGCAGGTCCCGCTCCATGCAGGCGGCAAGGGCGGCCTTGCGCCTGCCGCGCTGTTTGGCCAGAAATGCGCGCAGGGCGTCGGCCGTGGCGGCCGGCGCGCCGAAAAGCACCTCCCGCGCGGGGCTGATGTACACCTTTTCCAGGCGTTCCTCCCGGCGCTGGGTGGTCAGGTCAAAGGCGTTGAGGGTGTCGATCTCGTCGCCCCAGAACTCGATGCGGGCGGGGTTTTTCATGTCGGGGGCGTAGATGTCCACGATCTCGCCGCGCACCGAAAACTGCCCGGGGCCGTCCACCTGCTCGCGCCGGGTGTAGCCGGCGTCCAGCAAAAGGGCGGTGAGCTCCGCGCGCGGCAGCGTATCGCCGGGGCGCAGGGTGCGGGTGTTGGCGAGGAAATCGGCGCGCGGGACGGTGTACTGGGTCAGCGCTTCGGCCCCCGCGCAGACGGCTTTCAGCCGGCCGCCGGCAAGGTCGCCCAACACCGCAAGGCGGCGGTACTCATACTCGCGCGCGGTGCTCTCGATGGGGCGCAGCACATAGTCCCGCGCCGGGAAGACGGCGGCGGCCACCCCGAGGGTGTTGAGGTCGGCGGCAAAGCGGGTGGCCTCGGCCTCGGTGGGGGTGACGATGCACAGCGGCTTTTGCGCCCCTTCGCACAATGCGGCGTACATCTGCGCGCGCCCGGCGGCCGGCAGCCCGAACAAGGCCGCCGCGCCGGGTGCGGCGAGCGCGGCAGCCAGTGTTTTGTATTCTTCGGTTTGGGCAAGAAGTTGGGTAAAGAGCATAAACAGCCTCAAAAACAGGGACGGGCGGTCAGGTCTTGTCCGGCGGTTGGCCGTCGTGCGCGGGCCACCGGCATTCCGTCACGTCCATACCGGTAAAGACCGCTTTGAAAGAGGAATCCTCCGGGCTGCAGGCGTACACGCCAAAGCGCACCGCGCCGGCGCCCTCCCACAGATGGCATACCCGCATCTGGGAAAAGCGGACGCCGTCCTCCGAGCATTCCAGGCAAAAATCATCCTCGCGGCGGCTCAGGCGGTACCACATGCTCTTGACGGAGGCCGGGATGACGGTGGTGGCCCAGTCGGAATAGCCGTGGTTGGTCACGACGCTGCCAAGGTGCTGGTACGCCGCGTTTTCGTATTCGATGGAGGCTTTGAGCCAGTTTCCGCTGTCGAGGTACAGCACCACGCCGCACTGGTCAAAGCGGTGTTTTGTGTCAAACTCCGTTTTTACGGTAAAGGAAAAATAGCGCTCGTCCGTTTGCATCTGCAAGATCGGGGCGTTGTCGTTTTGGAAATGGTAGTAGGTTCGCTGCCACAGGTCGGTATGCGGCTTCGTCACCACCTCGATCCGGCCGGCGCCGAGCGTGCAGGCCAGCGGTTCCCGCGTCCATTCGAGTTTTGCAACGTCAAACATATTTCCCTTTCCCCTTTTTTGCGTTTCAGCCGTTGAAGCGGTTCTGCGCTTCGGGCAGTTGGCCGGCAAGGATGAGCCGGCAGGCGGCCTCGATATCCCCGTGGCGGGCCGCCACGGCTTTGGCCGCCTCGGGCGGGAATTTGGAGAGCACCCAGTTGGCAAGGTCATATTCGGGGTTCGGCTTGGCCCCCACGCCGATGCGCAGGCGGGGGAAATCCTCGCTGCCAAGGTGTTGGATGATGCTTTTCAAGCCGTTGTGCCCGCCGGCGGAGCCGCACGCCCGGATGCGGATGTGCCCCGGCTCCTGCGTGATGTCGTCACACAGCACGAGCACCCGCTGCGGCGGCAATTTGTAAAACGCCGCCGCCGGGCCCACGCACCGGCCGGAATCGTTCATATAGGTCAGCGGCTTTACCAGCAGCACCTTGCGCCCGTCCACGCGGGCAAGGCCGTACAGCCCCGTCCATTTGCTTTTGTTGACGGCGCAGCCCCACGCTTCGGCCAGGTGGTCCAGCGCCGCAAAGCCGGCGTTGTGGCGCGTGCCGTTGTATTTGGCGTCCGGGTTGCCCAGGCCGACGATGGCCCAGTCCGCCCCGGCGCCCGCTTTGCCAAGTCCAAGCAGGCCCATTTACTGTCCTTCCTGTTCCGCTTCCAGCTTTTTCTTTTTTTCGGTGTATTTTTGCAGCTTTTTCGTCCCCCAGCCGGGGATGTTCACCTGCTTGCCGCGCTCGATGGCCAGGGCGCCGGCCGGCACATCCTGCCCGACGGTGGAGCCGGCGGCCGTGAAGGCGCCGTCCCCCACCGTGACGGGGGCGACAAGGTTGGTGTTGCAGCCGATGAAGGCGTAATCCCCGATGACGGTCTTGTACTTGCCCTCGCCGTCATAGTTGCAGGTGACGGTGCCGCAGCCGAAGTTGCAGTATTTGCCCACCTCGGCGTCGCCGATATAGGTCAGGTGGCTGACAGTGCTGCCCCTGGCGAAATGCGCGTTTTTCGTCTCGACATAGGCGCCGAGATGCACGCCCGCGCCGGTGACGGTGCCCTCCCGCACGTGGGCGTAGGGCCCGATGCGGTTGCCGGGGCCCAGCGTGGAGCGGTAGCACTGGCTGGCGTTTACCGTGGTGTTTTGCCCCACCGCGGTGTCCTCCAGCAGGGTGTTGGGCCCGATGACGCACCCGGCGGCGACGGTGGTGTGCCCGCGCAGGATGCACCCCGGCAGGATGACGGCGCCGGGGGCTATCTCCGCCTCGGGGTCGATATACACGGCGTCGGAGAGGAACTCCACCCCGTTTGCAAGGTGCTTTTTGAAGGTCTCGGCGTACTGCTTTTGCGCCGCAAAAAATTTTTCGCTGGCTGTCATGGAAGGGCCTCCCGATCTTGTGGCATGGGCGGGCGGCGGCGGTTTTGGCGGCGGCCGCCTCCCGCCCCAGTATAATACTACTCTGTTTTTGGGCAAATTGCAATCCTTGCAGCGCGCACAAGGGCGCAAATTCGGTAAAAAGAAAGAGGCATTTTTTTGCAATTTGGCTGGAAATCCCTGCCGGGCTCTGGTATAATACTGGGTGCGAAATCCATCAGTAAAAGACTGCGCGCGGAGCGCGCCCCGGAAGACGCGAAATTTTTGGAGGTAAGAGTATGAGCAAAAAGTTCCTGTACCTGTTCAAGGAAGGCCATGACGCCTTCGGCGGCGACCAGACCACCATGAAGAACATTCTTGGCGGCAAGGGCGCCGGCCTGGCCGAGATGACCCATGCCGGTATGCCGGTGCCGCAGGGCTTCACCATCACCACCGAAGCCTGCACCCAGTACTATGCCGACAACCGCGAGATCAACGAGGAGATCAAGGCCGACATCTTCAAGTATATGGGCATCCTGGAGGAGCAGACCGGCAAAAAGTTCGGCGATATCCAGAACCCGCTGCTGGTGTCCGTGCGCTCCGGCGCGCGCCAGTCCATGCCCGGCATGATGGACACCATCCTCAACCTCGGCCTCAACGACCAGGCCGTGGAGGGCCTTGCCAACCACACCCAGAACCCCCGCTTTGCCTATGACTGCTACCGCCGTTTCATCCAGATGTATTCCGACGTCGTGATGGAGCTGGGCAAGAGCTTCTTTGAGGAGCGCATCGACGCCATGAAGGAGCGCAAGGGCGTGACGCAGGACGTGGACCTCGACGCCGACGATCTGAAGGAGCTCGTCAAGGAGTTCAAGCAGATCTATCTCGAAAAGCAGGGTTCCGAGTTCCCGCAGGAGCCCAAGGAGCAGCTCATCGGCGCCGTCAAGGCCGTGTTCCGCTCCTGGGACAACCCGCGCGCCAACGTCTACCGCAAGATGAACGAGATCCCCTATGAATGGGGCACCGCCGTCAACGTGCAGCAGATGGCGTTCGGCAACTCCGGCAACCGTTCCGGCACCGGCGTGGCCTTCACCCGCAACCCCGCCACCGGCGAGAAGAAGCTGATGGGCGAGTACCTTATCAACGCCCAGGGCGAGGACGTCGTGGCCGGCATCCGCACCCCCTCCCCCATCAGCAAGCTGCATGAGGAGATGCCCGAGGTCTACGACCAGTTCGTCGAGATCGCCACCCGGCTCGAAAACTACTACCACGATATGCAGGACATGGAGTTCACCATCGAGGACGGCCACCTGTTCATGCTGCAGACCCGCAACGGCAAGCGCACCGCGCAGGCCGCTTTGCAGATCGCCTGCGACCTGGTGGACGAGGGCGTCATTACCGAGAAGGAAGCCGTGCTGCGCGTGGAGCCCAAGCAGCTGGACACCCTGCTGCACCCGCAGTTCGACGCCGCCGCGCTGAAAGCCGCGCAGGCCATCGGCAAGGGCCTGGCCGCCTCCCCGGGTTCCGCCTGCGGGCGCGTCGTCTTCTCGGCCGAGGACGCCGAGGAGAAGACCAAGGACGCCGCGTGGAAGAAGGTCGTGCTCGTCCGGCTGGAGACCAGCCCTGAGGACATCGTGGGCATGCAGGTCAGCCAGGGCATTTTGACCGTGCGCGGCGGCATGACCAGCCACGCCGCCGTTGTGGCGCGCGGCATGGGCACCTGCTGCGTGTCCGGCTGCGGCAACGACAACACCGTCGCCATCGACTATGACGCCAAGGTCATCACCATCAACGGCCACACCTTCCATGAGGGTGACTGGATCAGCATCGACGGCTCCACCGGCAACATCTACGAGGGCCAGATCGCGACCGTGGCCAGCACCGAGAACGCCAACTTCAAGCGCTTCATGGGCTGGGCGGACGCCGCCCGCCAGTTGAAGGTGTTCACCAACGCCGACAACCCCACCGATACCCAGAACGCCGTGGATATGGGCGCCGAGGGCATCGGCCTGTGCCGCACCGAGCATATGTTCTTTGCCGAGGACCGCATCAAGGCCGTGCGCGAGATGATCTGCGCCACCACCGTGGAGGCCCGCAAGGCCGCGCTGGCGAAGGTCGAGCCCTACCAGGAGGCCGACTTCACCGCCATGTACCGCATCATGGGCGAGCGCCCGATGACCATCCGCTACCTTGACCCGCCGCTGCATGAGTTCCTGCCCACCAAGGCGGAGGACATCGCCGAGCTGGCCAAGGATATGGGCATGACCGCCGAGGATCTGACCAACGTCGTCGAGAGCCTGCATGAGTTCAACCCCATGATGGGCCACCGCGGCTGCCGCCTGGCCGTGACCTACCCCGAGATCGCCGAGATGCAGACCAACGCCGTCATCAAGGCCGCGCTCAAGGTCAGCGCCGAGACGGGCAAGATGATCACCCCGCACATCATGATCCCGCTGGTGGGCGAGGTCAAGGAGCTCAAGTACGTCAAGGATGTCGTCGTCAAGACCGCCGACGCGCTCATCGCCGCCGCCGGTGTGGATATGAAGTATGAGGTCGGCACCATGATCGAGATCCCGCGCGCGGCGCTGACCGCCGGCGAGATCGCCAAAGAGGCGGACTTCTTCAGCTTTGGCACCAACGACCTGACCCAGATGACCTTTGGCTTCAGCCGCGACGATGCCGCCAAGTTCCTGACCGCCTACTACGACACCAAGATCTACGAGAGCGACCCGTTCCAGCACCTCGACCAGAACGGCGTGGGCAAGCTGGTCAAGATGGCTGTCGAGGCCGGCCGCGCCACCAACCCGAAGCTGGGCCTTGGCATCTGCGGCGAGCACGGCGGCGACCCCTCCAGCGTGGAGTTCTGCCACAACGTCGGGCTCGATTACGTCAGCTGCTCCCCGTTCCGTGTGCCCATCGCCCGCCTGGCCGCCGCGCAGGCCGCCATCAAAAAGCCGCGCTAAAGCGCCGGTTTTTAGGGCGTAAACACCCAATAGCATGACCGGGCGCCCCGCCGTATGGCGGGGCGCCCGCTGTTTGATTCAATTGCTTGAATTGCAAGACGCAAAATGCTATACTGATAAAAATACCCTGTCGCGTGAAGAAGCATAAATAGGATCGAAAGGATCATTTATCATGAGCAGAGGAATCATATACATTATGGCGACGGCTGTGCCCGGCCTGATAAAAATCGGAAAGACCGGAAGCTCAAATTTTGAACAAAGGATGTATAATCTGGAGCACGATGGGTATCGGAATGTCACTGCATTGAAGCGTTCTTTTGCCATCGAGGTGGAGGATTATGACGAAAAGGAAACGATGCTTCAAACTATTTTTGAAAAGAGCCGTGTGTCAGACACCGAGCTGTTTGCATTGGACATCAATATTGTAACGCAGCTGTTGTCTTCCTTTGACGGTGTGGTGATCTTCCCTAAGACGGAAACCAAAGCCGAAGTTTTTGGTGCAGCAGTGGATAACACAAAAGGCAAACTGCTTCCCAACGGTACCTATGTGTTTCAACGTAAAAAGAAATCGGACAATAAGGTCGTCAAAGCGACCGCTATTATTAGTTACGGCAGATGGACATTGCTAAAAGGCAGTATTCTTGGCATTACCGAAGATGCAGGCGTGCCCCAAAAGGCCAAAACCTTTCGGATGAGTATGCCCATAGATCGTAACGGAAAATTACTTGAAGATACTGAACTCGGTGAATGTTCTCCCTCCTTCGCGGGGTCGATCGTCATGAATCAGTCTAATAACGGTTGGACCGACTGGAGGGATAAAGACGGTAATCCTGTAGATATATACAGAAAGAGGCGCGGCGATTGAAGAAAGAAATCATAGCAAACGGAAACACTATAAGGACAGTACGCATAGTACAACAGGGCGCCTTGCTTTTCGGCAGGGCGTCACTTTTTTGCTGGGCAGATTTTATACAAATAAGGCAACCGCCCTCTTGACAATATAGCACAAATCCCATATAAACGCGTGCGCCCCGCCGGACTTTGTCCGGCGGGGCGCTCCCCTTATGCAAACTCCCCTATTTCGTAAGCAGTATCACGATGAGGTATCCCATCGCCGCGCAAAAGCCGAGGCCGAACAGCAGCAGCGAGTAGGACACACTGCCAAAAATGCGCTGGAGCGTGTAGCTGCGGCGCACGTGCGGCGTGAAATCGCCGGGGGCGAAATCGGCCTCATTGCGCGGCGAGATGGGCCGCGGGCGCAGCAGCGTCAGGCGCAGCAGCCGCAACGTCCACTCGGTCAGGTTGTCCAGCACACGGCAGACGAGCGCCCCCGCAAAGGGCAGCAGCTTTTCGATGACAGGGCGGTAAATAAGCTCCTCGAGATCCAGCCATTTGGGCCAGCAGTCCACATAGCGCTTGATGCCGTCGGCATCCTGCCGCATGAGGACGGTGCGGATAAAGAGCAGATACACCGCCGCGCCGATGGCCAGCGAGATGGCCGCGCCGCGCAGGTTGGTGAGCGAGAACCACGCGACGGCGTGCTCCGGGTCGCTGCCGTTCATAAAACCCTGCATGAGCCGCGCCATGCGGCCCATGACGGCATCCGGCGCAAGGCCCATCACCGGCAGTGTGAAGGCGGGGATGGCGATGGCCAGGGCCGACGGCCAACGCATATAGGATCGTTTCGGCCCGGCGGCGGGGGTGTTGGGCTTCTCGATAAAAATGGCCACGAACAGCTTGGTCATATAAGCCGCCGTCAGGCCGCCGGAAAACAGGAACAGCCACTCCACCGCGTGATAAAGCCCAACCGGCGCACCGGTTTGTGCCGCCAATTCGATATACTCGACGATGGCCTCGTGCAGCAGCGTCTTGCTGATATAGCCGCTGCCCAGCGGAACGCCGGCCAACCCCAGCGCGCCCAGCAAAAAGCAGACGGCCAGCAGCGGCTTGCCCCGGCCCCAGCCGCGGAGTTTGTTCAGATCCAGCGTGCGGCAGTTCATGTACACCGCTCCGGCGCAGAGGAACAGCACCAGCTTGAGCAGCGAATGGTTGACCATATGCAGCCCGGTACCCCAGACGGCCAGCGCGTGCCCGGCCCCGAGAAGGCCCTGCATGCCAACGCCGACCAGAATGAAGCCGATCTGCGACATTGACGAGCAGGCCAGCGTGCGCTTGAGGTCGACGGAAAACACCGCCAGCACCGCGCCCAGCACCATCGTCACGGTGCCCAGGCACAAAATCACATTGCCCCATGCCGCGTCGTGCAGGAACACCCGCCCCGTCAGCACCAGGACGCCGAACACACCGGCTTTGGTCAGGATGCCGGAGAGCAGCGCCGAGGCGGGCGCCGGGGCCACCGGGTGGGCCTTGGGCAGCCAGATATGCAGCGGGAACATACCTGCCTTGGCGCCAAAGCCGAACAAAATCAGCGCGCCGGGCAGGTAGAGGGGCGTTTTATCGGGCAGGGCCGCGGCCGCGGCGGTGAGGGCATCAAAATCGAGCGTGCCGAGCCGGGCATCGAGCAAAAACAGCCCCATCAACATCACCATGCCGCCGAGCACGGCCACCGCGATGTAGGTCTCGCCCGCGCGCAGAGCGGCGGGGCTTTCCTCCTGCACCACCATCACATAGCTTGTGAAGGACATGACCTCGAAAAAGACGAAGGCGGTGAAAAAGTCGTTGGACAGGAACACCCCGATGGTGGCCCCGCAGGTGAGCAGGGTGAAGAAATAATAGCGGCTGCGATGGCTTTCATGGCCGAGGTATTCCCGCGCAAAGGCCGTCGTCATCATCCACATGAAGGCGGCGATGCAGGCGTACAGCGCCCGGAAGCCGTCCGCTTTGAAGCTCAGCCCGCGGCCGCACACGCCAGGAATGGCAAGGGTAAACTCCGCCCCGCCGGCAACGCCCCCCAGAAGGAGCGCGCAGGCGGCAAAGGCCGCGATGCCTGCCGCGCAGGCGACGCCGTCCCGCGCCGCCGCGCTGCGGCGGCCGGCCAGAATGGCAGCACAGGCCAACCCCATGGGCAGGAAGATGGGAACGAGAAGAATCTGATTCAACATGACCCGCACCCCCCTTACAGCCGGCCCGCGGCGATGCGGGCGAGCAGCGCCAGCAGCCCGCGCGAACCGACGCCCAGCGCCAGCATGGCGGCCATCAAAACGAAGAACGGCACCTTCATATAGAGGCCCGGATCCTGCGCCTGCGCGAGGCCGTTCTCCCCCACCCCCTTTGGCGGGAAGAAGGCATCGACAAGCGGGGTATAGAGATAGGCGGCGGTGAGGAAGGCCGAGACGAGCAGTGCCGCTACGCCCAGCAGCGGCAGTGTGCCGCCCGCGTCCATAGCCGCCGTGGCCAGCGTCCACTTGCTGAGGAAGCCGGGCAGCAGCGGTGTGCCCGCCAGCGCCGTGCCGCCCACGGCGAAAGCGGCAAAGGTCACCGGCATATAGCGGCCCAAACCGGCCAGTTCCGGCACATACTGCCGCTGGGTCTTGTACATAATGGCCCCGGCGCAGAAAAAGAGCGTTATCTTCATCACGCCGTGGAACACCATGTGGGCCAGCGCCCCGGTCAGACCCGCCGGCGTCATCAGCGTGACGCCGAACAGGATGTAGCTCAGGTTGCTGACGGTGGAATAAGCCAGCCGGCGCTTGAGGTGCGGCTCCCGCAGGGCCATGGCGGAGCCGAAAACGATGGTAAAAACGGCAAAGCCCATGGCTGTCTGCTGTGCCCATGTGCCGGCCAGCACAGCGGGGCCGAAACAATAAAAGGTCACCCGCATGACGGCAAAGGCGCCGGCCTTGACAACGGCCACGGCGTGCAGCAGCGCCGTGACCGGCGTGGGGGCAACGCCGGCGGCGGGCAGCCAGCCGTGGAACGGGAACACCGCCGCCTTGACGCCAAAGCCGAAGAAGCACAAGAGATACGCCGCCAAAACGAGCGTCCTGCGGTTCCCATCGGCCGACATGAAGCCGCCGTAGACGAAACGCAGGGTCGGGTCGCCGAGGCCGTAGAGCACCATCAGGCCCAGGAAGGCACAGGCCGCGCCGCCGATGGAGTAAGTCAGGTATTTCATGCCCGCCTTGACCGAGCGCACATCGCGGGAATGCATGACCAGCGGCAGCGTGACCAGCGTGAGCAGCTCATAAAAAAGGTAGAGGGTGAGCAGGTTGTCGCTCATGGCGATGCCGAGGGTGACGCCGTAGCTCATGGTGTAAAAGGCGAAGAAGCGGTCGTCCCCGCTCTCATGCTTGATGTATTCAAACGCATAGAGCGACGCCAGCGGCCAGAGGAAAGCCACCAGCCCCGCGAAGGCGGCCGAAAGGCCGTCCATGCGCAGGGCGATCTCCAATGTCGCCGTCAGCGGGATAAGGCGCAGCGTACCCACCGGGCAATGCAGCAACAGGGCCAGCACCGCCAGCGAGGTGGCGCCGACGGCGGCGGACACATACATCTCCCGCTGCCGCCGCTGTTGGAAGTGGAACAGCGGCAGCACCGCACCGGCGAGCAGGGGCAGGAGCACCGCGAACAGCATCAAAAATTTCATGGTACGCCTCCCTTCAGCACAGCGCCGCGGCAAGGGCCGCGACGGGGCCGGTGAGCAGGCCGGGGCAAAGGCCGGTCAGCACCGTTAAAGCGGTGAGCACCGCCAGCGGGACGGTGATGAACGGCCCCGGCTCCCGATGCGGGGCATCCGCGGCGTCAAAATCCTTGCCGGGCAAAAAAGCTGTGATCGTAATAGAAAAAAGATACCCCGCCGTCAGCAGCGCACTGACGAGCAGCACCACCGGCCCCAGCCAGCCAAAAACCGGGACGCCGCTTTTGAGCGAGCCCTCGGCCAGCAGCCATTTGCTCACAAAACCGCCCAGCGGCGGGATGCCCACAAGGCCGAGGGACAAAACGGTAAAACACCCCATGGTAAAGGGCATTGCCTTGCCCACGCCGCGAAGCGCCCGCACGTCGGTCCGGCCGGTTTTCAGGATCACCGCGCCGGCGGTGAAGAACAGGCCGTTCTTGATGGCGGAATGGACAACGACGTGCAAAACAGCCCCGGTCAGGGCGATGGGCTGCAGCAGTGTCAACCCGAAAAAGATGTAAGCGACCTGGCTGACGGTGGAATACGCCAGCCGCTTTTTAAAGGCCTTTTCTTTGCAGGCCAGCATGGAGCCCAGGAATACCGTGACCAGCGCCAGCGCCAGCCATGCGTACTGTACCCAGGTCCCGCGCAGGAAAGCCGCTCCGAACTGGTAATAGATGACGCGGATGACACACAGCACACCGGCCTTGGTGATGACGCCGGAGAGCAGCGCCGAGGCCCCGGCCGGTGCTTCCGGGTGGGCAGCCGGCAGCCACGCGTGCAGCGGGAACAGCCCCGCCTTGGCCCCAAAGCCGAGCACGGCCAGAAACGCCGCGGCGGCCACAAAGCCCTCGTGCCCGGCAAGCCTGGCCGGGTCCAGCGTGCCGCCGGGGGTAAAGGCCGTGCTGCTTCCGTAGGCGTGCACGGTGTAAAAGCCCAACAACCCAAGGCAGGCCCCGAAAACCGAGTAGAACAGATATTTGCAGCCGCCGCGCCGCGCGGCATCCGACTGGGTATGCAGCGCCAGCGGCAGCGAGAACAGCGTCATCAACTCAAAGCCAAGGTACATCGTCAGGTAGTTGGCCGCGCAGCAAAGCGCCATCAGCGCGCCCTCGGAAAGGAATAAAAAGGCGTAGTAGCGGCCAAGGTGTTCCTCCCCGGCCATGTATTCCTGCGCGAACAGGCCGGACAGCAGCCACATACAAACCACAAGCAGCGAGAAGATGCGGCCGAGGCCATCGAGCGCGAAGGTGACGCACAGCTCCCCACCCAACGGCAGGACGGGCAGCGTTCCCGTTTCCGTGCAGGCGCAGAGGATGGCAAAGCCAAACTCCAGCGCCAACGCCGCCACCACAAAGCGGCGGCGGTTTTGCGCCGTTTTAAGGGCCGGCAGGGCAAGCGCCGATGCGGCGGCGAAGGGGAACAGGATGGGCAGAAGCAGAAGATATCCCATATTGCTCACCTCACATCCCGAACATAGCCAGCCCGCGCCGCACGGCCCCCACCACGGCCTCCGAGCCAAGGCCAAAGCCGAAGTTGAGCACAATGAACGCCGCCAGCGCCAGCACATAGTCCCAGCGGTAACGGGCATGCACGCCGGCATAGGCGCCGTCCCTGGGGCGGGTGTAGAGGTTGAAGAGGATGGGGATATAGTATAAGGCGTTGAGCAGTGTGCTGACGG
The DNA here is from genome assembly GCA_947629015.1 of uncultured Gemmiger sp. Lineage (GTDB taxonomy): Bacteria > Bacillota > Clostridia > Oscillospirales > Ruminococcaceae > Gemmiger. The sequence goes on from CANRCB010000006.1 coordinate 38,120, forward strand.
CGATGGCCGCAAAGGCGACGGCCATGGTGACGGGGCCGGAATCCAGCGCGCCGCGGGTCAGCTCCAGCTTGGTCACGAAGCCGGCAAAGAACGGGATGCCCATCATCGAGAGCGCCCCCACGCTGAAGGCCGCGCCGCCCAACGGGTCCCGCAGGCCGGCGCCGGTGATGGCGGCAAAATTCTTGTGCCCGCCGGAAACATCCATGAACCCGCCGGCACAGATAAAGAGCATCGGTTTGGTCAGTGCGTGGGCCAAAATCTGCACGCAGGCCGCGACCATGCCGAGCTCCGAGTGCAGGCCGATGCCGACATAGATATACCCCACCTGCGCGATGGAGGAATACGCCAGCATACGTTTGAGATCCCGCTCCCGCAGGGCGCTGACCGAACCGAGGATCATGGCCAGCACGCCGAAGAGGAACAAGAATTGGCTGACCTGCTCCACCATGATGATCCTAAGCCCAATAACGCGGTAAAAGATCTTGATGAGCACGATGATGTAGCCTTTGAGCACCAACCCCGAAAGGATGGCGCTGGAGGACGGCGTGGCGCTGCCGTGGGCATCCGGCAGCCAGGAATGGAACGGGAACAGCGCGCTCTTGACCGCCAGCCCGACCGAGAAGAAGCCGATGATGACCGTCAATGGCAGCGAGTATTCGCCGGCGGCAAAGTTCGCCTGCACCTTGGCGGCGATGCTTTCCATCAGCAGCTCACCGGTGATGCCGTAGAGCGTGACGATGCCCAGCAGGAACAGACCGGAGCCGAGCAGGCTCATGATCAGATAGCGCGTGGTGGCCACCAGCGTGCGTTCCGAATCCCGCAGCATGACCAGCGCGCAGGAGGCGATGGTGTTGATCTCGACAAACACATAGGCGGTGAAGAGATCGTTTGTGTAGATGAGCGCGAACAGCGAGCTCATCAGCAGCGAACACATGGTGAAATAGAGGTTTGCCTTCCCCGGCTCGCAGTCGGCAAAGATATGCCCCATGCCGCCCAAAAGCGACAGCAGCATCACACCGGAAAAGACCGTCGCCATCAGCGCCTCCAACACGCCGACACGGATCTCGTTGCCCCACGGCGCGCCCCACTTGCCCATGCGGTAGATGAAGCTGCCGTCGGCCTTGAGCGTGAAGGCCAGCACCGCGGCGCTCATCACGGTGGCCAGGCTCAGCCAGCCGAGGCACAGCCGTTTGGCCCCCTGCCCTGAAAGCACCGCGCAAAACACGCCGCAGGTCAGGCTGAACACGATGGTGAGGAAGGGGAAGTTCTGCACAAGCGCCATCAGACCCGCTCCTTTCGGGCAAGACGTGTGATCTCGTCCATGTCCAGTGTGTGGAAGCGGTCATAGAGGCGGCAGGTCAGCGCGAGCAGAAATGCCGTGACCGAGACCGAGACAACGATGCCCGTGAGCACAAGGCCGGTGGGGATGGGGTTGATATAGCGGGCCGGGTCGGTGCGGCCCTCGGCCACGATGGGCGCCAGCCGGCCGGCGATGTACCCCTTGGCGGCCAGATACAGGTAGATGCCGGAATCCATAAAGTTGAAGCCGATGATCTTTTTGAGCAGGTTGCGGTGCATGAGCAGCGTGGTAAAGCCGATGCCGAACAGGATGACCGCCGCCGTCTCGTAATAGTTGATAAAGAGCCCGCGCAGGTGCTCCGCCATCTCAGAGGCCCCCTTTCCGGAAAAGCGCATAGAAGCAGTACATCGTACAGGCCACCTCGAAGCCGACGGCGATGTTGATGGGCAGGATAAGCCCGCCGCTCAAAATCGTGCCGGGGATGCCCAGCCATACGTGGTCGTCAAAGCCGTTGGCGCCCATATAGATGAAGTAAGCCATCAGCAGCGCGTAGGCGGTCAGGCACGCGGTCTTGACCAGGTGGTACATCTCATCGCCGAAAAAGCGCTCGGTGCGGCGGAAGCCGAAGGCCACGGAGGTCAAAATCAGGCCCGAGCCCATCAGCGCCCCGCCCGAAAAGCCGCCGCCCGGTGACGAGGTACCGTTCAAAATGACGTAAAGCCCGAAGATGAAGGCCAGCGGCACCAGCAGCTTGGCGGCCTTGCGCAGGACAAGGTCGCTGTTGGGCTCATAGTCCATGTCCTCGCCGGGGTGCTCAAGGTCGATGAAACGGCCTTTTTTGCGGGCGTCGGCATCGACGCGCAGCAGCACGATGACGCTGCACGCCGCCACGAACAGCACATGGGCCTCACCCAGGGTGTCAAAGCCGCGGTAGGCCGAGATCATGCCGGCCACGGCGTTGGTCGTGCCTGTCTCGTCAATGGCGCGCGAGACGTAGCGCTCCACCACCTCGTTGACGGTGGGGTTGCCGGCACTGCCGAACGGCGGCAGGAAGGCCACCACGGAGAGCAGCACCCCGATCAAGGTGCAGCAGATGAACACCGAGATGATACGGTAGAGGGTGTCGAACACCTCCATCCCCTTTTTGGAGAACCAGGCGGCAAACCGCACACTGACGGGCTTTTCGCTGTGCTGGGCCGAGGCCAGCCAGCGGTTTTCCGGCGTGTCGGTATCAAGGCGGGCCTTTTCTGCCGGGGGCAGGGTGAAGTTTTCCTCGCGGAAATTGCCGCTCTCGGCGAAGCGGACGAGGGCAGCCAACAATCCGTTACTTTTCATCGCCGCGGCCCTCCCCGTTCCCGTTTTTGTCCTCCGCCCGGATGACGTGTATCTTTTTGAGCGTGGCAAAAAACAGCAGGCTGGTCACACCCGCGCCGACGGCGGCCTCGGTGATGGCAAGGTCGGGGGCCTGCAAGGTCAGCCAGATGACCGACATGATGAGCGAGAAGCTCATATAGATGATGATGGACGCCAACAGGTTGCGGGTAATGCTCACCGATATGGCGCAGACGATGAGAAAGGTGAGCAAAATGGCATCGAACGAGGTCATTGCGCATCCTCCTTTTGGCTTTGGGCCAGGACATGGCGGTCAAGGTCGATGCTGCTCTGCTCCAGACCTTCCTCGTCCTCCGGCTCCTGATGGGCGGAGAAAGGCCCCGCCGTCAGCTCCATGAGCATGACCAGGTGGCTGGAAACGGGGCTCGTGATCCACACCAGCACGACGATGGCCAGCAGCTTGACCGTCGTGGGGCCGAGCCCCTCATAAAAGCAGATGCCCAGCACAACGCCCAGCAAACCGAGCGTATCGCCCAAGGCGGCGGCGTGCATCCGGTTGAGGGCGAACTTAAAGCGGTAGTTCCCCACCACGGCTGTGATGAGGAAAAACAGCCCGAAGGCCAGACAAAGCGTGCCCAGAATGAACCGTATCCAGTGCTCCGTCATGCGTCGTCCCTCCCCTGCCGTTGTTCTTGATCTGCCGGGCCGCCCGCCTGCAAACTTTGGCGGTTTTTCTGACGGCCGGCATGGCGCTGGCGGTAGGCGCCGATGTCCATCTTGGTGAGCACCGCCACGGCCAAAAAGCTGAACATGGCGTAGACGATGGCGATGTCCACCAGCCAGTCCTCGCGCAGGCGCAGCACAAGGCAGGCGATGATGCAGATGGCCTGCGTACCGATCATGTTGACGGCGATGATGCGGTCCGACATACGCGGGCCGATCAGGGCGCGGAACAGCGCGGCCAGCGCGCACAGGGCCAGAATGACCATAGCCGCGGTCAGTATCCGCGGCGCAAGCGCCACCAACGGGTCCATCAGTCCGCCTCCCAACGTTCGAGCTTTTCCACCAGGCAGCTGTTCTCCAGCCCCTCGCCCATCGTGCGGTCAAGGCAGTGCACCAGATACACGCCTTCGCCGTCAAGGCCGCCGGTGATGGTGCCGGGCGTCAGGGTGATGGCGTTGGCCAGAAAGACCCGGCCCATATCGCTCCTGAGCCGGCCGGCCTTGAAGCGGACGACCGCCGGATCCGGCTCTCTTTGGCCGTAAATATAGGGAAGCAAGGCAAAGGCGGAGCGGAAAATTTCCCGCAGCAGCACGCCGAAAAAAGCGGACAGCTGCGGCAGCCGTTTGACGGTTTCCCAATCGCGCCGGGGGCTGTAGTGCATGAAGCGGCAGCAGAACCAATAGACCGCTGCGGAGATGAGCAGGCCGAAGGCGGCGATCTGCCCGTCGAGCCGGCCGTTGAGCAGCACCCACACTGCGAAAAAGAGGACGAACATAAATCCATCTCCCATTTTTTTCTTATTGTTCATTTTATTGTTTTTGCGCGCGGTTGTAAACGTTCAGAATCAACGAAAATCCGGCGGTAAAAGAGAAAATTTCGTTGCTTTTTAAGGCTGATGCAGTCGGCCCGCGGCTTTGTGCGCAAAACGGTTTTGGCGGCCTGCGTTCCCTTGCCGCCGCGTTTTTTCTTATCTTCTGCACTGGACAGTATAATCCACCGCATAGAAAAGCGCCCCGCCGGACAAAGTCCGGCGGGGCGCTCAGTGTGTCAAAAAAGTCAACTGCGATCCCAAGGCAAACTGTAGGGGGCGGCGATCTCCGCGCCAAGAGCCGCCCTTCGGGCGCTTGGCTCCGGTGCGAAGCCCGGAGCTTGCGCTCCGAAACGCCTCGCTGCGGCTCGGCGTCCCCGACGCCCCGTGAACGTTGCAACGGCGGAAAGTTTACGGGACGTCCGGAGGCCGTCCCCTACAAGCATTCCAAAAAGCATTTGGTGCTCTTTTTTCGACAGTCTCAGCGCCCCGCCGGACAAAGTCCGGCGGGGCGCTCGCTATATGTGTTATGCAAATGGCGCGCGGGCGGGCCGTTTACGAAAGGGCCAGTTCCACCGCGCCGGTGCCGAACAGCCCGCGCAAAGCGGCGGCGTCCATGCCGGTGATATGGCCCAGGCGGGTGTAGGCCCAGGTGTTGCTGCCGTGGAACACCACGATGTCCTCGCTGTTATACAGCACGATATCCCCGGCCTGCGTGGTGGTCTGCGCGTCATCGGCGGGCAGCGTGCGGCCAAGGCCGCCCACGACCTCGAACCCGCCGTAGGGCTCGGCCGTGACGGTGAGCGGCCCCTGCGCCAAAAGCCTCCGCAGGGCGGCGGTGGCGGCGTTTTGCTCCCACTCCACCGTGACCGGCCGGCCGTTAATCTGCAATTCCATTGCGGTTTTCCCCTCTTTTGCACTTTGGATACGCTTTGGGCCGCGGGCGCCCCCGGGCGGTATCGTTCCGGGGCCGCCGCGCTGAAAGCCGGCCGGGCCTTACACTTCGGTGAGTTCCCCGCGGGAGCTTGCCTTGAGGTAGGCGTAGATGAAGCCGTCCAGGTCGCCGTCCATGACGGCCTGCACGTTGCCGTTCTCGAAATTGGTGCGGTGGTCCTTGACGAGGGTGTAGGGCATGAACACATAGCTGCGGATCTGGTGCCCCCACGCGATCTCGTTCTGCACGCCCTTGATGTCCTCGATCTTATCTTTATGCTGCTGCAGGGCGATCTGGTAGAGCTTTGCCTTGAGCATCTCCATGGCGTATTCGCGGTTTTGCAGCTGGCTGCGCTGGGTCTGGCAGCTGGTCACGATGCCGGTGGGCTTGTGGATGAGGCGCACGGCGGAGCTCGTCTTGTTGATGTGCTGCCCGCCCGCGCCGGAGGAGCGGTAGACCTGCATCTCGACGTCCTCGGGGCGGATGTCGATCTTGATATTGTCGTCCAGTTCCGGCATGACCTCCAGGCTGGCAAAGCTCGTCTGGCGGCGGGCGTTGGCGTCAAAGGGGCTGATGCGCACCAGGCGGTGCACGCCGTGCTCCGATTTAAGCATACCGTAGGCGTTTTGCCCCTTGACCATCATCGAGGCAGATTTGATGCCCGCCTCGTCGCCGTCCAGCACGTCCAGCACCTCGACGCCGTAGCCGTGCGCGGCCGCCCAGCGGCTGTACATGCGGTAGAGCATCTCGGCCCAGTCCTGCGCTTCGGTGCCGCCCGTGCCGGCGTGGAAGGTGAGAATGGCGTTGGAATGGTCATACTCGCCCGAGAGCATCGTCATCAGCTGCAGCTCCTCCACCGCCTTGCCGACGCCCTCCACCGCACCCTCGCCTTCGGGGAGCAGGGCGGGGTCGTTCTCTTCCTCGATCATGTCGAGCAAAAGCTCCGCCTCCTCATACTGGGTGGAAAGGCGGCGGTAACGCTCCAGCTTTGCCTTGAGCTCGCTCGATTCGGCATAGACCTTCTGGCTGGCCTCGGGGTCGTCGTAAAAGCCGGGCATCGTCATGCGGTGCTCCAGCTCCGCCACGCGCTTTTCGCTGGCTTCGATGGAAAGCGCGTCCCGCAGGTCGCGCACGGCGCCCGCATACCCCTGCAGCCGGGTCTTCAATTCGGCAATGGTGATCATACAGTTCCCCTTTTATCCTGGTTTGGCGCAAACTTCTACGATATCCAGTATAGTCCAAATCCCGGCGGTTGTAAAGGGGGCGCGGGGTTTGACACAGTTCTTTCATAGAAAATCCGTTGCTTTTATCAAAATCTGCGCTATAATATTGCCATGAGGCAATTTAAGCCTTTACCATTGCCGGAGGAGACCCATGATGAGATTTACAGGGGAACCATGCCCCGTCTGCAGCGAGAAATTCAAAGAAGGGGACGACATCGTCGTCTGCCCCGAGTGCGGCACGCCCTACCACCGCGCCTGCTGGGCCAAAGCCGGCGCGTGCGTGCACGCGGCGGAGCATGCCGCGGGGTTTGAGTGGCAGCCCCGCGCCGGCGCGGGCGCCGGCGCCGCCTGCGTGTGCCCCAACTGCGGCGCGCACAACGAGCCGGGCGCCGCGTATTGCAGCCATTGCGGCGTGCCGCTGGGCCGGGATACCGCCGCCGACCGGCAAAACGCCCCCATCTATACCCGAACGCCCACAGAGGCGCCGCAGCCCCGCGCGTCGCGCGCCGGCGCGCAGCCGGACGGCGTGCGCATGGCCGCCTACACCGCCGGGGAGGATGGCGGCATCTACCGCCGCGAGGTCGGCCCCGACGACGCCATCGACGGCATCAAGGCGCGGGACTGGGCCAGCTTTGTGGGGCGTTCCAGCCCGTATTATCTGATGCAGTTTTTCCGCATGAGCGCGACAAAGCGCAAGACGGGCGTCAGCTTTTCGGTGCTGCTGTTCGGGCCGGGGTACTTTTTCTACCGCAAGATGTGGCGCGAGGGGCTTTTGTATGCCGCCGCGCTGCTGCTGCTGGGGCTGCCCGGCACGCTGCTGATGCTGCTGGATGCCGGCGTGCTGCCCGCCGCCGGCTGGAACATCGGCTTTTTGGCCATGCTGGCGCAGGTGTGCGCCATCGCCAGCTGGGCGGTGACGGTGGCCATGTGCCTTTTGGGGGTATACCTGTACAAGAAATCGGCCGCGAAGCGCATCCGGGAAGTCTATGACCGCGTGCCCGACGGCCCCGACCGCGCGGACGCGCTGGCCCTGTGCGGCGGCACCAGCCTGCTGGCACCGGCACTGTATATGCTGGCGCTCTTTTTGGGCTCGATGGCGTTTGCCGCGCTGCTGGGCCCGTATGTGCAGACCCTGCTCTACGGCGTGACGCCGTAAGGATACAAAATCCGCCGGGCAAGGAGTGTTGAAGATGAGCAAGCCGTCCGCTGTGCGCAAGGCGGTCATCCCCGCCGCGGGGCTGGGCACCCGCGTGCTGCCGGCCACCAAGGCGATGCCCAAGGAGATGCTGCCCCTTGTGGACAAGCCCGCCATCCAGTATCTTGTGGAGGAAGCCGTGCAGAGCGGCGTGACCGACATCCTGATCATCCTGGGGCGCGGCAAGAGCATCATCGAGGACCATTTTGACCGCGCGCCGGAGCTGGAGGAGGCCCTGGCCAAGCCCGGCAGGGAGAAGCAGCTGGCCGAATGCCTGGGCATCGCGAACCTGGCCAACATCTATTTCGTGCGCCAGAAAAAGGCGCTGGGCCTGGGCCACGCGGTGCTGTGCGCCAAAGCCTTTACCGGCACGGAGCCGTTTTTGGTGCTGTACGGGGACGACGTCATCTCCGCGCCGGAGCCGGTGTGCCGCCAGCTCATCCGCGCGTATGAGAAGTACGGCCGCCCGGTGGTGGGCGTGAATGCCGTGCCCTGGGCGGATGTGAGCCGCTATTGCAGCCTGAAGACCCACCCCATCGAGGGCGCCGAGCGGGATTTTTTTGTGGACGATATGGTCGAAAAGCCGAAAGAGGGGCAGGCGTTCAGCAACTATTCCATTTTGGGGCGTGTTTTGCTGGACGCCGACATCTACCCGATCCTGGAAAGCCTGCCCACCGGCGCCAACGGCGAATACCAGCTGACCGACGCCATGGCCGTCTACGCGCGCGAGAAGGGCATGACGGCGGTGGATTTCATCGGCACCCACTATGACATGGGCAACAAGCTGTGCATCGCGCAGGCCACGGTGGAGCTGGCGCTGCGCCACCCCGAGATCGGCGCCGGGTTCCGCGCCTGGCTGAAGGAATACAGCAAGCACCTTTGACGCAGGAGGTTTTTTGTATGAGCACCGCCCCCACCCCCGGCCGCTTGGCCGAATTGGACGCCGCGCTGGCGTTGGACGCAGAAAAACTGCTGGCCTTCGGCGCCCGCCACAAGCTGGTCGGCCCTTTGGACGCCATCGTGGCGCGCAACACCCTGCTGGACCTGCTGGGGCTGGCGGCGCCGTATGAGGGCGCCGTGCCCGACACCCCCGACGACGGCACCCCCACCGCCATTTTGGAGCCGATGCTGGACCGCGCGGCGGAAAAAGGGCTGTTTGACAACGATGTCTTGCAGCTGCGCCAGAATTTTGAGGCGCGGCTGATGGGCGCCCTGATGCCGCGTGAGCGCGAGGTGTGCAAAAAGTTCAAAAAACTGCGGGAGAAAAAGGGCCCGCAGGCGGCCACCGACTGGTTTTATGACCTGTGCGTGGTCAGCAACTACATCCGCACCGCGCAGATCGCGCGCAACATCCGGTGGAACACCGCCACGCCCTACGGCGAGCTGGAGATCACCATCAACCTGACCAAGCCCGAGAAGGATCCCCGCACCATCGCGCTGGAGCGGCTGCAGCCCAAGAGCGGCTACCCCGCCTGTATGCTGTGCAAGGAGAACATCGGCTACGCCGGGCGCGTCAACTTTCCGGCGCGGCAGACCCACCGCATCGTCCCGGTGGAGCTGGCCGGCACGCAGTTCTACCTGCAATACAGCCCCTACGCCTATTTCCATGAGCATTGCATCATCCTGCATGAGCAGCACATCCCCATGGAGATGACCGCCGAAACCCTTGCGCAGATCTTTGATTTTGTCGCGCAGTTCCCGCATTACACCTGCGGCTCCAACGCCGACCTGCCCATCGTGGGCGGCAGCATTTTGAGCCACAGCCATTTCCAGGGCGGGCGGTATGTGTTCCCCATGCAGCGCGCCGGCGTGGCCGTGGCGCTTACGCATCCGCAGTGGAAGGGCGTGCGGGCCGGCATCCTGAACTGGCCGGTGTCCACCATCCGCCTGACGGGCGAGGACGCGGGCGCCGTGCGTGCCGCCGCCGAAAGCATCCTGGCCGCGTGGCGCACCTACAGTGACGAAAGCGTGGGCATCCTGGCCGCCGAGGCGGACGGCACCCCGCACAACACCGTGACCCCTATCCTGCACCATGACCCCGCTCACGGCTATGTGCTGGATCTGGCGTTGCGCAACAACCGCACCAGCGCCGAATACCCCGACGGCATCTTCCACCCGCACAGGCAGTGGCACAACATCAAAAAGGAGAACATCGGCCTCATCGAGGTGATGGGCCTTGCCATCCTGCCGGCGCGCTTGAAGGACCAGAGCGCCGCCATCGCCGATATCCTGACCGGCACCGCCCCCAACACCGCCCGCGAGGCGGGCAGCCCGCTGGCCGTCCACGCCGACTGGATCGATACGCTCATCGCCAAATACGGCACGGCCCTGCCGCGTGCGGAAGCCGAACAGGCCATCCGCGCCGAGATCGGCACGGTGTTCGGCCATGTGCTGGAGGATGCCGGCGTCTTTAAGCAGGACGCGGCCGGGCAGGCGGCCTTCCTGCGGTTTGCCCAAAGCGTGGGCCTGCGGGCGGAATGAGCGCCGACGTTGGCGCGGGATATCCCGACATTCACGCAGCTTTGGCGCGGGCGGGCTTGACAAGCCCGCCCGCGCTTGTTATAATAAATTGCTATTTTCCCGAATGGGATAGCTTTCCTTGCTCCGCCCGCAAGAGGCGGGGCCATATGTCCAAAAGGAGGTGTACAGAACCATGGCCAAGTACGAAACCATGCTGGTCACCAAGGTCCTGCCCGAAGGGGAAGAGGCCAACGCTTTGGTGGAGAAGTTCAAGGCTCTCATCGAGGCGAACGGGACCATCGATTCTGTCGACGATTGGGGCAAACGGCGCCTTGCCTACCCCATCGAGGACGAGACCGAAGGCATGTATACGGTGATCAAGTTCACCAGCGGGCCGGAATTCCCGGCGGAGCTGGAGCGTATCTACGGCATCACCGAAGGGGTTTTGCGCAGCATCGTTGTGGCAGAGCCCGAAGACTAAGAGGAGTTTAGACCAATGCTGAATGTTGTTGCTATCATGGGCCGCCTTGTGGCCGACCCGCAGTTGCGCCAGACGACCACCGGCCGCAGCGTTGCGACCTTCCGCATCGCGTGCGACCGCAACCGCAAAGGCCCCGACGGCCAGAGCCAGGCCGATTTTATCGACATCGTCGCCTGGGAGCGCACGGCGGAGTTCATCTGCCGCTACTTTACCAAGGGCAGCCTGATCGCCGTGGACGGCCGTATCCAGACCCGCAACTACCAGGACAAAAACGGCAACAACCGCACCGCGTTCGAGATCGTGGCCAACAATGTGAACTTTGCCGGCCCGCGCAACCAGAACGCGAACCCCAACCAGGGTGCGCCCGCGCGCAGCTATACCCCCGCGCAGGAATACGCGCCCGCCCCCGCGCAGGAGTATACCCCCCGCCCCATTGAGCAGCAGGCCCCGGCCGCCAGCTATTCCGCCGGCAGCAACGACGACTTTGCGCTCATCGAGGATGAGGGCGACCTGCCCTTCTGATGTGATTTTTCTTTCATCCTGTCTTAAAGGAGGTTTTTTGCCATGCCTATGGATCGTTCCGGCCGGCCCATGCACCGCGGCCGCAAAAAGGTCTGCAGCTTCTGTGTGGACCGCATCAAACACATCGACTATAAGGATCTGCCCCGCCTGCGCAAGTATGTGAGCGAGCGCGCCAAGATCATCCCCCGCCGTGTGACCGGCACCTGCGCCTTCCATCAGCGCGAGCTGACGGTGGCCATCAAGCGGGCCCGCACCATGGCGCTCATGCCCTATGTGAGCGATTGAGCCGCTTTTGCACAACACCACAAACGCGCCGCCGTGCTTTGGCACGGCGGCGCGCTGCAAAACAAAAGAGGGGTTCGGCTTTGCTGGCTGCGCCAGTCCGCCTGCACCCCTCTCTTGGACACACCCCGTCGCAAAAAATACCGTGCGCATGCCTTTCAGGCGACTTGCACGGTATTTTTTGCTCTAGAGGTATCGGCCTCGTCGGTTCATGCCCGCCGAGGCCGATAGATTTAAAAGCATACTTTTTGGCTGTCCCGCAGCCATTTTGCGGCCTTCTACTGCCCGGCGATGGCGAGCACCACCGTCGTTTTGGTGGGGTCGATCTCGGTGCCGGCCTTGACGCTGCACGTGACCACCTGGCCGATGAAATCCCCGTCAAAGGGCTGGTTCGCGTTGCCGACATCCTCATACACAAGCTCGTAGGGGATGCCTGCCTCGTCCAGCTTTTTGGTGGCGTCGGTCTCGTGCAGGCCCAGCACCACCGGCATCTCCACCTTGGGCGGGCCCAGGCTGAGCACCAGCTCCAGCGTCTGGTCCTGCTGCCAGGCGCTGAAGGCGGCGGGGTCCTGCCGGATGACGCAGCCCTCGGGCACATCGGCGCTGTATTCCTCCACAAGGGTGATGCGGTAGGCGGTGTACAGGTCACTGCCCTCGATATCCTGCCGGTAGTTTTTGCCGACAAGATCCGGCACAAGGCCGGCGTCCGGCGCCGGCGCGGCGCTGCCGCCCACCGCCGGGGCGGCGGTCCCGGCCGGCTGCGGCGCGGCGCTGCCCCCGCCGCCCGCAAGCAGTGCCCACAGCAGCAGGGCCGCCAGCACAAAGATGACCACCAGCCAGATGCCCATCAGCTTGGCGGTGCTGATCTGGTTGTCGCCGCGGTCAAACATGGCGCTGGCGACGCCGGGGTCATCCAATGCCGAGGAAAGTTCCTGCACCGTCTGCATACGCTTGGCGCTGTCCAGGCGCAGCGCGCAGGCCAGCACGCGGGAAAAATACGCCGGCACGCCGGATTCCAGGCTGTGGGCGGCCTCCATGCTGTCACGGTTCCGGCGCTGGCGGGCCGGGACCGGCTTTTGGTTGGTGACCATGCGGTAGATGACCGCCGCCAGCGCGTACACGTCGGTGTAGGTGCCGGAAAACTCGGCGGCCGAATACTGCTCCGGCGCGGCGTACCCGCCGTAAAGCTGGCTTTTGAGCTCGCTGCCGTGGGTGCGCAGGGCCAGGGTGCCGTAGCCGGTCAGGCGGGCGTCGCCGTCCAGCGGGAGCAGGATGTTGTCCGGGCAGATGCCGCGGTGGATAAGCCCCGCCTTGTGCATGGCCGCCACGCCCGCCATCACGGGGCGCAGCATCTCGCACGCTTCGGTGGGGGCCATGGGGCGCGGGCGCAGCGAAAGGTAGTGGGTGAGGGTCATGCCCTTGTAGCTTTCCTCCACGGCGTAGACGGTGTTGTTTTCCTCCCACACGTCCAAAATGGTGGAAAGCCCCTCGCCGGGGGTGATGGCCTTGAGGTCCTCATACAGGTCCTTGAAATCCATCAGGCTGGTCTTGAACAGCACCTCCCGCCCGGGGATGGGCAGCAGGCCGCCGTCCCGCCCGCGGCCGTTGCACAGCGTGACGGGGAAAAACTCCTTGATGCGCACAAAACTGCGCTGCGCGTTCTCAACGCCCTGGTAGCACAGCCCGTCACCGTCGGAGAACAGGTACTCCCCCACGGTGTAACGGCCGTCCAAAAGCGTGCCGAGGGGCAGCGCGCCTTCCGGGTTGCGGTTGCGCAGGTCCCGGCCGCAGTGCGGGCATTCCTGCCCCGGCGGCGCGGGCAGCGGCTGCAAACAGTACGGGCAGATGATGCCGGCCATGGCTGTGTCCCCCCTTCCCCCGTATTGGGATGCGCGGCGGCGCCGCACACAAAGCAGGGGCCGCGCTGGGCGCGTACCCCTGCCCAATGGTTTCAAAAAAGCCGCTCAGCGGTCAAGGTCGTCCTCGTTTTCCAGGGTGTGCCAGGCGTTCTGCACATCGTCGTCGTCGTCCAGGGCGTCCAGCAGCTTGGCCATGTTGGCCATCTGGTCGGGGTCGGTCAGCGTGGTGGTGGTGGAAGGCACCATCGCCACGTCGGCCGAGATAAAGGTGTAGCCCTTGCCCTCCAGCGCTTCGCACACGGCGGCGAAGGCGTCAGGGCTGGTGGTCACCTCGGCGGCGTCCTCCCCGGCGTCAAAATCCTCGGCGCCGGCGTCGAGGGCGTCCATCATCAGCTCGTCGGGATCCTTGTCCTCAAGGTCGACGACGATGACGCCCTTCTGGGTGAACATGAAGCCCACGCAGCCCATCTGGCCAAGGTTGCCGCCGAACTTGTCAAAGTAATGGCGCAGGTTGGCGGCGGTGCGGTTGCGGTTGTCGGTGAGCGTCTCGACCATGACGGCGATGCCGCCGGGGCCGTAGCCCTCGTAGGTGATGGCCTCATATTCCGTCTTGTCGCCGCCCTCGGCGCGCTTGATGATGCGCTGGATGTTGTCATTGGGGACGTTGTTGGCCTTGGCCTTGGAGATGAGCGCCGCCAGCTTGCCGTTGGAGGCAGGATCCCCGCCGCCCTCACGCACCGCGACGCTGATCTCCCGCCCGATCTTGGTAAAAATCTTGGCGCGGGCGCCGTCGGTCTTTTCCTTTTTGCGCTTGATGTTGTTCCACTTGCTATGTCCGGACATGGTTTCACCCCTATGAAGATTTGCTCATACAGTGGTTAGTATACCACACTCTCACCGGGTTTTCAACCGTGGGGGCGGTTTTTGCGAGATTTCTTGCAGCGCCGCCAGCAAAGCGCCGCGCTCGTTGGGCAGCGCCTCGTCCATGACCCGCTCCAGCAGTGTGTGGAGCGCCTGCCCCACCGCCGGCCCGGCCGGGATGCCCGCGGCCTGGGCGTCGGCGCCGTTCACGCGCAGCCGGCGCACGGTGTAGCACGCGCCGCGCAACCCCTCCAGCTGCGCGGCAAAGCGCAGCACCTCCTCCCGCCGGGCGCGGGTGGCGGGGGTGTCGGCGTGGGCGGCCAGGTCCGCCAGCTTGACCCGGCACAGCAGCGCCAGCTTTTCCGGCCCGTATTGGGCGAGCAGGCGCAGCACGGCGGGCGGGTCCTCCGGCAGGGGGGCGTCGTGTATGGCGATGAGCTCGGGCACGCCCTCAAACAGGTAAGCCGGCGTGCGCAGCCGCCGGAGCACCGCCCCGGCCAGCCTGGCGCCGCGCCGGTTGTGGCCGTGGAAGCGGATGCGGCCGTCCTTGTCGACGGTGCGGCAGCGGGGCTTGGCCATATCGTGCAGGAGCAGCGTCCAGCGCAGCAGCTGTTCCTGCCGCGGTGGGAGCGCGGCGCCGGGCAGGCAGCACACGGCGCCGACGGCCGCCGCCGTGTGCTGCCACACGTCCCCGATGTGCCCCCGCCCCTGCGTGCAGCCGATGCACGGCGAGATCTCGGGGATGGCGCCGGCTAGGATGCCGCCGTACTGCGCGAGCGCCCGCCCGGCGGCCGGCCCGGCGAGCAGCTTGTCCAGCTCGGCAAAAAGGCGTTCGGCCGCGATGTTTTGCAAGGTATCCCGCAGCGTGAGCGCCGCCGCGGCGGTGGCGTTTTCCACCGTGAAGTCCAGCTGGGCGGCGAAGCGCACGGCGCGCAGGATGCGCAGCGCGTCCTCGCCAAAGCGTTCCCTGGCATCGCCGACGCAGCGGATGATGCCGGCGGCCAGGTCCTGCCTCCCGCCAAAGGCGTCGATGAGGCCCTCGGCGGGGGAATACGCCATGGCGTTGACGGTAAAATCCCGCCGGGCCAGGTCAAGGCGCACGTCGGGCACAAATTCGACACGGTCGGGGCGGCGGTTGTCGCCATAGGCACCGTCAAGGCGGAAGGTGGTGATCTCGTAGGCTTTGCCGCCGCGCAGCACCGCCACGGTGCCGTGCTTTTCGCCGGCGAGGAGCAGCCGGTCCCCGGCGAACACCGCCTTGACCTGCTCCGGCGTGGCCGCGGTGCACAGATCCCAGTCGCCGGGGGCGCGGCCGAGAAGGCTGTCCCGCACGCAGCCGCCCACCACATACGCGCTGCAGCCGGCCGCCTGCAGGGCGGCCAGCAGCGCCTGTACCGTGGAGGGCAATTGAATCTGCAGCATCCTGGGACCTCTTTCTAGAAAGTGGAGAGTGGAAAGTGGAGAGTGGAGAGTGGAGTTTGGAAAGTGGAACGGAACATTTTTAAAACCCGCCGCGCAGCGGCATACCGCAGCTCCACTTTTCACTTTCCACTTTCCACACCGGAACCGCCGCGCAGCGCCGCAAGCTCGGCGTCGGTCAGCGCGCGCCACTGGCCGGGGCCAAGGGCCGGGTCCAGCGTGAGCGGGCCGATGGCGACGCGGTGCAGCGTATCGACCCCCGCGCCGTACACGCCGAACATCCGCTTGATCTGGTGGTAGACGCCCTGCCGCAGCACGACGCGCACGCGCCCGTCCGGCATCGGCGCGGCCTCGGCGGGGGCAAGGCGGGTGCCGTCCGCCAGCGTGACGCCGGCGGCAAACCCCGCCTGCATCTGCGGCGTAAAGGGCGTGTCCAGCCCGACGAGATACACCTTGGGCACATGGCGGCCGGGGGCCAGCAGCGCGTGGGCCAGGGGGCCGTCATCGGTCAGCAGCACAAGGCCGGTGCTGGTTTTGTCCAGCCGGCCGGCCGGGAACAGCGCCCGGCGCGGGTACGCCTCCGCCACAAGGCCGGCCACCGTTTCGGCGTGCGCGTCACGGCTGACGCAGAGCAGCCCCGCGGGCTTGTTGAGCATGAGGTAAACATTTTGCGGCGCGGCGGCCAGCGCGCGCCCGTCCAGCGTGAGCGGGGCGTCGGGCGCCACCTTGGCATCGGCCTTTTTACACACCGCACCCGACACCTGCACACGCCCGTCGGCGATGGCCCTGCGCGCCGCGGAGCGCGGCAGGCCCGTGCGCGCGCACAAAGCGCGGTCAAGGCGGAGTTCGGTTTTGCCGGGCATGGGCGGGCCCCCTTTGGCGTGGGATGTCACTTTTATTGTACCACAGCCTGTCAACCAAGGGGCGTCCGGGGCCTTGACTTTAGCGTGCTAAAGTGCTAGACTGTTGCCTGTTGGCCGCCGTAAGGCCCGGCCGGGAAAGGATGAAGAAAGACATGATCATTGTGCTCAAACCCCATGCGCCGCAGGACAAGGTGCGCGCGTTCTGCCGGGAGCTGGAGGCCATGGGCCTGCAGATCAACGACAGTGTGGGCAGCGATACCCACATCCTGGGGTTGATCGGCGATACCAAGGCGGTGGCCATCAGCTGGGTGATGGCGAACCCGGTGGTGGAAAGCTGCCGCCGCGTGAGTGAACCGTACAAAAAGGCCAACCGCAAGTTCCACCCCGAGGACACGGTGGTGGAGCTGGGCGGCAAGGTCAGGATCGGCGGCGGGCATTTTGCCGTGATGGCCGGCCCGTGCAGCGTGGAAAGCGAGGAGCAGATCACGCTGGTGGCGCGCCGCGTGCAGGCGGCCGGGGCGAGCGTTTTGCGCGGCGGGGCGTTCAAACCGCGCACAAGCCCCTATTCCTTCCAGGGGCTGCGGGCCGAAGGGCTGGCCCTTTTGCGCAAGGCCCGCGCCGTGACCGGCCAACCGCTGGTGACGGAGCTGATGAACAACGAGCACATCCCCCTGTTTTTGGAGGCCGGGGTGGATATGATCCAGATCGGCGCGCGCAATATGCAGAACTTTGAGCTGCTCAAGGCCGTGGGGCAGCTGGACGTGCCGGTGCTGCTCAAGCGCGGGCTTTCCTCCACGCTGGAGGAGCTGGTGATGAGCGCCGAGTACATCATGGCCGAGGGCAACCCCAACGTCGTGCTGTGTGAGCGCGGCATCCGCACCTTTGAGACGAGTATGCGCAACACCCTGGACCTGGCGGCGGTGCCGATGCTGAAAAAGATGACGCATCTGCCGGTGGTGGTGGATCCGAGCCATGCCTCCGGGCTGGCCTTCATGGTGCCGAGCCTGGCGCAGGCGGCGGTGGCCGCCGGGGCCGACGGGCTGATGATCGAGGTGCACAACGACCCCGCGCGCGCCTTGAGCGACGGCGCCCAGAGCCTGACGCCGGACCAGTTCGACGCGCTGATGGCCACCGTTAAGCCGGAACTTGGCTTTTTTGGCAAGGAGCTCAACTGAACCACCCGCCGTACCCGCCCCGGCCGCAAGGCCGGGGCGCTGCCATGCCCGCCGGGCGGGCATGGCAGCGGGGCCGCCGGCGTGCGGCGGCCCCGGTACGGCGGGCGTGTTTTCAGTGGATGAAGGCGTCGTGGATGGCCTCGACGGCGCGGTCGGCCTGCTTTTCGTCGATGATGACGCTGATCTTGATCTCGGAAGTCGAGATCATATGGATGTTGATGTTCTGCGCGGCCAGCGCCTCGAACATGGTGGCGGCCACGCCGGCGTGGCTCTGCATACCGGCGCCGACGATGGACACCTTGGCGATATTCTTGCGCAGGATGATCTTACCGCCGCCGAAGCGGGCGCTGTTGGTGTTGAGGATGGAGACGGCGTTGTCGCCGTCATCGCGCGGGACGGTGAAGATCAGATCCTTATGGCCGTCCTGCCCGGAGCTTTGCAGGATGATATCGACGTTGATGTTGCGCTGCCCCAGCAGGCTGAACACCTTGAAGGACATACCGGGCACATCTGGCACGCCCAAGATCGAGATGACGGCAACGTTGGTATCTTTGGCAACGCCCTTGATGAGCATCCCTTCCATATCGGCTTCCTCCTTGACGACGGTGCCGGGCACCGGATTGATGCTGGAGATGACCTCCAGCTCGACGTTGTATTTCTTGGCCAGTTCCACACTGCGGTTGTTGAGCACCTGCGCGCCGGAGGTGGCAAGCTCCAGCATTTCGTCAAAGGTGATCTCCTTGAGCTTGCGCGCCTTGCGGATCTTGCGCGGGTCGGCGGTGAAAACGCCCTCGACGTCGGTAAAGATCTGGCAGCGGTCGGCGTGCAGGGCGGCGGCCAGCGCCACGGCGCTGGTATCGCTGCCGCCGCGGCCCAGGGTGGTGACGTCCTCGCTGCGGTTGAGGCCCTGGAACCCCGCCACCACCACCACGCGGTTGCGCGCGAGCTCGCTTTCGACGCGCTCGGTGTCCAGGCGCTTGATGCGGGCCTTGGTGTAGGCGCGGTCGGTGACAAAACCGGCCTGCCAGCCGGTCAGGCTGATGGCGGGCACGCCAAGCTCCTGCAAAGCCATCGCCAGCAGCGAGATGCTGATCTGCTCCCCGGTGGCGAGCAGCATATCCATCTCCCGCTGGGAGGGGTTGATGGAGATCTCGCCCGCCTTGGCGATGAGGTCATCGGTGGTATCGCCCTGTGCCGAGACGACCACCACCACATCGTTGCCGGCGTTGCGGGTATCCATCACGATGCGCGCAACGTTGAAGATGCGGGTGCGGTCCTTGACCGAGGTGCCGCCGAATTTCTGTACGATGAGTGCCAAAAATACTCCCCCAAAACAGTATGTGTGTTGCCGCGCCGATGTGCTGCGGCCTCAGGTGTTGAAAGCGGCCCCGCGCGGGGCGGCCGGGGCCTTGCGCCGGCCTTCCCCCGCGTTTATCCCTGCTCCAGTTCCACCACCGCGCCGGTGTTGTCGGCCAGGAGGCGGTGCAGGGCGAAGCGGCGCAGCCGCTCGCTGCCGGTGGCAAGGGCCTGGCCCGCGCGGTCAAAAAAGGCGGTATCGTCCTTGTGGACGACGGCCATGATGGTAGGCCCGGCGCCGGAAATGTACACGCCCAGCGCGCCCAAATCCTGCGCGAGCTCCATCACCTCGTCGCCGCCCTCGATGAGCGGCAGGCGGTATTGCTGGTGCAGCGCGTCCTTGGTGGCGACATCGAGCAAAGCATAGTCCCCATCGCAGAAGGCGGCGGTGGCCAGTGCCGCGCGGGACAGGTTGTACACGGCGTCCTTATGGGCGACCATCTGCGGCAGCGCCGCGCGCGCCTTGGCGGTGAGGAGCCGGAAATCCGGCACGAAGGCCGCGAAGGCAAGCTCCGCGTCGATGTCCTTTTTGACGGTGTAGACCTGGCCCTCGTCGTAGACGCTCGTCACAAAGCCGCCCAGCAGCGCCGGGGCGACGTTGTCGGGGTGGCCCTCGATGGCGGTGGCCAGGGTGAGCATCTGCCGCGGGGTGAGCTTGTCGCCCAAAAGGGCGTTGGCGCCCAGGATGCCCGCCACGATACACGCCGAACTGGAGCCGAGGCCCCTTGCCATGGGGATGGTGTTGGACTGGGTGATGCGCAGCCCCTTGAGCATGAGGCCCAGCTGGTCATACACGGCGCGGGCGCTGCGGTAGACGAGGTTGTTGGGCCCGGTGGGGATGCGGGTGCCGTCGGTGGAGAAGATGCGCACCGTATCGCTGGCGGAAAAGGTGTAGACGTTGTGCATCGACAGCGCGAGGCCCAGTGAATCGAACCCGGCACCGACGTTGGCGCTGGTCGCCGGGACACTGACGCGGACGGTCTTCCATGCCATTGTATGCCCTGCCTCCTTTTTGGTGTGCGGCGCTTTATTCCGCAAGCCGCTTGAGCACAAGCGCCGCGCGCCCGCCCAGCAGGGCGGCCTTTTGCACCAGCGCGTCGGTGGCGGCGGCGTCCAGCGGCGGGGTGAGGACGGCGGCGGTGTTTTCGGCGCTGTCCTCAAAGACGAGCGTCGCCCCCGCGCCGGCCAGCTGGGCCAGCATGGCGCCGCCCAGGCCCTGCACGCGCAGGTAGCGCGCGCAGCACATGGGGTCCGCGAGAAGGCCGGGGCGCCGCTCCGACGGGGCCCAGAACAGGCTGTCATGGATGCGCACGCCGTTTTTGAGCGCGTCGACCACATCGGCCACGACGGCGCTGGCGGTGGGCAGCTTGCCCGCGCCCTTGCCGTAGAACACCACGTCGCCCAGCATATCGCCCTGCATGAGCACGGCGTTAAACACATCGTTGACGCCGGCAAGCTGGTTGCCCTCCGGCACGAGCATGGGCTCCACCCCGGCGGCGGGGCCCTGCGGGCCCTCCTGATACCATGCGATGAGCTTGACGGCGCAGCCCAGGCTGGCCGCGGCTTTCATATCGGCGGCGGTCACATCGCGGATGCCGCGGGTGGGGATGTTTTCGGGGTAAAGGTGGCGCCCGCAGGCCAGCGAACCCAAAATGGCGATCTTGCGGCCGGCGTCGCGCCCGTCGACATCGTCGCCGGGGTCCTTGGTCTCGGCGTAGCCGAGCTCCTGCGCGATCTTGAGCGCGGCGTCAAAGCCCATGCCCTCGGCCTTCATCTTGGTGAGCATGAAGTTGGTGGTGCCGTTGACGATGCCCTGCACGGCGTGGATGTGGTTGGCGGCAAGGCACTGGTGCATCGGCGTGATGATGGGCGTGCCGCCGCCCACGCTCGCCTCGAACAGGAAGGCGACGTCATGCTGCCTGGCCAGGGCCAGCAGCTCGGCGCCATAGGTGGCGACCATCTCCTTGTTAGAGGTGCACACGCTGCGCCCGCTCTCCAGGCAGCGGCGCACATAGGGGTAGGCAAAGCGGGTGCCGCCGATGGTCTCGACCACGACGGTGACCTCGGGGTCAGCCAGGATGGTATCCAGATCCCGCACAAAGAGCGCGGCGTCCGGCGTGGCGGAAAAATCCCGCACGTCCAGGATGTATTTGACCTCCACCGGCTGCCCGGCGCGGCGCGCGATGGCCGCCGCGTTGCAGCGGCACACCTCCAGCACACCGCTGCCCACGGTGCCAAAGCCCAAAATGGCGATCTTGGCCATATCGTTCCCCCTTTTTCCTGTATGCGGGCGCGCCTTCAGCCGCGGCGCACCTCAACGACGTCCGGGTCCCGCGCAAGGCGGCGGAGCATCTCCTCCACCGTCATCTGCAATGTGCCGGTGCGCACCGTCACCTCGACCTGCGCCGTGCCGTTGGCCGGGCGGGACTGCGTGATGGTGACCACCGACGCCCCCGCCGCCGAGATGCCCATGAGCAGCTTTTGCAAAGCGCCCGTGCGGTCCAGCAGGGTGACGGCAAGGGTCAGGGTCTCCTGCCCGACCTCGGCGTCAAAGACGACATCCTTGTATTTATAGTAGGCACTGCGGGAGATGCCCACCTGCCCGGCGGCGGCGGAGATGCTGCCCGCCTGCCCCGACGCCAGCAGCGCCTTGGCGGCCAGCACCTTGGTGAACACCTCCGGCAGGGCGGCGGCATCCACCAGCAAAAAGCGGCGTTCCGGCATAGGTTGTATCCCTCCCGCAAACAGTTGTTCTTGAACGAGAATCATCATAGCACGGCGCTGCGGTCTGCGCAAGCGTTTTTGCCCCGGTTTTCATTTTTTGGCAAGATGCACAGCGGCGCGCGCGGGCTGTCGATTTTTTTTGGCCGCAGAAAGCGCCCCGCGCAGCGGCGGCCGCGCGGGGCACAGGCAGGGGGCATCGGCATCAGCCGCCGTGGCTTTGGATCCACAGCGCGGCCAGGTACCGCTCGTTCGGGTCACTGGAATTGATGTCATAAGGGTTGCCGCCCGCGCCGGCCGTACCCCCGCCGGCGTAGGTGTCCTCCATATTGTCCTCGGTATAATAGCCGATGGCGCCGCCGCTGCTGATGATACGGCCGGTGCTGGTATCGAAATGCCGCTGGACGACGTTTTCGGCCATGGGGAACTCTTTATATTCGAGATCCTTTTCGATCTCCTCCATCAGCGTTTTCCAGAAGCGCTGGGTCGGGCGGCCGTTGGTGGCGCCGTTGGCGCGCATATCGGCCGGCTTGTCGTAGCCCCACCACACGGCGGTGACATAGTACGGCGTGAGCGCGGCGAACGTATAGTCCTTATCGTCGCTGGTGGTGCCGGTCTTGCCGACGGCCTCGAGGCCGTTTTCAAGGTCGGGCGCCATGCCGGAGGCCGTGCCGGCGCTGGTGTTGATGACGTTGTACAGCAGCCGGTTCATGATGGTGGCGGTATCGGGGCGGATGGCCTGGGTGGTGGTCACACGGCGGGTGTTGTCCAGGATGAGGTTGTCGTTGGAGTCATACACGCGGGTGAAGTAGTGCGGGGTGGTGAAGCTGCCGTCATAGAAGATGGAATACGCGCCCGCCAGCTGCACCACCGTCAGGCCCTGGTACTGGGCGCCCAGCACGATGGGCGCAAGATCCATATCATGCTCGGCCGAAAGGTAGGTGCAGTTGAGCGTATCGTGGGTGAAGGTGAACAGGTCCTCGGCGCCGAGCATATTGCCCACCTGCACCGCGATGGTGTTGTAGGAGCGGCGCAGCCCGTCGTACAGCAGCATAATGCTGCCGTTGCCGCCGGCACCGCCGTAGTTTTGCGGCCAGTCACGCCAGACATCGTCCCGCGCCTGGTTGACGGCGGCGTAGGGGTCCAGCGGCAGGCCAAGGCGGCGGCAGCGGTCGGTATCCAGCACCTTGTGCTCCTCTTTGGTGTAGAGGGGGGAATCGGTGATGGGGCTGGAATAGTGCAGGATACGGTTGTCGATGGCGCGGCAGTAGGCGCCGATGGGTTTCATGGTGGAGCCCGTCTGGTGCGGGATGGTGGCGCGGTTGGTGCCGCGGTCGTATTTCTTTTCGCCCAAGCCGCCCACGATGGCAAGGATGTTGCCGTCATAGTCCAGCACGGCGGCGGCCATCTGGGTGCGCACCCACTCATAAAAGACGACGGTCTCGCCGTCCTTGCTCTTGCCGGTGCGCAGCTCGGTCTCGGCGTTGTCGGTATAGACGGGGACGTCCTCCTCGGCGAAGATGCTGCTGCCGTCGGGGTTCAGGGGCAGGCCGTCCTCGTCATAGGTGATCTCGGCGTCGACGGGGATCTCGGTTTCGACCTCCTCCTGATGGCGGTAGGCGGGGAAGAATTCATCGTCCTCGTTGTAGGCCAGCTGCTCGATGGTCTCCTGGATATAGGGGTCGACGGTGGATTCGATGCGCAGGCCGCCGGAGAAGATCTCGCCGCGGGCCTCCTGCGGGGTCAGGCCGCGGACCTCCTGCAAGGCGGTCATCAGATCCTCATACAAAGCGTCGGTGAACCAGGAGTTGCGGGAGGTGCGGGTGACGGTCTCGCTCTGGCTGTTGGCCTCGACCAGCGTGACGGGCTCGGCCTGGGCGGCCGCGCATTCCGCCTCGGTGATCATGCCCTGGTTGCGCATGAGGCTCAGGATATAATCGCGGCGCTGCTTGAGGTTTTCGGGGTTGGTGTAGGGGTGGTAGCGGGTGGGGTTTTTGGTAATAGAGGCAAGGGTGGCGCACTCGGCCAGCGTCAGCTCCGAGACGGTCTTGCCGAAATACTCGTTGGCGCCGACCTCCATGCCGTTGATGGTGCCGGTGAGCGGGATGGTGTTGAGGTAAGCCTCCAGCACCGTCTCCTTGCTGTAGCGGCGGGCCACGCCCATGGCGCGGAAGATCTCGCGCACCTTGCGCATGATGTCCTTCTGGTCGTCATGGGTCAGGTTTTTGATGAGCTGCTGCTCCAGCGTGGAAGCGCCCTGCTGGGAGCCGAGCAGCCGGTTGTTGGTGAACTCATTGAGGGCGGCGGCGATGTTGCGCTTGATGTTGATGCCGAGCGTTTCCTGATAAAAATCCTTGTCCTCGATGGCGACGACGGCGTTCTGGAGGTTTTTGGGCATCTCGCTGATGTCCTTCCAGATGCGGTTGTTGTCACCGGTGAGGGTGGCGTACTGGTCGCCGTTGATGTCGTAGATGATGCTGGTCTGGGCAAGCTCCAGGCTGTCAAGGTCAAGGGTCTCCTCGTCGCCGGCGGTGACCTGCACCACATACATCGACAGCAGCACGGCGCCCACGCTGGCCGCCATGACGCACAGGCAGATCACGCACCCGATGAGGGTAAAAATGCCGCGCAGCAGCATGAGGAAGATGTTGCGGCGCTTCTTTTTCTTCTTTTTGCGGCGCTTTGCGGGCGCGGCGCCGGCGGTGCCTTCGGCCGGGGCCGGGGTGCCGCCCTGCGGCGCGTCGGGGCCGTTTTGGGGAGTTTTGCGGGCGTCGATGGGGACCGCCTCCTTTGGGGATATCGCCTTGGGGCCGGCCGTGCCTGCGCGCGGTGCGACGCGCGGCGGCCATGCCATACTTTGTAAGTATAACACAAACCGCCGGCGAATGTACAGAGTTTGGCCCAAAATTCACAACTTTTTACAAGCGCAGGGTTGGGGCGCCGCCGGCGCGGGCATACTAACGGTACGGCGGCACGCCGCCGATGTGCAAGGCAAAGGCAGGGGACGGCAATGGAGAAGAAAATGCCCGCCGGATGGCGGCTGTATTACGCGCTGCTGGCCGGGCTGGCGGCGCTGTGCGTGGCGGCGGCCTGCGTGTGGTTCCTGCTTGGGCAGCAGCCGCGGGCGGAACCGCCGGCCTATCTGCTCAAGGACAACGGCGGCAAGCTGGCGCTGTACAACGCCGACGGCACCGGCCCGCTGGCGGAGTATGACATCTACACCCGCCTGCTGCCGGAAAACGACGTGCTGGCCCTGCAGGGCGGCGTGGCGGTGCGCAGCGAAAGCGAGTTGCAGCGCCGCTTGGAGGATTACGGCCTGTAAGCGCCCGGCCCCAGCAGCAGTTCGCCGAGCTGCGCGGTATCCGCCGCAAGGGCCGCGGCCCCGGCGGCGCGCAGCTCTTCGGCGCTGCCGTAGCCGAACAGCACCCCGATGCAGGGGATGCCGTTCGCGGCGGCGCCGGCGACATCGTAGGCGCGGTCCCCCACCATGACGGTTCCGGCCGCGGCGGCGCCGGTATTTTGCAGCGCCCACGCGATGACCTCGCGCTTTTCGGTGCGCGTCTCCTCCAGTGTGGAGCCGGCGACGAACGCAAAATACCCCGCAAGGCCAAAGTGCGCGAGGATCTGCCTGGCAAACGGTTCGGGCTTGGAGGTGGCCAGCACCACCTGCCGCCCCGCCGCGGCGAGGGCCTTGAGCAGTGCGGGGATGCCGGGGTAGACGGCGTTCTCGAAAATGCCCCTGGGGGCGAAATATTCCCGGTAAAAGCCGAGCGCCCGGCGGGCCTCAGCTTCGGTCATGCCGGCATAGGTTTGGAAGCTGGGCACCAGCGGCGGGCCGATGTAGCGGTACAGCTCCTCCCGCGCGGGGACCGGGCGGCCCATCTTTTGCAGCGCATACGCCACCGAGTTGGTGATGCCCTGTCCCGGGTCGGTGAGGGTGCCGTCCAGATCAAACAGAATCGTTTTATACATGGCTCAGTTGAATTTAAAGATCTTTTGCGCGGCGCGGTAGCCGGCCAGGCTGATGGCGCGGCCGCTCTTGCCGGGCAGGTAACACACGCCCGCCACCGAAAACACGCAGCGGCGGTACAACCGCGGGTCATAGGCGCGCAGCTCGGCCCAGAGGGCCTTGCGCTTTTGCAGCGCCGCCTCGCTGCCGTCCATAGCGAGGAAGATGCTGGCGATGGCCATCATCATGGAAAAATAGTTGAGCATATACCCGCGCAGCTTTTTCTGCTCCGGCGGCAGGGCGTACACGTCCACCGCCTTCATCATGATGCGCACCACCCGCACCTGCTGGTCCACGCGGCGCATCATGACCTGCTCGTTGACGCTCTGGTCCTGCCGGCCGATAAAATAGCGGTACAGGTCGAGCGGCATATAGTAGATGGTCTTGACGGCGGGCAGCGGCTGGTAGACAAAGATGTTGTCGACGTAAAAGGTGTGTTTGGGCAGCTCCAGCCCGCAGTCCCGCAGGACCTGCGTGCGGTAGATGACGCTGTGCATCAAAATGTTCTGGCTGGGCGGGAAGACGCCGATGTCCTGCCAGCCGAACACCCGGTCCCGCGGCAGGATGCCGCGGTAGCCGATGGCGTGGCGGGTGCCGTCGGCCACGTGCTCATAGACGTAGTTGCACATGAGCAGGTCGAGCGGGGGCTCGCCCGCGGCGGCCGCGGCGGCAAAGGCGCGCAGCTTTTCCATCACCTGGGCAAGGGCGCCGGTATCGAGCCAGTCGTCGGAATCGACGACCTTGAAATAGAGCCCCGTGGCGTTGCGGATGCCCTGGTTGACACCCTCGCCGTGGCCGCCGTTCTCCTGATGGATGGCGCGCACGATGCCCGGGTAGCGCGCGGCATAGCCGTCGGCGATGGCGCCGGTGTCATCGGTGGAGCCGTCGTCCACCAGCAGGATCTCGGCCTCCTCGCCGGCGGGGAGCAGCGTCTCGATGCAGCGGTCCATATAAGCGGCGGAGTTGTAGCAGGGCACGGTAAAGGTGATGAGCTTTTGCATGGGTCCCTCTCCTCTCGAAAACGGCTTACACACAGTAGCATACCTGTTTTGCGGCAAAAAAACAAGGGCGCGCTGTAAAAATGCAGCGGCCCTTGGGGGGTGCGCGGCGCGGGGCGGGGCGTTACGCCGCCGCAAGCTCCCGCCAGGCCTCGGCCAGGGTATCGGCCGAGAACAAAAACTCCCCGTTTTCGGCGTACACTTCCACATGGCCGCCCACGTACCGGATGCTCTCTTTCATAACAAAACGACCGCCTTTCCTGTATCAGGGTGTTGTTTCCTTCTGATACCAGTATAGGCGGCCGAAAGGCCGATAAAAAGGACTGTATGCCCGCTTCCCCGGTTTTTGGGTACGATAAGCCGGCTTTTATGTGCGGTGTGCCGCGCGGCGCGCGCCGCGCAGGGCCGCCAGCACCCAGGCGCACAGCGCCAGCCACAGCAGGCTGTATTTGGGGCAGATATAACCGTACAGGTCGCCCCATTCGGCGCGGTAGTCCCACACGCGGCGGTGCAGCACGCCGGTGCAGAACACCCCCGCCAGCAGCTCCAGCGCCGTGACGCCGCCGGCGCCCAGCAGCGCCGCCGCCCACAGGCGCGCGCCGGGGCGGCGTTCCAGAAAGGCGAGCCAGCACAGCGCGGCGCCGCCCACCAGGAACATCGTCCAATGGGTAAAGCCGCGCCACGCCGCCTCGACGCAGCAATACCCGCCGCCGCCAAGGCAAAACAGGCACAGCGCCTCCCACCTGTCAAACCGGTCTGGCAAAGGCCTCCCCTCCCCCGCTAGTATGCGCACGGGCGCGGGGAAATACACTTGCAAGAGGAAGGTATCGGCCCTGCCCGCGCAGGCGGATCGTTTTTCGCGCACATGATTGTATAACAAGGTGTTTTACCGGAAAAACTTCACCCTGTTATGTAGTACATTGCTGTGATAACAGTATCTTATATGATATAAACTTGCATGGGTGGGACTAATGAACGCTTGCCGGGCGCAGGCAGACGAGATTGTGAAGTTTGAGCCTGTCTACGATTGACAAAGACGAGCCGGGACAGCGGATAGGAACGCTCTGGACGAGGACAAAATCGCCGGGGCGTTTTCTATTCGATATACACAGAGATTTAAGGAAAAGATTTTGATAAACGTGCCTAAAGAGTGATAGATTTCTTCACATTTGGGTGGTATAATGTTCAGTGTCGAGTAGGTGACTGTTTGACAAATCGGGCTTTTGAAGGAGAGATCAATGAATATTGAACTGATAAGATTAACCACCGAATATAGAGAACAGTTATTTGAAATGCTGACGGAGTGGAAGAATGATATCATAGAAAATCATACCAATATGTCTCCATGGAAAATATGGGCTAATGATTTTCATGATTTAGAGTGTTACATAGAAAGCCTTGATACAGGGAAAAAGGAAGAGAATGGTTGGGTTCCTGATACGACTTTGTTTTGTCTTGATAAGGACAGAAATATATTTGTAGGAGCTGTTAATATCCGTCATTATTTAAATGATGAACTATTAAAAACTGGCGGGCATATAGGAGATGGCGTCAGACCCAGTGAAAGACGAAAAGGTTATGCGACAGCAATGATTGCTTTAGCATTAGAAGAATGTAAAAAACTTGGCATTAAGAGGGTTTTGATGACTTGCGACAAAAATAACATAGGTTCAGCGAAATCAATAATCAATAATGGTGGTGTATTAGAAAATGAAGTTGAAGAAGATGGACATATTGAGCTACGTTATTGGATTCAGTTATAGTCCAGATTCCCGTTTGTTGAGAAGATGCAAAACCCTTTAGGAACTAAAGGGCGCACTTCTATACATAGTCTGGCGACCATGTATCGTGCGCTCTGCGAGGCTTCCTCTCTGACAGCAGAAAGCCGCCGTCCGAGAGGTTTCGTCGCTTCGCTCCGTCAAGGGGGCTACACCCCCTTGCGCCGCTAAAGCGGCTATCCCCAGTGTACTTGCCGAACAGATAAACCCGCTTCGCGTCTTTACCTGTTCAACAAGTCTGAAAACTGAATACCAAAAGATTGACCGTTGACACACCGGCTCCCCGGTGAAAAAGCCAGCGGTCTTTTTTTATCCAAAAATCAAAAAGGAGGTCATGCAAATGGCAAATCGGACTGGACGAATTGTTTGTGACGGATTCGGTCACGACCCAAAATACCGGTGTCATTGACCATATTGGCAAAAAAATCCAGCCCCTGCCGCCGGACAAAGCGCAGGCCATCGCAGAGATGGTGGATGCGGCGTTAAAACTGATAGACTGAGCGCTGTACGCCTGTATACTGCTCCCTATATAGGGAAACTGCGGCGGCAAACAGAAAAGCGCACTTAGCGCTACCGGTATTGACCGGTAACGATAAGTGCGCTTTTTGGGTATTTGTTTTATTTCTTTCTACTGTCTATCGGTGCGCCAAAATCCGCCCGCGCATGCCGCTCAGGGCCGATGGTTTTAAAATATGCCCATTTTGTTTGTCTCATGCAGGGCGGGCGCAAGGGCCCGCCGGGAAACGCTGCAACAGCGGCAAGGGGGCACGGCGGGGGCAAGCCCCCGCCCTGCAAACCTACCCGTAAACGCGTTTTTCCGCCACAAAGGCGGCGGGCCGCCGGGCGTCACCTGGACAGCTTTTTGAGCAGGTCGCTGCGGATGTCCCACAGTTTTTGGCTGAGGTCGACATAGTAGCGGTGGGGGTTCTCAAAGCGCTTGACCTCGTCCCACAGGTTTTCGATCTGCTGCGCGCAGAACGCTTTGATATCGGCAAGGGCCGGGCTCTTGTACACGCGGCGGCCGTCCTCGTAGATGGGGGTGGACAGGCACTTTGCGGTGCAGCCCACATAGGTGCGCTGTTTCCAGGTTTCGACCGGGTCAAACAGCGTGATGCCGCCCGCGGCGTCCACCGTCTCGTCCGCCACGGTGATGAGGTCGGCCATGGCCTTGCCGTCGGCGTCGAAGATGCGCCAGACCTTTTTCAGGCACGGGATGGTCATCTTCTCGGCCGACTCCGACAGTTTCATCTTGGGAATGTAGCCGCCATCCTCCGCCTTGACGGCGGCCAGCTTGTACACGCCGCCGAACACGGGGTCGCTCTTGGCGGTGATGAGGTTCTCGCCGATGCCGAAGCTGTCCACCTTTGCGTTTTGCAAAATGAGGTCCCGCACGATGTATTCATCCAGGCTGTTGGAGGCGCAGATGGTGCAGTCCGGGTAGCCGGCGGCATCCAGCAGCTTGCGCGCCTTTTTGGAGAGGTACGCGATATCGCCGGAGTCGATGCGGATGCCCTTGGGGCGCTTGCCCATGGGCCGCAGCACCTCGTCAAACACGCGGATGGCGTTGGGCACGCCGGATTTGAGCACGTTGTAGGTATCGACGAGCAGGACGCAGGCGTCGGGGTAGAGCTCGGCGTATTTTTTGAAGGAATCATACTCGGTGGGGAACATCTGCACCCAGGAGTGCGCCATGGTGCCGGAGGCCGGGATGCCGAAATCCCGCGCCGCCATCACGTTGGAGGTGGAGCCGCAGCCCCCGATGTACGCGGCGCGCGCGCCGTAGTAGGCGGCATCGTAGCCTTGCGCGCGGCGGGCGCCGAACTCCATGATGGGGCGCCCCTGGGCGCTGCGCACGATGCGATTGGCCTTGGTGGCGATGAGGCACTGGTGGTTGAAGGTGACGAGGAGCAGCGTTTCCAGCAGCTGGCACTCGATGGCCGGGCCCTCGACGGTGACGATGGGCTCATGCGGGAAGATGGGCATGCCCTCCTCGATGGCCCAGATGCTGCAATGCAGCGAAAAGCCCTTGAGGTATTCGAGGAAGCGCTCGTTGAAGACGCCGGTGGAGCGCAGATATTCGATATCCTGCTGCGTGAAGTGCAGGTTGTCGACGGCCTCGATAAAGGTGGCCAGGCCGGCCATGATGGCGTAACCGCCGCCGTCCGGCACGCGGCGGAAGAACATATCAAAGACGGCGGTCTTGTCCTGATAGCCCTCGTCGAGATACCCGGCGGACATGGTGAGCTCGTAAAAATCCGTCATGGTGGCAAGGTTGCGTTTTACATCCATGGTTTTCCCCTCCTGATAAAGGCCCCGGGCCGGCGCGCGTTCAGCGGCGGGGCCGGGTGTTGCGGTTCTCGCGCCCTGCGGCGGTAAGCAGCAGCAGGATCCACAAAAACGCGTAGATGGCGACGGCGATCATGGTGACGATGACCGCCACCTTGAAATAGCGGCTGCTGAAAAACTCGCCCATGCGGGCAAGGGTGTACAGGACCTGGCTGCGCTCGATATCCGCCCCGGCGACAAGATCCACGGTGCCGACGGTCTCGCCCTCGATGGAAAGCGTGACCGTGCCCACGATATCGCCCTTGTGCACCGGCGCAGTGAGCGTTTCGGGCAGGTTGAAGGTGCGCTCGGTCAAGGCGGCGCCGCCCTCCTTGGGCAGCAGCGTCATCATATCGTCGGCCGGGTACAGCAGCACGGTGTCGGCCTGGGTGGAATAGCGCACCGGCAGCTCGTTGATGGGCTCGGTGGTGTCCAGCGCGGGGGCGACGGTAAAGGTATCGAACGCCCAGTCCATCAAAGTGCCGGTCCATGCCAGGGCGGAACTGCGGGTGCCAACGGTATCGCTGTCCTTGGGGCTTTGCAGGACGACGCTGATGTAGCTCTCGCCGTTTTGGGTGTGCCAGCCGGCAAAGCTGTTCCAGTCCGACAGGCTGCCGGTCTTGCCGCCAAGGGTGTAGGCGCGGTAGTAGGGGCTGTCCTTGGCGATCATGCGGTCGGAATTTTGGATGATGTAGCTGCCCTCGGTGGTGTGGTGCTCGTTGGTGCCCATATCGAAGGTGGCGGTGGCGATGGCCTGGTTGAAGGCGTCGTACTGCGTGGCGGCGCGCAGCAGAAGGTAGGCGTCCCGCGCGGTGGTGACGTTGTCATATTCCAGGCCGCAGGGGTCCACAAAGCGGGTGCCGGTGCAGCCGATGGCTGCGGCCTCGGCGTTCATGCGGGCGACAAAAGCGGAAACGTCGCCCCCGCCCATATAGTCCGCCACGATGTAGGCGGCCTCGTTGCCGGAGGGCAGCAGCATGGCGTAGAGCAGGTTGCGCAGGGTGTTGGTATCGCCCTTGCGGATGTCGGCGTGGGAGCTGTTGGTGCCCCACAAAATGTCATAGATATACCCCGGCGCCGTGACGGTGACGGTGTCCAGCTCGTCCTGGTGGTCCTGCAAAAGCAGGATGCAGGTCATCATCTTGGTAAGGGAGGCGGCCTCCATGGGCTCGTCCTCGTTTTTGGCCCAGACGACGAGGTTGGTATCGAGGTTGACAAGGTACACCGCGCGCGCGTTCAGGTCCTCGGGCGGGGCATAGCCCGGCACGGCCCCGGCCGGCAGCGCGCACAGCGCGGCCAGCAGCACGGCAAGCACAAGCACGAAAAGGCGTTTTTTCATCGGCGTCGGTTCCTTTTGCGGGCAAAAAGATCGGGCTTTGCAACAGTATACCAGAAAGCGGCGCGGGAAAAAAGGGGAAACGTGTAAAAAAACAGCGTCAATTCATCGCCCCGGCGGTGGCGAACAGCGCCTCGACCGCATCGGAAAGGGGCTTGTGCTCCGGCGCGGTGAGGCCGGGGTCCGTTTTGAGCAGGGCCTTGGCCTCGGCCTGGGCCACCGTCAGGGTGCGGGTGTCCTGCACAAGGTCTGCCACGCGCAGCGTGGGCAGGCCGTGCTGCGCCTGGCCGAAGAAATCGCCGGGGCCGCGGGTCTCAAGGTCATATTTGGCGACGGCGAAACCGTCCGGCGTGCGGCACAAAAACTGCAGGCGCTCGCGCACCGCGGGGCTCATGTTGTCGGAGATGAGGATGCAGCAGCTGTCGGCGGAGCCGCGGCCCACCCGCCCGCGCAGCTGGTGCAGCGCCGAAAGGCCGAACCGCTCGGCGTTTTCCACCGCCATGACGGTGGCGTTGGGCACGTCGACCCCCACCTCGATGACGGTGGTGGTGACGAGCGCGTCCAGCTCCCCGGCCTTGAACTGCGCCATGACGGCGTCCTTCTCTTTGGGCTTGAGCTTGCCGTGCAACAGCCCCACCCGGCGCCCCGGCAGCAGCGCGCAGGCCGTCCCGGTGTAATACTGCTTGACGGCCTGCATCGAGGTGTCCAGCTCGTTCTCCTCGATGGCGGGGCAGACGATGTACGCCTGGTGCCCGGCATCCATCTGCTTTTGCAGGTAGCCGTACATATCGCGGCGCTTTTTGCCGGTGATGGCCCACGTCTTGACAGGCTTGCGGCCGGGCGGCAGCTCGTCCAGCACCGAGATATCCAGATCCCCGTACAAAAGCAGCCCCAGCGTGCGCGGGATGGGGGTGGCGCTCATGACGAGGAGGTGCGGGTTCTGCGCCTTGCCGGCCAGCAGACCGCGCTGGCGCACACCGAAACGGTGCTGCTCGTCCACGATGGCAAGGCCGAGCCGACAAAACGCCACGCTGGCGGTGAGCACGGCGTGCGTGCCCACCACAAGGCCGGCGCGGCCGTCGGCGATGGCCGCCAGCGCCACGCGCTTTTCGGCGGCCTTCATCCCGCCGGTGAGCAGCGTGACCGATACGCCGAACGGCTCGAGCAGGTCGGCCAGGGTGGCGGCGTGCTGCCGGGCGAGGATCTCGGTGGGGGCCAGGATGGCGCTCTGGTAGCCGTTTTGCGCCGCGCACCAGACGGCGGCGGCCGCCACCAGCGTTTTGCCGCTGCCCACATCGCCCTGCAAAAGGCGGTTCATCGGCGTTTTGCCGGCAAGGTCGGCAAAGATCTCGGCGGTGGCGCGGCGCTGCGCGCCGGTGGGGGCGTAGGGCAGGCTGCCGAAAAACGGTTCCGGGTCCGGCGCGCGCATCGGCGCGCCGGCGCCCTGCCGGCCGTGGCTGCGCAGCAAAAAGATGCCCAGCTGCAAAAGGTACAGCTCTTCAAAGATCAGGCGGCGGCGCGCGGCGGCGGCATCGGCGGCATCGCGCGGGTTGTGGATGGCGCGCACCGCGGCGGCCTTGGCCGGCATTTTGTATTTGGTGAGCAGGTAGCTCGGCAGCGGGTCGGGGATGGCATCGGCCAGCGGCAGCGCGTTTTGCACCACGCGCGCGATGCGCCCCGAGGGCAGCCCCTCGGTGGCGGGGTACACCGCGACCAGCGGCGCCGCGGCGACCTGCTCCTCGGTGCGGATGAGGGGGTGCAAAAGCTCCCGCCCGGTCAGGCTGCCGCCAAGGCGCCCGGCAAAGTAGTAGGCAGCGCCCAGCTGCAGGGCCTCGGCCGCATAGGCGGTGTTGAACCATGAAAGGGTGACGGTGCCGGAATCATCGGCCGCGAGCACCTGCACAAGCGTGCGCCCGCCCTTGATGCGCCGGGCCGGCTTTTTTTGCAGCACCTGCGCCTTAACGCAGCAATCCACGTCATAGGGGGCGGCGGCGACGGTGCAGGGGGCCGTAAAATCAATGTAGCGGCGCGGATAGTGGAGCAGCAGCTCCCCCACCGTGCCGATGCCCAGCTTTTGGAACTTTTTGGCCAGGGTGGGCCCCACGCCCTTGAGGTATTGGATATCGTCGCCAAGCTGCGGCATGGGGCACGCCTCCCTTCAAAAAATAGAAAGTGGAGTTTGGAAACACGCCGCACCCCCAGCAAAAAGACGCATCTGGGCCTGCGCACAAATGCGTCTTTGCGGGGTCTGGGGCGGGCGGAGGTCACTCCACGCTGATCATGTAGTAGTACACCGGCTGGCCGCCGCGGATGTGGCTGACCTCGACGTTGCCGCCGCACTTGGCCTGCACCAGCGCGGTGGTCTTTTCGGCGTCCTCCTCGGTGACATCGGCGCCGGAGATGACGGTGATGAACTGGGTGTCCTTTCTGCGCATACTGCGGGCAAGACGGTAGGTCATCTTGGCGATGTCGGTGCCGGTGGCCACGATCTTGCCGTTTTCCAGCGCCATGATCTCGCCCTGCTTGATGGCCTTGCCGTCAAACTCACTGTCGCGGGCGGCATAGGTGATGAGCCCGGTGCTGACATGGTCGGCCGCCGCCATCATGTTGACAGCATTCTCCTCGGCCGCGGCGGCGGGGTCAAAGTTGAGCATGGCGGTCATGCCCTGGGGCACGGTGCGGGTGGGCAGCACCAGCACGGTGCGGTCGGCCAGTTTCTGCGCCTGCTCGGCCGCCATGATGATGTTCTTGTTGTTGGGCAGCACCAGCACGGTCTTGGCCGGCACGCTCTGGATGGCGGCGAGGATGTCCTCGGTGGCGGGGTTCATCGTCTGCCCGCCGGAAACGACGGCGTCCACGCCCAGATCCCCGAACACCGATTTGAGCCCCTCGCCCGCCGCCACGGCGACGAAGCCGTAATCCCGCTCGGGGTCGACGGCGGCGTAGGTAAAGCTCTCGGCGTTTTCGGGCGCGCTCTCCTCGGCGGCCTGGCGCTCCAGCCCCTTGGCCTGCTTTTGCCGGGCCAGGAACTGCTCGTGCATATTTTCGATCTTGAAATTGGTCAGGTAGCCGTACTTGATGGCCTCGGTGAGCATCTTGCCGGGGTCGGCGGTGTGGACGTGGCAGTTGGCGACCTCGTCGTCCTCGATGACGACGACGGAATCCCCGTTGGACTCCAAAAACGCGCGCAGCTTGGCGACGCTGCCGCCGTTCTCTTTGTGGACAAGGAACTGCGTGCAGTAGCCGTTTTTGATATCCTCGACCTTCATCAGGTCGTCGGTGAAGACGCCTTTGCCGGCGGCATCGCTGGAGACCTTGGGCCGGGCGGCGGCCTCCTGCCCGGGGATGATGCCGCGCCCCTCAAAGACGCTGCGCATACCCTCGAACACATACAGGATGCCCTGCCCGCCCGCATCGACGACGCCCGCCTTTTTGAGCACGGGGAGCTGGTTGGGGGTATCGGCCAGCGCCTTCTCGGCGGCGGCGATCATCTCGCCCCAGAGGGCCGGCACCTCGGCCGCGGTGCTGTTGACGGCGGCCTCGGCGGCAAGGCGGGTCACGGTCAGGATGGTGCCCTCGGTGGGCTTCATCACGGCCTTGTACGCGGCCTCAACGCCCATCTGCAGCGCCTGCGCAAGGTCAGCGGCCTCGGCGTTCTTTTTGCCGGCCAACGCCTTGGAAAAGCCGCGGAACAAAAGGCTGGTGATGACGCCGCTGTTGCCGCGCGCGCCGCGCAGCATGGCGCCCGCCGCCACCTTGCTGGCCTCGGCCACGGTGCAGGTATCGGGCAGGTTCTCCAGCTCCTTGCCGGCGGCGCCGATGGTCATGCTCATGTTGGTGCCGGTATCGCCGTCCGGCACCGGGAACACGTTGAGCTCATCCACACGGGTGCGCTGGTTTGCGATGTTGTTGGCGCCGGAAAGGATGGCGTCCCGCAGAATCTTACCGGTTATCATACTTTCGTACACCTCATTGTTTGATAGTTTCGACATTCCGCGTCAAAGCGAAAGGATATCGTCCACAAAAACGTCGATGCGCTGCACGGCAAGGCCGGTCGCGTGCTGGACCTCCTCCTGCACGCGGTGGGTGATGCTCTGCACGATGCTCTTGATGTTGAGCCCGTACCCCACCTTGATGTGCAGCGTGATGGCCAGGCGGCGGCCCTCCTCCAGCACGGCCACGCCCCTGCCGGAAGCGCCCTGCCCCATGGCGGCCACCCCGTAGCACTGTTCCGCCGCGTGCTGGACCAGCGCCGTAAAATACTCATTGGTGAGGGAGATATGCCCGTAAGGGTTTACTTTGGTGATCATCGTTTCCTCCTTTGCCGGGCGGCGAACCGCTCCAAAACCGGCCGATGAAACCGTATATAGAAAGTATTATACACCATCCGCCCGGTTTTGAACAGTGGTAAATGTGCAAAACCGGCACACAAATTTTGTGGCAGGTTGGCGGCGGGATATTCACAATCCATTCACAAATCGGGCGGGCATTTCGCGTATACTGGAAGTGACGATAAGCGGAAGTGAGGTCCCGCCATGAATCTGCTGTTTTTCCTGACCCCCAAACAGGACGTTTTGTTTATCTATGAGGATTTTACCCTGCGCCAGGCGCTGGAAAAGTGGGCCAACCAGCGCTATGCCACCATCCCGGTGCTGCGCCGCAGCGGGGAATATCTGGGCACCATCAGCGAGGGGGACCTTTTGTGGGGCATCAAGAACCTGCCCGCGCATCACGCCGCCGCCTGGGAGGACACCCTCATCGCCGGCCTGCCGCGCCGGCGCGACTACAAGGCCGTGCCGGTGACGACCGGCATGAGCGAGCTGCTGCGCGGCGTGGTGGACCAGAACTTTGTGCCGGTGGTGGATGACCGCAACGTGTTTATCGGCATCGTGCGGCGGCAGTCGGTGCTGGATTACGTTTACCGCAACTTTGACCTGGAGGAGTTGGAAAGGCGGGCGGCGCGCCGCGGCGCGCCGCAATGATGCCGGATATTTTGCCAAAAGCCGGGGCGCATGGTGCGCACCGGCAAAGAGGCATTTAAAATCCATCGCCCTCGGCGGACATGCGCCGACGAGGGCGATACCGCTAGAGCAAAAAATACCGTTCGAGTCGCCTTTAAGGCATGAGAACGGTATTTTTTGCGACGGGGTATGTCCAAGAGAGGGGTGCAGGCGGACTGGCGCAGCCAGCTAAGCCGAACCCCTCTCTTGCAGCGTGTCGCGGCACGCGACACGCTGAACCGGGGCGCATGGATGCGCCCCGGCTGCTTTTTTAGCGCACGGGCCTTAGGCGGTCTCCTCCTCAAGGCCGTTTTCCTCCTCCGCCTGGACATCGCCAAAGGCGGAGAGCATGGGCTTGACCTTCTCGTGGCGCATACGGCGGTCGACGTAGTTTTTGGTGATGCGCATCACCACGGGCGAGAGCGCCAGCACGCCGATGAGGTTGGGCATGGCCATGAGGCCGTTGAACGCCTCGGAAAGATCCCACGCGAGCTGCATCTCCATGGTGGCGCCAAAGATGATGAACGCCACAAAGACGATCTTGTAGTACATGGTGGCCTTCTCGCCAAAAAGATACTCAAAGGCGATGGAGCCGTAGTGGCTCCAGCCGAGCACGGTGGAGAAGGCGAACAGCAGGATGGCCACGGCGATGAACATCGGCCCGATGGCGCCGAAGGTCTGGGCCAGAGCCTCGCCCACAAGGGCGGAATCCTCCAGGGTGGCGGTGACGGCGCCGGTGTCGAGGTCGACAAGGCCGGAGGTGAGCACGGTGAGCGCGGTCAGCGTGCAGACGACGATGGTATCGGCAAAGACTTCAAAGATGCCCCACATACCCTGGCGCACCGGCTCGCGCACGTTGGAGCTGGAATGTACCATGACGGAGGAACCGAGGCCGGCCTCGTTGGAGAAAACGCCGCGCTTCATGCCCCAGGTCAGCGCTATCTTGAAGCCGCTGCCCACGATGCCGCCGGCCACGGCTTTCATCTCAAAGGCGCCCTTGAAGATGCAGACGAAGGCCGGCCCGATGCGCCCGGCGTTGAACAGGCAGGCCACGACGGTGCCCACCACATAGGCGATGGCCATGAAAGGCACGAGCTTTTCGGTGACGGCGGCGATGCGCTTGAGCCCGCCGATGAGCACCAGCCCCGCGATGACCATGAGCACGAAACCGGTGACGACGGCCGGGATGCCGAAGGCGGCGGTCATGTTGCCGGCGATGGAGTTGATCTGGCTCATGTTGCCGATGCCGAAAGACGCCAGCAGGCAGAACGCACTGAACAGCACGGCCAGCACGGCGCCGACTTGCTTCATGCCCTTTTTGGCGCCGAGGCCGTCGCGCAGATAATACATGGCGCCGCCCTGCCAGGCGCCCTTGCTGTCACGCCGGCGGTAAAAGATGCCCAAAACGTTCTCGGAAAAGTTGGTCATCATGCCGAAAAAGGCGACGATCCACATCCAGAAGATGGCGCCGGGGCCGCCGGTCACGATGGCGGAGGCGACGCCGACGATGTTGCCGGTGCCGATGGTGGCGGCCAGCGCCGTGCACAGGGACTGGAACTGCGAGATGGTGGCATCGCTCTTGGAGGTGTGGGCGGTGATGTGCTTGTCGGTAAAAATCGAGCCGACGGTGTTTTTGATCCAGTAGCCAAAGTGGCTGATCTGGAAGAATTTGGTCAGGCAGGTCATCAAAATGCCGGTGCCGACCAACAGCACGAGCATCGGGATGCCCCACACAAAGTCGTTGACCGCCTTGGTGATCGCGGCAACGGCATCAATGAACGCGTCGAACATAGCTTTCTCCCCTCTTTTGAACGTTTTGCTGTATGCTTATTCCGCCCCGCAAAGAAAAATGCGAGGGGGCAGGGCCGCCCGCACACCGCGGCCATGCGCCCCTCACACCATTGTGAGCCTTGCGGAGAAGTTGTCTTTATTTTATACGTCAGGGCGGCAATGTCAAGGGTTTTTGGTAAAGTTTGTTGGCGCTGCATAGACGTTTGTGTGTACGCGGAAAACATTTTGGTTGTTTTGCCGCTTTAAGCCATTAAAGCGGCACGCGCCCAAAAACGCCCGCCCCGGCCGGGGCGGGCGTGAGAGACTGCCGAAAAAGATATCTTCTAAATCTATCGCCCTCGGCTGACATGCGCAGACGAGGGCGATACCTCTAGAGCAAAAAATACCGTGCAAGTCGCCTGAAAGGCATGCGCACGGTATTTTTTGCGACGGGGTGTGTCCAAGAGAGGGGTGCAGGCGGACTGGCGCAGCCAGCTAAGCCGAACCCCTCTTTTGCAGCGTGTCGCGGCACGCGACACGCTGAAACGCCCGCCCCGGCCGGGGCGGGCGTTGAGACAGGGCCTTTTCAGGCGTTTATTGGCGGACGGTCCGGGCGGGAGCCTGCTGCTGTTTCTGCTCCAGCTCGTCCTCAAACTCTTTCTCGCGCTTGCGCTGCCGGATGATGTGGGCGACCAGCACCACCACCAGCACGATCAGCACGATCAGCGCCAGGATATCCCACAGGCAGAAGCCCAACGTAGTGTGGAAGTACGTATGCATCGTTACTGCCCTCCTTTACTTACTGCGCCAGCTGGCTCTGCTGCTCGAACCGGCGGGCCTGGTGCTTTTTGCGGTCATGGGTGTAGTACAGGGCCACGGCCAGCGCCAGCAGCATGACGAGCAGATGCAAAACGCAGCAGTCCTGCGTGATGCTGAGCATGGCGAGCGGGGTCTCATTTTCCTCAATGGCCGTGCCGCCCTGGCCGGCGCCGGGGCCTCCGGCCAGCGGGGTATCGTTGTCGTCGATGACCACACCGGCGTCGTCATCGGCGTCGTCGGCGTCGTCATCCGCGTCCGCGTCGGCAACACCGGCTCCGCCGGCTGCACCGGCGCCGCCAGGCACAGCCGCGGCAGGCGTCGGGGCCAGCGGGGTGGCATCATCATCAATGGTCACAGGGGCAGGGACGACCGGGGCTGTACCGCCGGGCGTGGTGCCGGGCGTAGTGCCGGGGTCGGCCGGGGTGGTGCCGCCGGGGGTCGTGCCGCCTTCGTCACCGCCGCCGGGCGTCGTGCCGCCTTCGTCACCGCCGCCGGGGGTCGTGCCGGGGTCGGCCGGGGTCGGGGTCGGTTCCGGAGACGGTTCCGGAGACGGGGTGGGGGTCGGGGTGGCTTCACCGCCGCCTTCGCCGCCGGGTGCCGGGGTCGGGGTGGCTTCACCGCCGCTTTCGCCGCCGGGCGCCGGGGTGGGGGTCGGGGTGGCTTCACCGCCGCTTTCGCCGCCGGGTGTCGGGGTGGATTCCGGAGACGGGGTCGGGGTGGGTTCCGGAGACGGGCTCGGGGTGGGTTCACCGCCGCTTTCGCCGCCGGGCGTCGGGGTGGGGGGCGGGGTGGCTTCACCGCCGCTTTCGCCGCCGGGTGTCGGGGTGGGTTCCGGAGACGGTTCCGGGGATGGTTCCGGGGACGGTTCCGGAGACGGTTCCGGCGTCTCGCACTTGACGAGAACACTCTTGTCGGAAGCGTCATATTTTGTCGTACCGTCTACCGTGTACCAGCCGCCATCAATGTAGTGCAGCGTAAAGGTAACGTTTTGCACATCCGCGGTATGCGTGCCGTATACCGCATTGTATTGGTCCAGATACTGCTTGACGGCAGTGGTGACG
The DNA here is from genome assembly GCA_947629015.1 of uncultured Gemmiger sp. Classification (GTDB taxonomy): domain Bacteria; phylum Bacillota; class Clostridia; order Oscillospirales; family Ruminococcaceae; genus Gemmiger. The sequence continues at coordinate 78,730 of CANRCB010000006.1, forward strand.
GTGACCGTATAGCCGGTTTCCGCGTTGCCTTGCACCTCGGAGACCGTCGCATCCCCAACGGGGTAAGTTACCTTATCATGGACGGTGTTGCAGTAGAGCGTGACGCTGAGTTTTGTTTTCAGCGCATCAAGGTCGGGCTTTTTCGGCGTTGTGTCCACGCACCTGGTCTCAATGGTAAGGGTGACTTTTGGGGAACTGCACGTAGAATCCACATACCAATTGCCGCCGCGGTAATACAGCACATGCGTCAATTTTAACGGACTTAGCGGCTCATGCAGGCCATGCGTTGTGGAAAATTCCTCGACATACGGCTGCCTTTCGATCGTCACACTGACCGTCCAGACGCCGTCGCCGGCTTCCTGGATCTCGCCGACCGTATAGGAACCTTCACGCAAAGGATAGGTTTTTTCCGTATGCTCGGCGTTTTTGTTGCACTTGACCTTAATATTGATCAAGCCGGCCAACGCATCCTGCCCCGGGACTGCCGGTTTGGCCGGCTTCCATTGGGCGGTGTAAACGGCATCTCCGGTCACTGTCTCGGCGACCTCCGGGCTCCAACCGGCAAATTCATACCCATTGCGGGTAGGGGTACCACCTCTGAAAGCAGGCGTGGGATCGCCCTCCGCAACGGTGTCGACCTGGTCTGCAAAAACGGTCTCATCCTTGACGCCATCGGTGTAGGTAACGGTGTGCGTGTTGCCCTCTACAACAACGATGAAGGTGATCGTCCTGTCATACCAGCTGTTATCTGCACATCTATGAGTCTGCCCGCAATATGAGCAGTAACGGTTGCCACAATTGCCAAAGTATACCGACGTTTCAAATGTGAAGGTCGTTGTGCCGGGCTTAAGGCCGGTGAACCAGATGTCGATATCATACCCGTTGGCATTATAGCCACAGTCCACATTGCCCAAAATGGAGTGATCATAGTCAGCGTAAGCGTCACCATACATATAAATGTGCGCGCTGGAGAAAACTTTGTTCCGATTATTTGGGCAATAGAAATCCAGCACCGGGGTACTGTAGTTATATGTGCCTTGCTGGCCGACTTTGATCGTGATTGTCCGGCCGGCTGCAATCGTAGCGATGCCGGATTCCGCAGCCGCAGCGGGCTCATCGTCCTTGGCCGCCGGGCCGTTGACGATCTCGGTCTCGGGCGCCTTCTCGGGCGCGGGGGCGATCGGGGGCAGCCCCACCACTACGGGCACAGGCATACTCTGCACTTCCGTGTCCGCGGTGGGTTCGTCCCCGGCGGGGGCAGCGTCAACCGGCGTGTCCGCAGCGGGCGCATCCTCGGCGGGGGCAGCGTCAACGGGCATGTCCGCGGCGGGTTCGTCCCCGGCGGGGGCGGCGTCAACCAGCGTGTCCGCGGCGGGCGCATCCTCGGCAGGGGCGGCGTCAACGGGCGTGTCCGCGGCGGGTTCGTCCCCGGCAGGGGCGGCGTCAACGGGCGTGTCCGCGGCGGGTTCGTCCCCGGCGGGGGCGGCGTCAACCGGCGTGTCCGCGGCGGGCGCATCCTCGGCAGGGGCAGCGTCAACGGGCGCATCCGCGGCGGCCTCAGGGGCCGGAGCGGTCATGGATGGTTCAATGACGGTGTCCTCACCGTCATTGGAAGTGGGAGCTCCCACTTCCGGCTCCACCACAGGTTCGGCAGCCTGTTGAGCGGCCTCCTCCTCGGCCTGCACGGCCACGGCAGGCGGTTCCGTTGGGCCGGCGTCATCGGCAAAGGCGGCGGTGCCAAGGTTGCTTATCACCATCGCGGTCGCCAAGATGCCGGCCCACATACGTTTGCTCAGTTTCATCTTGAGCCTCCTTTATGTGTATGGGGGTAAATTGACAAAACGATCGTTTCCAAAAGTCTTGTCCCTTCAAACTATATAGACGGAGCAGCGGGCCAAAACGGCTCACGTTTTTTGTGGTTTTTGAAAATTTTTTTCGGGCGTTTGTTTCCGGCCGGGCGTGCCGGCGGCGGAGGGGCGCCTTTATGGATTCCTCCATAAACAGTATACCATGCACCATTTTTTGCACACAAGAACCGTTTGCGTCATTAAACGCAACGTTCGCGCAGAGATATGTGCATTTTCACCAAAAATAATGCACCCGGCGGATCGCATTTGCAGGGCGCCCCTGCGGGGGCAAGCCCCCGCCCTACAATCGGAATATACGTCCCCGGCGCCCCGTCAAAGGCATTCCGCGGTACGACGGGCCGCATGTATGCGGCCCCTACGGGATGGATGATACGTTTTCTGTATTCCCGTAGGGGGCGGCGTCCTCGACGCCCCGCAAGCGGCATCCCGCGGTACGGCCGCGCGGCGGGGGCAAGCCCCCGCCCTACAACCGGCCCATACGTCCCCGGCACCCCGTCAAAGGCATTCCGCGGTACGGCGGGCCGATTGTAATCGGCCCCTACGGAATGGATGATACGTTTTCCGTATTCCCGTAGGGGGCGGCGTCCACTGCCTTTTTTGACACACTGGCGTGCCGCCGCCCTTTACGGGGCGGCGGCACGCTTACTGCTTATTGAGGCCGGCACGGGCTTACTTTGTGCCGGTGCGGCGCTGCGCAAAACGCTCGGCCTGGTGCTTTTTGCTGAGGTAGGTATAGCACAGCACGGCGGCAAGCGCCAGCAGCGGCCAGATCGGGAAGTGATGGTCACAGTCCGTTACCGGGGCCGCGGCCAGCGGGGTCTCGTCCTCCTCAATGGCGGCCGTTTCCCCGCCCTGCGCGTCGGGCGCGGCGGCGTCCTCCAGCGCGGGGCCGCCCGCCAGCGGGGTCTCGTCGTCCTCGATGGTCACGGCGTCATCCGCGGGGCCGTCCGCCAACGGCGTCTCGTCCTCGGGGATGGTCACGGCGGCGGCCGGGGCCACACGCGCGGGTGCCGCAGGCGCAGCGGGCGCAGCCGGTGCCGCCGGGGCGGCAGGCGCGGCGGGGGTGTCATCCTCCGCAGGCGCTGCGGTCGGTTCCGCAGTCGGCTCAGGTTCCACGGTCGGTTCCGGTGTGGGTTCCTCACTCGGCGCGGGCGTTGCAGTCGGTTCCGTGGTCGGCTCGGGTGCCGCGGTGGGTTCCGGCGTGGGTTCCGTGCCCGGCGCCGGCGTCGGTTCCGGCGCAGGTTCGGTGCTCGGTTCCGGTGTCGGCACCGGGACGGGCGCGTTGACGGTCAGCGCGCCGGCGGTGACGGCGACATCATAGTTGGGGTTGCCGCCAAGGGTGACGGTATAGGCATAGGTGCCGGCCGTCTCGCCCGCTTCACGGGTGACGGTGTACGCCAGCGCATCCTCGCCCACAAGGCCCTGCACCTCGACCTGCGGCTCGGGGTCGGCCTCGCCTTCGGTCTTTTCGGCATCGAGCACGGTGAGGGTGACGGGCTTTTGGGTGACGGTCAGGGTGGCGCCTTCCACCGTGACGGTATAGTTGGGGTTCCCGCCCGGGGTGACGGTGATGGTATAGCTGCCGGCATCCTCGCCCGCATCACGCGAGAGCGTGTAGTTGAGGGTCTCGCCCTCGACAACGCCGGTAACGTCGGCGGTAAGTTCGGGGTCGGCGTCGCCGTAGGTCTTGGTGAGGGCGTTGGCGGTGACGGTGGCCTGCGCGGGGACAACGGCCAGCACGCCGGGCACACGGTCCACCGTGTAGTTGTTCCCGTTTACCTCGCCCCAGTCGATATTTATCTCCTGCGGGATGTAAAACTGCGTGGCAACGTTGGTCAGTTCCGGCAGGCCGCCCACGGTGACGGCCTTTTCCGCATCAGGGCCGACCAGGCCGGTGGCCGTGGCCATACCGCTGTGCGGCTGGCCGTCATACACGGCGCGGATGTTTTGCGCCGCAACGGTCAGGATCGCTTTGGTCACGGTGAGCGTGCCGTATTCCACGGTGACGGCATAGTTGGGATCCTTGCCGCCGTTGATGGCCCAGGTAAAGACGTTTTCCGTTTCGCCGGCATCGGTCTGGCTGGCGGTCACTTCATATTCCAGCGCATCGTCGCCCACAAGCGCCTCTTTGCCGGCTTCGCCGGTATAGGTGGGCGTCACGTTTTCGGCCGTCAGCGCGGTGCCGTCGTAGACCTTCTGCGCGGTGCCGCTGGTCAGGGTGATGGGGCGCGGATAGATATAGAATTCCTCCGAGGCCTGGCAGGGCGGCAGGTTATCCGTCTCTGTCCAGCGCGCGATGACCACATAGTGCCCGGCATCCTGCGGCGGGGTTGCGTATTCTTCCACCGTGGCGGGCCCATCCTCGACCGCGGCATAGGTGAACGTCGGCTCGCCATAGGTGCTGCCGGGATCGGCCGTCAGGTACGCCTCGGCCTTGGGTGCGGCGGGCGTATCGCCATAGACCCAGCTGCCTATGCTGAGTTCGGTTGTGATATCCACCCTGGGGGGCTTGGCGATGGTCAGGCCGCCGTCCTCATCCACAACAACGGTGGGGGTATAGTTGCCCTTCTCGTTGCCGGTGACGGCAAAGGTATCTTTTGTCAGGCCCATGGGATAACTGCCTACATTGGTGCCGGAGGCGCCGCTCACAAAATCCGCAGGCAGGGTGACGTTCAGGCCTGCCGGCCATTCCCCTACCTTTTCATACGACGCCGGGGCGGTGTGCGCTTTGCCGTCATACACCACGGTCTGCTGCGTGCCTTTAAGGTGCAGTTCCACCGGTTTGGCGGTGATGACCAATGTTGCCGTAGGATCTGTGACCGCTATGGTGACCTTTTCCTGTTTGTACCCCGGGCAGGTAACGGCAAAATTTTGCCCGTACAGGGTCACAGTATGCGTGCCCACATCCGTCCACGAGGGTATTGTGCCGGTGTACGCCAGTACAAAGCCTTCCGGCAGCGTATCCACTATTGTATACAGTTCGTCGGCCGTCAGCGTCTGCTCGGCGCCGTTGTACACCTTTTCGGTCGTTTTGCCGGAGACTTGGATGATAAGGCTGCGGGATCGATAGTAGACTTTGACGATATTTTCTTCGCCCCTTTGCAGCGTAATGTTGTCAACAGGCTGCTGCAACTGGTAGACAATGCCGTCAAGCGTGACCGTTTCATCCGCCGTGACCGTCGTCGTTTCGCCGGGATAGCCGCTTTGGGGGGCCTCCTCCTTTTTTACACCGTCATAATAGTACTCCACCGTGTAGGGGACTTTGCATTCGACGTCCACGGTGACCGTAGAGTTGCCGAATACGCTCCATCTGCCACTTCGCCCCCAGTTGGACGGGCTGTATTGAAGCGTGACCGTTTGGGGAGATGTGTTTTGCAGGCGATGCTCCGTGTTGACGTCGCCGTTGTATTTTTCAACAAAAGCCTGCGGGGTGATCGTCACATCAAGGAGGTATTTGTTGCCGCTATAGTAGAGTTCCCCAAGGCTGTATGCGTCTTGGATGGTCGCCAAATTATAGCTGCGGGTTTCATGCTCTCCCGCATCCTCGATTTGTACCAAGATCCCGAGGGTATTAATATTGGGGGGAGCCGGGTTCGGGTTCGATTGCCAGCGGGCATAGAGGGTCACATCGCTGTTCTCGTCATTCAACGTCAGCGAGGTAACCAGATCATCCCGGTATTGATTCCTCGACCAGCCTTTAAAAAGGAACCCGCTTTTGGTCGGTACAGGAGATCCAGGGATGGTGTATGTCTCGCTATAGCTGACCCCGTACTCTGTATATACGGTTTTACTCACATATTTCTCCGGGACAGGGCCGACGCCGCCGTTGGCATCATAGGTAACGGTAAAGGTATGCGGGGTCTTGAAATTTATTTTGATGTCGGCGTGCCACCCATACACCTTACCGTCACCGTACACATCCGACCGGCCGATGCGGCCAAACCCTTCAAAGGCATATGCCTCCGTTTCACTAAAGAGCCATGAATATTTGCTGGCAATAGCAGTCCGGACAGCCTCCTGGCCCGCTACATAATTATCACTTTCCCCTTCATATCCGCTTTTAGGCAGGGAAACCCTAATTTCCTCCAAAGGGCCAAAGAAATTTTCCGTACTATTCAGCAAACCATACGTATCTAGCAAATACTGTTTTGCTGCCGCGACATCCCCCGTCGCTTCAACATAAATCTCTACCGCCTGCTCCTCGAGGAGATCCGCGATGGGCATTACCCCGTATTCCGCGGCGGGGTCGACGGCGACGGCATAGAAGGTGGCGCCCTCGGCCGCAAGGGCGGGGGCATCGAGGGTGCTTTGGGTCATGGCGGCGTCAAAATACCAGCCGCCCAGCTCCAGTTCCTCGGGGAAGTCGGCAAAATCGGCCTTGGCGGGCATGGCGAGCTCGGCGCCGGCCGGCGCGGTGCGCTCCAGCGTCCAGCCGGGCTGTTCCTGCGCGCCTTCCGGCGGCGCCACCACAAAGCGCACCGTCACCTCGGGGGCCGGGGTCTCCTCGGGGGCCGGGGTCGCCTCGGGGGCGGGGGTCGCCTCGGGGGCGGGGGTTTCTTCCGGCGCGGGGGTGCTCTCCGGGGCAGGCGTTTCCGCCGGGGCGGGGGTCGTCTCGGGCACCGGGGCCTCTGCCGGCACAGGGATGACCACAGGGGCCGGGGTCACCACAGGGGCGGAAACTTTCCCTTCGTCCGGCGCGGGGGCGGCCGGGTCATCGGCGGGCGCCGGCGGCACAGGTTCCTTGATGCCGGGCTGTGCACCGGCATCAAAAGAGGGCGCGCCCTCTTGCGGGGCCGTCTCCTGCGCGGGCTCCGGCGTCGGCTCCGGTACAGGCTCGGCGGAGGGTTCCGCAGGCAGTTCCGGGGTGGGCTCCACAGCCGGCGCTGGGGTGGGTTCCGGCACGGATTCCGGCACGGGTTCGGGTGCCGGTTCGGCGGAGGGCTCCGCGGGCAGTTCCGGCGCGGGTTCCGGCGCAGGGTCGGCGGCAAGTTCCGGGGCGGGCTGCTGCGGCAGGTCCTCCCCCTCGGCGTAAGCGGTGATGTGCACCGCGCCGAGCATCATTGCCATGGCAAGGGTGCCGGCCAGAATACGTTTGGACAGTTTCATGGGTGCCTCCTTTGAGGGCGGGGTGAAAACACACAGGCGCGCCGGGGCGGCGCGCCGTTCGGGATGCGGCCACAGTTTGCCCTTTTACCATATAAGATGAATCTACAGGGCAAAACGGTTCCCATCGTTTGCGGGTTTTTCAAAATTTTTCTTCCGGGCGTCTGTTTCCGGCCGGGCGGACACGCCGGCGGCGGATGGGCGCCTTTACGGATTTCTCCACAAACAGTATACCATGCGCCATTTTTTGCACACAAGGGCCGTTCGCGCCCTCAAACGGGACGTTCGCGCAAGGCTTTGTGCATTTTTGCCAAATATAAGGCCCCCGCCCTGCAAACCACCCGAGAATAACATTTGCAGTAAGGTTCGGGGCGTCGAGGACGCCGCCCCCTACGGTTTGCCCGAAAACACCATCCACCCACAGCGGGGTCAAGACCCCGCCCTACGACCGGCCTATACGTCCCCGGCACCCCGTCAAAGGCACCCCGCGTCACGGCGGGGCGAGTGATACGGTTTCCGTTTCCCGCAGGGGGCGGCGTCCCCGACGCCCCGCAAAATCCGCGCCCTGCCCGCAGCGGCGCGCAGCGCGGCGTGAGCGTGGACGGCGCCGCAAGGTGGCGTCCGTCCGGCGGACGGGGGATGACACCTGCCCAAGCACCCGGGCGATATCCTGCCCCGGGGGATTCCAAAAGGGGGGAATCCCCTTTGGTCGTGGGTCCGCTGCATGCGAAACCAGCGGGATCTTCTGCGCCCGCAGGCGCGTCTCGGAGCGCAAGCTCCGGGCTTCGCACGGAGCCAAGCGCCCGAAGGGCGGCTCTTAGCGCGGAGAGGCGGTTCCTTTTCGGTCACGAAAAGGAACGGTAAAAAGCCAAATCCCGGCAGAACGCGGCAGCCAACAAACCCCGCGAACGGCATCCTGTCCCCCTCATCAGTCGCCTGCGGCGTGTAGGGCGGGGTCTTGACCCCGCCGCCCCAAAGGGGGAAGCCTTCCCAGGTGTCTCGCATTTTAAGCCTTCCCCTTCCGGGGGATCGCGCCCGCAGGCGCATTTCGGAGCGCAACCGCCCGAAGGGCGGCTCTTGGCGCGGAGATAGGTGGCCGCACAGCGGCCGGATGAGGGACCAAGGCGAGAAGTACCCCGTCAAAGGCACCCCGCGCCACAGGGCCATGGCACGCAAAAACGCGCGGCGCCAAGGCGCCGCGCGCGGGAAAAAGAGCGATTGCTTACTTGAGCTCGACCTTGGCGCCGACCTCTTCCAGTTTCTTCTGGATCTCGTCGGCATCGGCCTTGGAGACGCCTTCCTTGATCTTGGCCTCGGGGGTCTCGACCAGTTTCTTGGCGTCCATCAGGGAAGCGCCGGTGATCTCCTTGACCACCTTGATGACCTGCATCTTGCTGGCGCCGACTTCCTTGAGCACGACGTCAAACTCGGTCTTTTCCTCCTCGGCGGGGGCGGCGGCGGCAGCGGCGGCGGGCGCAGCGGCGGCGGCCACGGCGGAAACGCCGAACTCCTCGCAGATGGTATCGACGAGCTCCTTGAGCTCGAGGACGGTCATCGATTTCACGGAATCGATGATGGCAGTGATTTTTTCAGAAGCCATGGGTATTTACCTCCATATCATGTTTGTTTTTGCGGCACGGCATGGCGGCCGCACAGGCGGGAGCGGCGGGGAAAGCCTTACGCCGCTTCCTGTTCTTTCTTTTCGACGAGCTCGTTCAGGCTGACAGCCAGACCGCCGATGATGCTGTTGAGAGAACCGGCCAGCATCGAGAGCAGGCCCTCGCGGTTGGGCATGGTGGACAGGCCCTTGACGCCCGCGGCGTCGAGCATCTGCCCGTCACAGAAGCCGCCCTTGACGGTAAAACGCTTGGAACGATCCGCATCGGCGTATTTGCACAGGATGCGCGCCGCGGCGGCGGGGTCATCGGCGGAGACGGCAATGGCGGTATCGCCCTTGAAGTACTCGCCCAAGCCCTCGTACGCGGTGCCCTTGACGGCCAGACGCAGCATGGTGTTTTTCACCACCATATACTCAACGCCGGCCTCGCGCAGCTCACGGCGGAGCTTGGTGTCATCGGCGACGTTGATGCCGCTGTAGGACACGACCACCCCGGCCAGCGCGCCGCCGATCTTTTGGGACAGCTCCTGGACGAACGCCTTTTTTGCTTCGAGGATCTTTTCACTGGGCATGGATTTGTTTCACCTCACTTTACGCAGAGATACACTTGGCCGAAAAAGGCCGTTCCCCTTTTGCACGAGGAACGGCCTTGAACGCAGCGGATACGTCAAAACGCGGTTTCTCGGCAGGCGGGGGTGGCCCTTTACGCAAAAAGCACCTGCTGTCTTAAAAACAGCATTGGGATTATACCGCACGGCGGCGGGTTTGTCAAGCCTTGCAGGCCATCGGCGTTGGCCGACAGGTGCAGGCGATGCCGGTATTTTTTACACGCCGTACTTGGCGGTGGCGATGCGCACGCCGGGGCCCATGGTGGTGGCGACGGTCGCGCTCTTAAAATACTGGCCCTTGGCCGCCGCGGGCTTGGCCTTGGCGATGGCGTCGAGCACGGTGTCCACGTTGACCATCAGCTTTTCGGCGCCAAAGGACGCCTTGCCCACCGGCACATGGATGATGTTCTGCTTGTCAAG
>CANRCB010000007.1 GCA_947629015.1 uncultured Gemmiger sp.
TCGCTGAAGATAAAGCCGTAAGCCGCCTGGCTGCCGGTGTTGCGGTGGGAGACAAGGGCATCCGTCCAGCCGTCGAGGCCGGCTTCGTCCGGCGTACGGTCCAGGCAGACCTCATACAGGCGGGTGACGAATTGCCGGACGGCAAGGGCCGGGGAATTGACGGTGAAGGAATAACATCCACCCGACGGCCTTGCCCGCCATGTATAATTATGATATCCCGTATTTTGGAAAACGAGGTGATAGGTCCCCGCCCGCGGCAGGTCGATCAGCACATCGTCTGACGTTTTATTCCGGCTATAACAATTGTTCCCATTGTCCAGTATCTTGATGGAAACGTTGGCGGGCGCCGTGTATTGCAGGCGTATCTGCATGGCGGACGGCAGATAAAACGCGTAACAGTCACATTGGTCAAACGCGGCGATCTGGCCGCGGTAGGGCGTACCCAGCGCGATGCTGTGGGCCTGGGCGGCTGCCCCGTCGCTGTCGGGGTATGTGTCGGCAAAGCTCTCGTTGGCGGAGGCATAGTCAAACCGGATGGTATATTCGCCCCTGCCCGACCCTACGTAGAAATAATATTTCCCGACATTGAGGTCAAAGCCGGCGTCCTGGTCCAGGCGCTGGGTCTGGCTGTCCCTGTGCCAATCGTACGTCCACATTTGAAAGCCGCTGGCATCGCGCAGGGAGCAGGTCATCGATTCCATGCCCGAGCGCACCCGGACATACACTTCGCCGGAGGCTTGGACGTCCAGGCAATAGACATCCGTCGCGTCATTCTGGCCGATCTGGCCGATGTACGTGGTGTTGAACGCCGCCCTGCTGGCGCTCGCAATGTTGTCGTTGGTGCCGCCGTCCGTTTCGGGGAAACTTTCATTGGCGGAAGCGAAATCGATCCAAAACGTGTAGGCTGCCGCCTGCGGGCTTGTTATATCACTGTAGTTCGTCAGTTTGAGATAATAGGTCCCGCCGGTCAGATAAGTCCTGTATGCGTAGCCTTCGTCTTTTGCCCTGTAGCAGTAATAATCGACCCGCTCTTGGTTTTTGTCATAAATGTAGACGAACATATTTTCCAGCGCGCTTGTCCGGTAAAAATCGATCTTGCCGGAGCTGGGCAGGGTGAATTTGTAGTAATAGTTCTCGTACCCGCCCCCGAAACTTCCCTGATAACGCGTGCCGTTCGCATTGATCGATGTTGCCGCCGCGAAGGAGGTGCCCGCGGCATATTCCGGGGCGTCCCATGTAACGGTTTCCGGCGGCGCAAGGGGTTCTTCCTCCGCCTGGGCGGGCGCGGAGATGGGTTCCGGCACATCCGCCGGAGCCTCCTCCAAAACCTCCGCCGGTACTTCCTCCGGGGCCGGCACCGGGGCCGGCGCCGGGGCCTCCGCCGGCGTTTCCGCCGGGGTTTCTGCCGGGGCCTCCGCCGATACTTCCTCCGGGGCCTGCACCGGCTGTGCCGCGAGTGCCGCGGGGACGCCGCCCGCACACAGGGCCAACGCCAGCAGCAGCGCGAAAAGACGTTTTTTCAACATTTTATCCCTCCTGTTCCCCCTTGCCCTTCCTGGTTTTGGGCAGGTACCATATTGTGCCCATTCTACCCTTCCCCGTTCGGTTTTGTCAATACGCCGCCGCGGCGCACACTGCGAAAACCGCCGCAACGCACACTGCGAAAACGCCCGCCCGGCGCGAAAGCGCCGGGCGGGCGAAAAACGTGGTGACCTTTTTTACTGCGCAGCGGCTTTGTTCGCGCGCTTGGCCATGCGGCTGACCTTGCGGGCAGCGGTGTTCTTGTGGATGACACCCTTGCTTTTGGCCGAATCGATGGCGGAGACGGCAGCCTTGACGGCGGCCTCTTTATCCTCGGCATTGCTGTTGATGGCAGCGTTTGCCTTTTTGATCACTGTTTTCAGGTTGGACTTGATGGCCTTGTTGTGCGCGGCTTCTTTTTTGGCCTGCACGACGCGGTCCTTCTGGGATTTGATGTTAGGCATTCGTTCCACCTCCTTGCAGCCCCGGAACAGTACAAATCATAATACCATATTCCGGGGCGGGTTGCAAGGCTTTTTCCAAAAATTTTGCGGTGTTCAGTGGCAGCGCACGGCGTTGCACTTGCCCAGCCAGATGTTGAGCGGGTCCACCGGGACGGCGCCGATGCGCGCTTCGACGATATAATTGCCGTTGGCGGTGCCAAGCTGGTCGCCCTGCTGCACCATGTCGCCGGCGGTGACGTCGATGCTGTCCAGCAGGTAGAAGATGCTCTTGAGGCCGCCGCCGTGCTCGATGACGACGGTGCCGCCGGTGCCGTCCAGTTCCTCGGCCAGCAGCACGCGGCCGTCCGCTGGCGCCGAGAGCGTATCGCCCCGCTTGCCGGTGATGACGGTGTTGAGCGCGATGCGCCCCTTGCCGGTGCCGGCCTCCCGCTGGGCGGCGCTGCGGCCGACGTATTCGCCGGTGCCGTAGGCAAGCCGCACCGCGACCTCGCGGGAAAAAGGCTCCACAAAAGCGGTATCGGCCCAGTAGATCTCATCGTCATACACGGGGAAGAGGGCCTTGACCTTTTCGGGGATATCCTCCTCGCCCAAGTAGGGGGAGATAAGGCCGGAATTGCCGGCATAGTCCCGCGCGAGCCAGTTCTGCCCGCGCACGGTGAGCTGCACGTCCTCCACATAATCCTTTGTGTGCACGCGCACCATATACAGGCCGGGGGTCTCGTCCCGCGCGATGGGGAGATAGGCGATCCAGCCGTTGCTGGAAGGCACGAACCCGACGTTTTTGAGCTCCGTCTCCAGGGTGGGGATGTCCCCCTCCTGCACGCCGGTGACCATCAGCGCCGCGACATCCCCCTGGTAGACGGTGTCGCTGTCAAAGCGGACACCGGGGCGCACACTGATGGTAAAGGTGAAATCGTAGGTCTGGCTGCCGCTGACCGCGGCGGTGCCGCTGTACGTCTCGGGCGCATCTTCAATGACAAGGCTGGCGCGGTAGGTGCCGCTGCCCGCCATGCGGTAGCGGCCGAAATCCTCCACGGTGCCGGAGAACACCTCGGTATCCGCCTCGTCCCGGATGGTCAGGCGGGTGTCATAGGCGGCGGGCACCACGGTGAGCTGCGGGTGGATGCCCGTCAGCGTTTTGGGCAGGGCGGGGGCCGTGCCGTCACTTTCTTTGGTGTATTCCCGCGTGACCAGGTCATTGATGACGGGCACGCGCCAGGTGTAGGCCGTGGGCTCCAAGGGCTGGCCGTCAAAGGTGACGTTGATCTGGGGCAGCATCTCCTCGGTGGCGCCCTGGTACAGCCAATACACGCCGGCCGCCCCGATGATGCCCACGAACAGCACCACCAGCAGCAGCCACTTGACGATGCCCCAGATGCCGCGCAGCACCCCCAGCCCCATGCGGGCAAAGATGTTGCGGCGGGGCGGATCCTCCTCTTCCGCCGCATCGGGCAGCGGCGGGGGCGGGGGCGCCTGGTCAGGCTGCGGGGCGGCGGGGCTTGCGGCCTCCATGCGGGCGATGATCTCCTCGACCGAGACCTGCACCGTGCGCGTCATCTCGGCAAGGCGGCGCTGCTGGGCCTCGGCATCGGGCGGGGCTTCCTCCGCGGGGGCCTCCCCTTCCACGGGGGCGTCAGGGGATGCAGCGGGGGCGTCTTCGGGGGCGGCGGCATCCGCTTCTGCGGGCGCCTGTCCGGGGGCCTCGGCAGGGGCGGCTTCGGGCGCCTGTCCGGGTTTCTCACCGGGGGCAGCGGCAGGCGCAGCCTGTGCGGAGGCATCCTCCGGGGCATTGGCGGGCGCCTGCGCGGGGGCCTTTACCGCCCCGGCGCCGGACGCGGGGCCGCCGGACGCCGCCGGCTTTTTCTTACGCCTGTTTTTGCTCATTGTCCCTCACCTGAAACGATCGAATTTTGCCCCGTACACCGCGCGCATACCCGTGCATGGGGCGGGGCGCCCCCCTTACCGACAAAAACCCGCCGGGCCGGTCACTGGCCGGGGGCGGCGGGGGGATAAGCCTTGTTTACTCTTCTTCGTCTGCGGCGGCGTCGGCGGGCGGTTCTTCCTCGTCCGCTTCGTCATCCTTCAATTCCTCGTAGACCGTTTCGTCTTCCTCATCGAACTCGTCGGCATCGTCGCTGAACAGCAGCTGCTCATACTCGTCCAGTTCCTTCTCGCGGCGGTACAGATAGATCGCCACGGCGGCAAGGATGCCGGCAGCGGCCGCCAAAAAAGCGAGAGCGGCACCAAAGGTGGTTTTCTTCATCATAGCGGGACCCTCCTTGATCGGTTAAAGTCGTTGTTCCGGCGCAGGCCGGCGCCAAGTCTCGTTGAAAGGATGGAATATAGTTTATTATACCCGACCGCGGGGACGAATACAACCTTCCGGGCGGGGTTTTTCCCCTTTTTTTGTAAAAAATCCCGCGCGGCGCGCTACCCGGCGCCCACATAGGCCCGGAACGCGCTGGGGATGGCATAGTCCCGCGGATCCCCCCACGCCCAGCCCGCGGGCAGGGGGCCGGCCGCGGCGGTGCCCCGCCAGCCCGAAAGCGCCCACACGCGGTGGGTGAACACGTGCCTTGCGGGCGGCAAAGCCTGCGTAAAGGCCACGGCAACGCCGATCTTTTGCAGCTCGGCGGCAAGGGCGGCGGCATCGAGCGCCGCCTCAAACGCGGCGGGCTGCCACAGCCCGGCCAGCAGCCCTTTGGGCGGGCGGCGCTGCAAAAGCAGGCCGCGCTCGCTTTCGACCAGCGCCACCGTCACCGGCAAAACGGGTTTGGCGGCCCTGGGCGGCTTGACGGGCAGGGCCGCGGCGGTGCCGGCGGCGCGGGCGCGGCACACCGCCCGCAGGGGGCAGGCATCACAGCGCGGGGCGCCCGGCACGCACACCAGCGCGCCCAGCTCCATCAAGGCCTCGTTGTAGGGGCCGGGCGCCGCCTTGGGCATCTGGGCCAGCACACGGGCGGTAAAGCGCTCTTTGGTAAGCGGGCGGGTGATATCGGCGGCATCGCTGTACAGCCGCGCGAACACCCGCAGCACGTTGCCGTCCACGGCCGGCACCGGCAAACCGAACGCGATGCTGGCGATGGCCCCGGCCGTATAGTCCCCGATGCCGGGCAGCGCGCGCAGGGCGGCATAGTCCGCCGGGAGCGCGCCGCCGTATTTTTCGCACACGATCCGGGCGGCCTTCTGCATATTGGCGGCGCGGTTGTAGTAGCCAAGGCCCTGCCACAGCTTGCGCAGCGCATCGGGCGGGCAGGCGGCGAGGGCGGCGGGGGTGGGCAGGGCCGTGATAAAGCGCGTATAGTACGGCAGCGCGGCGGACACACGCGTCTGCTGGAGCATGATCTCGCTGACCCAGATGTGGTACGCCGAAGGCTCCTGCCGGAACGGCAGGAGCCGCCTGTTTTGCGAAAACCACGCGAGCAGCGGCCCGGCGATGGCGGGCAGTTCCGGCGCGGCGGGCATGGCCTCAGAACCCGCCGCAGGTGCGCGGGAAGGGCAGCACGTCGCGGATGTTGGGGATGCCGGTCACATACATGATGAGCCGCTCGAACCCGAGGCCGTACCCCGCGTGCTTGACGGTGCCGAAACGGCGCAGGTCGAGGTACCATTCATAATCGGCGCGCTTGAGGCCCAGCTCCTGCATACGGGCAAGCAGGACGTCCAGCCGCTCCTCGCGCTGGGACCCGCCGATGAGCTCCCCGATGCCGGGCACCAGCATATCGGCGGCGGCGACGGTCTTGCCGTCGTCGTTGAGGCGCATATAAAAGCTCTTGATCTCTTTGGGGTAGTCGGTCACGAACACCGGCTTGTGGTAGACCTGTTCGGTGAGGTAGCGCTCGTGCTCGGTCTGGATGTCGGTGCCCCAGTCGACCTTATACTGGAAATTGGCGTTGTTCTTTTGGAGGATCTCCACCGCGTCGGTGTAGGAAACGCGCCCGAAATCGGAGTTGGCCACAAGGGCGAGGCGTTCCAGAAGGCCCTTGTCAAAGAACTGGTTGAAAAACGCCAGCTCGTCGGGGCAGTTCTCGAGCAGGTAACGGATGACATACTTGGTCATCGCCTCGGCGGTGTCCATATAATCGCCAAGGTCGGCGAAGGCCATCTCCGGCTCGATCATCCAGAACTCCGCCGCGTGGCGGGGGGTGTAGCTCTCCTCGGCGCGGAAGGTCGGCCCGAAGGTGTACACCTTGCCCAGCGCCATGGCGAGCGCCTCGGCCTCCAGCTGGCCGGAGACGGTGAGGTTGGTCGCTTTTTTGAAGAAATCCTGCGCGTAGTCCACGGCGCCGTCCGCGGTCTTTGGGACGTTGGCCAGGTCCAGCGTGGTCACCTGGAACATCTCGCCGGCGCCCTCACAGTCCGACCCGGTAAAGATGGGCGTGTGGACGTAGGTGAACCCGTTTTTGTGGAAAAACTCATGCAGCGCAAAGGCCGCCTGCCCCCGCACGCGGAAGGCGGCGTTGAAGGTGTTGGTGCGCGGGCGCAGGTGCGTCATGGTGCGCAGATATTCAACGCTCATGCGCTTTTTTTGCAGCGGATACTCCGGCCCGCAGGGGCCAAGCACGGTGATGGCATCGGCGTTTATCTCAAAGGGCTGTTTGGCCCCGGGCGTGAGCACCAGCCGGCCGGCGACCTCGAAGCTGGTGTACAGGCCGCTGTGGGCGATCTCGTCAAAATTGGGGAGCTTGGCGGCCTCGAACACCACCTGCACCGGCTTGTAGCAGCTGCCGTCGGAAAGGGAGATGAAGCCGATGTTTTTGGAATCCCGCACCGTTTTGGCCCAGCCGCAGACGGTGACGGCGGTGCCGTCTGCCGGGGTATGGTTGTAAAGTTCGGCAATTTCTGTGCGATGCATGATGATATCTCCTTTAAAAAATCGTTGCGGGCGGCGGGAAGGCGCCGGCGTCAGCCCTGTGTATCGGGGGCCTCGCCCGTTTCGGGGTCAAGGCCGCGGGCGGTGAGCCCGGCACCGACGGCCTGCCGCGCCAGCGTAACGATGACCGCCAGCGTGGGCACCGCGATGAGCATGCCCGGGATGCCGAACAGATCCCCGCCGACAAGGATGGCGAACAGCACCCCCAGGCCCGAAAGCCCGGTGGCGCCGCCCAGGATGCGCGGCGCGATAAAGTTGCCGTCGACCTGCTGCACCACCGTCACGATGAGGACGAACTCCAGCGCCTGGAGCGGGCTTTCGAGCAGCAGCAGCACCGCGCCCGGCACCGCGCCGATGAACGGCCCCAGCACCGGGATGATGTTGGTGACGCCCACGAGCACCGAGATGAGCGGCGCGTAGTCAAGGCGCAGGATGCTCATCAAAAGGAAGGTCTCGGCCCCGACGAGCAGCGCGTCGACGAGCTGGCCGCCGATGTAGCCGGAGAAGGTCTTGTTGGCCATGGTGCACACGGCCGATACGTTGGCGGCGGCTTTGGGCGGCAGCGCGGCGCGCAGGGTCAGGCGGAGGCCGCGCAGCAGCCCCTCCTTGTCCGCCAGCAGGTAGACGCTGACGGCCATCGAGATGAACACATCCATTGCGCGGGCGGCCGCGCCGGCGGCCGCACCCACGAGCTGCCCGGCGCTGCCCAGCATCTTGCCGAGGGTATTTTGCAGATCACCGCCAAAATTGTTGAGCAGGTTGTTCAGGTTGGCGGTATCCCAGCCGAACTGTACCTGGAGCCTGCCCAGCATCTCGGTGACGGTGGCGCTGTAGACATCCAGCTTGCCCAGGAAGCGGCTGATGCTCTGCATGAGCTGCGGCACCACCAGCCAGACCAACGCCGTGAGCACCCCGAACAGCACCACATAGCTGAGCAGGATGGCCGGCAGCCGCCTGCCCCGGAACAGCTTTTTGGCGAAGAAGCGGGTGGGGATATCCAGCACATACGCCAGCACCAACCCCAGCGCGAAGGGGGCCAGCAGGCCCAAAAAGGCACCCACGCCCAGCGCGAGCTGCGGCAGCGCGCTGACGGCCAGCCATACGAACGCCCCCACCGCTACCAGCGCGATCCAATCCAGCATGGTGTGCGGCGTGTGCTTGAACCAGTTCCCCATTTTGCGTTCCCCCTTGCGGTCAGGCTTTATAATAGTTGATCAGGCAGCCGTCGGCCAGGATCTGCCGCTCGGCGTCGGTCAGGGCGCCCAGGCGCACGGTGAAGGCGGCGGTGGTGCCGTCGGGCTGTACGGCCACGGCGGGCAGGGCGTCGGCCCCCGCCAGCAGCGCGGCGCGCACGCCGGGCAGAAAGACGTAGCCGCCCTTTTGCGGCATCGACGCCTCATCGGCCAAAAACGGCAGGATGCCCCAGTTGATGCAGTTGGAGCGGTAGCGCTTGGTGGCATACTCGCCGGCAAAGTTGGCGGCGCCGCCCAAAACGCGCTGGCAGCTGGCGGCCTGCTCCCGCGCAGAGCCGTCGCCCGGCTTGCGGGCGTAGATGGCGGAGCCGAGGTTGGCCGCCCGCGCGCCCGGGTAGCCGGCCTTTTCCAGCGCGGCGTACACGGCCTGCAGTTCGGGGGCGATGTCCCCTTCCCGGCGGGCCGCCTCCATCGCCTGCACCGCCTTGGCCGCCGGGACGTAGGCGGGGTCCTTGCGGGAGAGCGTGAACTCCGCCAGGCGCAGGGGGTTGGAGCGGAAGGAGGAGGTCTCGCCCGAAGGGATGAGCTCGTCGGTGGTGGTCACCGGGTCGGTGATGCAGCTGACCAGCTTGACGAGCAGATCGTCCGAGAGGGCGGGCTGCTCCGGCCAGTCCTTGATGTTGGGGCCGAATTTGAGCGGGTGTTCCGGCTCCGGATGGCCCCAGCCGTTGTAGACGCGCTTGTCATAGACGGCCTGTTCAAAGGTGTATTCCGGCGCGGGGGGCAGGTTTTCGATGCCCGGCAGCTCACTGGCGGCGGTGAGGATGCCGCCGTTGGCCGCCGTGGCGGCGATGGAGCGTGCGTCCATGAGGGCCACCGCCGAAAGCTGCCCCTCGCCGGGCTTGGAGCCCTCGCGGTTGGGGAAGTTGCGGGTGGTGTGGCGGATGCTGAGCTCGCCGTTGGCGGGGGTATCGCCGGCGCCGAAGCAGGGCCCGCAGAAGCATTCCCGGAAGATGCCGCCGGCCGAGACGATGTCGGCCACCGCGCCGTTTTTGACGAGCTGGAGGTAGGTGGGCATGCTGTCGGGATAGACGGAAAGGCGGAAGGCGCCGTTGCCGCAGCTTTTGCCCCGCAGGATGGCGGCCACGGCGCAGATGTTCTCATAAATGCCGCCGGAGCAGCCGGCCACCACGCCCTGCTCCACCGCGACGCGCCCGTCCGGCAGCACCTTGGAGGCAAGGTCCATCTTCACCTTGCCGCCAAGCTGGGCGTTGGCCTGTTCCCCGGCGGCGCGCAGGATGTCTTTGGCGCCGCGCTTGAGCTCCCGGATGGGCAGGGCATAGCTGGGGTGCATGGGCAGCGCGATCATGCATTCGACGGTGGAAAGATCCAGCTCGATGCAGCCGTCATAGTACGCGGCGGCGGCGGGCTTGAGCTCCCTGTAATCGCCGGCGCGGCCGCGGCGGGCAAGGTAATCCTGCGTTACGGCGTCGGTCTGCCAGATGCTGGACCAGCAGGTGGTCTCGGTGGTCATCACGTCGATACCGTTGCGGTAATCGGCCGAAAGGCCCGCCACGCCGGGGCCGATGAATTCCATCACCTTGTTTTTGACGTAGCCGTTCTGGTAGGTGGCGCCGACCAGGGCCAGCGCCACGTCCTGCGGGCCGACGCCGGGCGCCGGGCTGCCGGTCAGGTAGACGGCGACGACGCCGGGGTACGCCATATCGTAGGTGCGGCCGACAAGCTGCTTGGCAAGCTCGCCCCCGCCTTCGCCCACGGCCATGGTGCCCAGCGCGCCGTAGCGGGTGTGGGAATCGGAGCCGAGGATCATTTTGCCGCAGCCGGCCATCCGCTCGCGGTTGTAGCTGTGGATGACGGCCATGCTCGGCGGCACATAGATGCCGCCGTATTTGTGCGCGGCGGAGAGGGCGAACTGGTGGTCGTCCTCGTTGATGGTGCCGCCGACGGCGCAAAGGGTGTTGTGGCAGTTGGTCATCACATACGGCAGGGGGAATCTTTCCATGCCGGAGGCGCGGGCGGTCTGGATGATGCCGACATAGGTGATGTCGTGGCTGGTCATGGAATCGAACTTGAGGCGCAGGTCGGCCATCGCGGGCGCGGTGTTGTGCGCCTTGAGGATGCCGTAGGCGATGGTGCCGGTGCAGCCCTCGGCCTGCGATACGCCCGCCGGGGCGGTGGTCGTGATCTGGCCGTCCACCAGCCAGACGCCGGTATCGTGCAGTTTCATAAAAACCCCCTTTGAAGAGAAAGCGGAGTGTGGAAAGTGGAAAGTGGAGAGTGGAGATATTGGAAATCGTGCCGCGCAGCGGCACACCGCAACTCCACTTTCCGCTCTCCACTCTTAAAGCCTTGCTGCCAGCGCGGCGGTGAACTGCGCGGTGGTGGCGGTGCCGCCGATATCGGCGGTGACGGTCCGCCCTTCGGCCACAAGGGCCTCGATGGCATCGTTGAGGCGGGCGGCCTTTTCGGCCATGCCAAGGTCGGAAAGCATCATGGCAAAGGCCATAAGGATGGCCGAGGGGTTGGCCTTGCCCTGCCCGGCGATGTCGGGCGCCGAGCCGTGCACCGCCTCGTAGATGCGCACCGTATCGCCGATGTTGGCGCTGGGCGCAAAGCCCAGCCCGCCGACGAGCCCGGCACACAGGTCGCTGACGATGTCGCCATACAGGTTCGGCGCGACGAGCACGTCGAACTGCGTGGGGTCGGTGACGAGCTTCATGCACAGGGCGTCGATGATGACGTCGTCCGCGGCGATGGCCGGGTACTCCCCCGCCACCTTGCGGAAGCTCTCCAAAAACAGGCCGTCGGTCAGCTTCATGATGTTGGCCTTGTGCACGCAGGTGACCTTTTTGCGCCCGTTTTTGGCCGCGTAGTCAAACGCGAAACGGCAGATGCGCTCCGACGCGGCGCGGGTGATGAGCTTGACGCCGTTGGCGGTGTTTTCATCGAGCATATACTCGATGCCCTTATAAAGATCCTCGGTGTTTTCGCGCACGATGACAAGGTCGACGTTTTCATAGCGGGTGGCTACACCCGGCAGGCTGCGCACCGGGCGCAGGTTGGCGTAGGTGGCAAAGCGCTGGCGCAGCTGCACGTTGATGCTGCGGAACCCCTTGCCGACGGGCGTGGCCGTGGGGCCCTTGAGCGCAAGGCCGCAGGCGGCGATGGCATCCAGCGTGCCGGGCTGCAGCAGCTCGCCGTGGGCGGCGGCATATTCGGCGCCGGCGGCGTATTCCTGCCATTCGATGCCGGTGCCGAGCACCTTGGATATCTCGCGCACGCTCTGCGCGATCTCCCGCCCGATGCCGTCGCCGGGGATCAAAACTGCTTTCATCCAAAACCCTCCCTCATACGGGCACAATGGCCCACCGTCTTAGTATATAGAGTTTGGCGCCCCTTGTCAACGGAACTTTCGTTAAGTCCGGCTCGTCTTTTTTGCCAAAAAACTTTATAAAATAAAGCGCCGTTTGCAAAAGGCTGTTACAATTTTAAGTGTACGCCTTGACGGGAGCGGGCATATCTTATAAAATGGACGCAAACGGTGCTTTAAACCGGCAAAGGGCCGCGCGGTGTTTTGCCGGGCCTTTTGCCAGAGGGAGGATGGGGACGATGCTGTATTACCCCGATGTGCCGGCGCTGGAGCCGGATGAGCTGGAGCTTTTGTGCAACGAGTATCTCAAAAACAACCAGCATCTTGACTACCATATGGCCGACGCGCTGGGGGTCAAGCGCGGGCTGCGCAACCCCGACGGCACCGGCGTGCTGGCGGGCATCACCAACGTGTCCAGCGTTATCGGCTATGAGAAGGACGAAAACGGCGTGCCGCAGCCCATCCCGGGGCGCCTTGTCTACCGCGGGGTGGACATCGACACCCTGGCGGCCGAGGCCGACGCGCACGACCGCTTCCTGTTTGAGGAAGTGGTGTGGCTGCTTTTGTTCGGCAGCCTGCCGTCGGCGGCGCAGTATGCGGCGTTCTGCAAGCTGCTGGAAAAGCACCGCGAGCTGCCCGAGGGCTTTGCCGACGACATGATCCTCAACTCCCCCTCGCCGGATCTGATGAACAAGATGGCCCGCAGCGTGCTGGCGATGTACAGTTATGACGAACACGTCGACGATCTGAGCCTGCCCAACATCCTGCGGCAGAGCATCAACCTCATCGCCGAGCTGCCCACCATGATGGTGAACGCCTACCAGATCAAGCGCCGGGTGTATGACCGCAACAGTATGTTCTTCCACCTGCCCACCGAGGGGCAGAGCACGGCGGAGCACATCCTTTCGACCTACCGCGCCGACCAGAAATTCACCCATGAGGAGGCGCGCCTGCTCGATCTGTGCCTGCTCGTGCACGCCGACCACGGCGGCGGCAACTGCTCCACCTTTACCTGCCGCGTGCTCTCGAGCTCCGGCACCGATACCTATGCCGCCATCTCGGCGGCCATCGGCGCGCTCAAGGGCCCCAAGCACGGCGGCGCCAACCTGCGCGTGATGCACCAGCTGGACTACATCCTGCACAACATCGAGAACCCCCGCGACGACGGCGAGGTGCGCGCGCTGCTGCAAAAGATCATGCGCAGGGAGGCCGGCGACGGCACCGGCCTCATCTACGGCATCGGCCACGCCGTGTATACCTTGAGCGACCCGCGCGCGCAGATCCTCAAGACCCACGCCAAAAAGATGGCCTATGACAAGGGCTTTGACGAGGAATACGAGATGCTTTGCAGCATCGAGCGCCTGGCCCCCGAGGTGTTCGCGGCGGAAAAGCGCGGCCCCAAAAAGGTGTGTGCCAACGTCGATCTGTTCAGCGGGCTCATCTACCGGATGCTCGGCATCAGCGAGGATCTGTACACGCCGCTGTTCGCCATCGCACGTGTGCCGGGCTGGTGCGCCCACCGCGTGGAGGAGGTGCAGTACGCCAACCGCATCATCCGCCCGGCGTACAAATACCTGGGCAAGGCGCAGGAATACGTCCCCCTGGCACAGCGCGGCTGAGGCGCGGAAGCGCGCGGACGCGCACACAGCCCCCGGCCGTTGGCCGGGGGCTGCGCTGTTTGGGGGGCTTTCCGGGGCTCAGGCGGCCGCTTTGGCCTCCTCCGGCAGGGTGATGGCCTCGCCGGGTTTGTAGGAAAGGTAGTCAAAATCCATGACCACGTCGCTGACCTCTATCGAAAGCAGGCTGCTCATATCCAGGTCGCCCAGGGCGTCGAGGCCGTCGAGGCCCTCCAGCTCCTTCGCCATCTCGGACTCCACATATTGCTTGAACATCTCGTCCAGGCCGTGGAGCGCTGCCTCGGTGCGCACCGGCAGGTAGGTCTTTTCGTCAATGTAGAGCTTGAGGTCGACACGCATCGCCGTGAGGTCCACGTCCTCGTTCCCCTCAAAGAGGCCGGCGATGTCAAGGCCGATGTCGGAGCCGGTCATCGTGCCGGTCAGCACATAAACGGTGGTGCCGTTCACCGTTTCGGTGGCGGCGGGGTCAAAGGCAAGGTCGTCGGTGGGCAGGTCGCTGGAGATGTCGAGGCCCGCGTTCGGGGTCACCTCCCGGAACCAGCTGCCGTCCACCAGCGTGTAGGTGACCGTCTCCCCCTCCTCTTGCAGGACGTAGACATCGCTCTCGGTCGTCTCGGCCGTGCCGTCCGTCACGGTGGTGGACGTCGCCGTGGAACGGCAGATGGCCGGGTCCGTGTTGGCGTACATATGTTCCTCCCGGCTCAACTCCAGGTCGCCCAGGCTTTGGCCAAGCATGGACATACTCATCTCCATGTTCGTCTCGCCGGTACACTCGGTACAAGGGGTCTTGGCCAGGGCCGTGCTCACGCGCTCCAGCAGCTCCTCGGCCGTTTTGGGCTTGCCCTGGCAGCCCGCCAGCGCCAGCAGCATCAGCGCGGCGGCGGCCGCCGCAAAGGTCTTTTTCATGATCCTCTCGCTTTCCCGGCGCCCGCGCGGGGCGCCGCACCGTATTGGGGCGCCGCAGCGCCCGTGTGCCCCCATTATGCGGCAGCGGGCGCGGGTTTGTCAAGCATTTGCGCCGCAGCGGGCCATTTTTTGCCATTGCCAAGGGCGGGCGCGGGCGGTATAATCACGGTAAAAGCCCGGGAAGGAGGGGTGCGCCATGGCGCAGAAACTATCCGCGTTTGCCCGCCGCCATCGGGCGGCGCTGGCCCTGCTGGCGGCGGGGCTTCTGGCCCTTGGGGCCTTTTACGCCGCGCGCGGCAGCGCCGCCGCCATGGCCTTTTGGGTGGAGCGCGTCTCGATGCCCTGCAAGCGGGTGCTCTCCGCCCTGGTGGACCCGCTGCCCTTCAGCGCCTGCGAGGCGGGGGCCACGGCGCTCATCCTGCTGGTGCTGGCGGGTTTTGCGCGCTGCGTGTGGCGCGCCGCGCACCGCCGCGGCGCCGGCTTTGCCGCGTGGGCGCTGCGCACCGTGACGCTGGCGCTGTGGGTGTGGGTGCTGGCCTGCGCATGGTGGGGCACGCAGTATTACGCGCCCACCTTTGCGCAGCGCGCCGGGATGGCCGCCCCCGCCGTGGCGGCGGAGGATCTGGCGGACGTCACGGCCTGGTTTGCCGCCCGCGTGAACGAGACGGCCGGCGCCGTGCCCCGCGGGGAGGACGGCGTGTTCCGCGCGGCGCCCGCCGCGCTTTTGGCCGATACCCGCGGGCTGTATGACGCCCTTTTGCCGCAGTACCCCTTTTTGGCGGGGCCGGAGCGCCGCGCCAAGCCGGCGTTTTATTCCCGCCTGATGAGCGCGTGGGGCTTTACCGGCTACCTGTGCCCGCTGCTGGGCGAAAGCACGCTGAACATCGACTGCCCGGCCGTGTTTCTGCCGGTGACGGTCTGCCATGAATTTGCGCACCAGCGCGGCGTTGCCGCCGAGCAGGAGGCCA
Source organism: uncultured Gemmiger sp. (assembly GCA_947629015.1). Taxonomy (GTDB): domain Bacteria; phylum Bacillota; class Clostridia; order Oscillospirales; family Ruminococcaceae; genus Gemmiger. The sequence continues at coordinate 14,954 of CANRCB010000007.1, forward strand.
ACTTTGTGGGCATCCGCGCCGCCGTGACCTGCGGCCGGCCGGAATATGCCTATTCCGGCTGGCTGTTCGGGTTTTTGCACCTGTACAACGCCCTGTACGGCGCCGACCGGGACACCGCCCTTGCGCTGTACGCCCGGCTGTGCCCCGCCGCCCAGGCCGACATGGCCGCCAACAACGCCTACTGGGCTGGTTGGGAGGGCCCCGTGCGCGATACCGGGGAGCGCGTGTATGACGCCATCCTGCACGGGTACGACCAGCCCATGGGCATGCGCAGCTACGGCGCCTGCGTGGACCTTTTGGTGGAGTATTACCGCGCCGCGGCGCAAAGCTGAAAATTTACCGCCCGGATCTTGCTTTCCCCCTTGCAAAAAACCGGGGTATCGTGTATGATGGTTGTACATTTTGTAGTATTTGGGGGGATCACCCCCGCAGTATAGTACGCCGTGTTTTCTCCGTGCGGCGGTGGGAGCGGGATATGCGCAGAAAAGGCAATCCGATGAAATACTTTTCCGGCAGCGCGGTGACGCGGCTGCCGTTACATAAGCTGCTGGCCGGTTCGCTGGCGGTCGTGCTGGCCGCCAGCCTTGGCCTTGGCGCGATGGCCGCGGGCGTGGCCGGGGCGTGGCCGCAGCCCACCCCCACGCCGGCACCCACCCCGGCGCCGGTGCCGACGGCGGCGCCCACCGCGGCCCCCACACCCACGCCGACCCCGACGCCCACCCCGGCGCCGGTGCAGCTGAACATGGACGTGACCGTGGTCCAGCAGGACATCGGCGTGCTGCTGTATACCTTGGAACAGGCGCCCGCCGCCACCCCGCAGCCCGGGCAGGACGAGGCCGAAGGGATGCGCGTGCCGCTGACCGGGGTGGAGGCCACCGTCACCGTCACCGACGCCGACGGCAACGCGGCCGAGTTCCCGCTGGACACCGAAACCGGCACCGTGCTGGCCGAGGATATGGCCCCGGGCGGGTACACCGTATCGCTGGCGGCGCTGGACAGCCCCGCCTATCTGATGCCGCTGCCCGCCGTGGTGATGGTGGAGCCGAAGGTGGAATACAAGGCCGATGTGGAAGCGGTCAAGGAGAAGATCAAGCAGTCCAGCGAGGTCAACGAGAGCACCGAGGACGCCGGCTTTGTGACCGGCGGCGCCGCGCCCATCGAGGACGAGGTGACGGACACCGTCGCCTACGCCGAGAGCACGCAGGTCGAGACGGGGCGGCAGACGGTGTATACCCCCAACCTTGAAAACGGCTGCCTGAAATTGCAGGACGGCACCGTGACCCCCTACCGCCCGGAATACGACGAAAACGGCGCGCTCATCGCCGCCGTATGGGACGATACCGCCGCGGCCGCCCTGTGGCAGATGACGGGCCTGCCCGGCGGGCTGGCCATTTTGCCGGCGGCGCTCCCGGCGGAGACGGTGCCCGCCCAGCCCACGGAGGCGGCCCCCGCGGCCGTGGACCCCGTTGAGACGGAAGTCCCTGCGCCGGAGACATCTACCCCCGCGCCGGAAACGCCGACCCCCGTGCCGGAGACGCCCACCCCAGCGCCGGAAACGCCCACCCCCGCGCCGGAGACGCCGACCCCCGTGCCGGAGACACCGACCCCTGTGCCGGAGACACCGACCCCCGCGCCGGAGACGCCGACCCCCGCACCGGAGACACCCACCCCGGCGCCGAACCGCTTTGCCGGCTGGCCGGCGCGCATCGAGGCGGCGGCGCTGGCCGCCGAGCCCTACTGCTTTGACGTGCGCGCTGAGGAAGCCGTCACCTATGAATACACCGGCTGGCAGACCATCGACGGCAAACGCGCCTACTATGACCCCGCCACCCACCAGCCGGTGACCGGCACGCAGGTCATCCAGGGCGTGATCTACCAGTTCAGCGAGACGGGCACCCTCAACCAGACCACGCGCGGCATCGACGTTTCCAAGTACCAGGGCAGCATCGACTGGAACGCCGTCAAGGCCGACGGCATCGATTTTGCCATCATCCGCGTGGGCTACCGCGGCTACGGCGATGCCGGCACCCTGGTGGAGGACAGCGCTTTCCGCCGCAACATCCAGGGCGCCACGGCGGCCGGGCTGCGCGTGGGCGTGTATTTCTTCACCCAGGCCGTCAACGAGGCCGAGGCCGTGGAGGAGGCCAGCATGGTGCTGAGCCTTGTGCAGGGCTACAGCCTGCCGATGGGCGTCTGGTTCGACACCGAAAACAGCGGTGACCGCAGCGGCAACGGCCGGGCCGACCATCTCCCGGCCGCCGAGCGCACCGCCTGCGCCGTCGCCTTCTGCGAGACCATCCGCAACGCCGGCTACACGCCGGGCGTGTACGGCTACCGGGACTGGTTCTATTACAGCCTCAACTTTGCCAACATCAGCAAGTACCGCACCTGGATCGCGCAGTACCGCAACACGCTGGATTTCAAGTTCAAGTACGATATCTGGCAGTATACCAGCACCGGCAGCGTGAACGGCGTGCCGACCAACGTGGACATGAACATCGGCTGACCGCCCACCCGCACAGCATACGAAAGGGCCGCTGCATCAGCAGCGGCCCTCAGTGTATCAAAAAGCGCTTTCACGGGTAGATTTGTAGGGCGGGGGCTTGCCCCCGCCGCCCCCCTTGCCGCTGTTGCAACGTTTTTCGGCGGGCTCAAGAGCCCGTCCTACACACTTCCATGAGGCAGCGGCCCTGTGGCGTGCGCATGGTTTGCCCTTTTCAGCGGATCTGGCCGGTGCCGTGCACGATGTATTTGGCGCTGCACAGCTCGGCAAGGCCCATGGGGCCGCGGGCGTGCAGCTTTTGCGTGCTGATGCCCATCTCGCACCCGAGGCCGAACTCTCCGCCGTCGGTAAAGCGGGTGCTGGCGTTGACGTAGACGGCGGCGCTGTCCACCGCGGCGGTAAAGCGCGCGGCGGCGGCGGTGTCGGCGGTGACGATGGCCTCGCTGTGGTGGGTGGAGTGCGCGGCGATGTGGGCGATGGCCCCCTCGACGTCATCGACGACGGCCACGGCGAGGATATAGTCCAGGAATTCGGTGTCAAAATCCGCCGGGCCGGCGGGGGTGCCGGGGATGAGGGCGGCGGCGCGGGCATCCAGGCGCAGCTCCACCGGGGTAAGGCCCTGCGCGGCGCGGCCCTCCACCAGGCGCGCGCGCAGCGCGGGCAGGAAGGCGGGGGCGATGTCCTTGTGCACCAGCAGCACCTCGGCCGCGTTGCACACGCTGGGGCGGCTGGCCTTGGCGTTCTCGACGATGGCCAGCGCCATGCCGGGGTCGGCGGCGGCATCGACGTAGATGTGGCAGATGCCGGTGCCGGTCTGGATGCAGGGCACGGTGGCGTTCTCGACACAGGCGGCGATGAGCCCCGCCCCGCCCCGCGGGATGAGCAGATCCACAAGGCCGTTGGCGGTCATCAGCTCCCGCGCGCTCTGGCGGGTGGTATCCCCGGCGAGGGCAAGGGTGTCCTCCGGCAGGCCGGCGCGTGCAAGGCCGTGGCGCAGCGCCCGCGTGATGGCGCCGCAGCTGTTGAAAGCGTCCTTCCCGCAGCGCAGCACGCAGGCGCTGCCGGCCTTGAGGGCCAGCGCGGCGGCATCGGAGGTGACGTTGGGCCGGCTCTCGTAGATGATGGCGATGACGCCCATCGGCACGGCAACCTTTTCGATCACAAGGCCGTTGGGGCGCACCACCCGCCGCAGCACCGCGCCCACCGGGTCGGGCAGGGCGGCGACGTCCCGTATGCCGGCGGCCATGCCGGCCAGACGGGACGGGGTGAGGGCGAGCCGGTCCAGCATGACGGCGCTGACGTGCCCGCGCGCGGCGGCCACATCCCGCGCGTTGGCGGCCAGTATCTCGTCCTGCGCGGCGGTGAGCGCCGCGGCCATCGCCTCCAGCGCGGCGTTGCGGGTATCGGTATCGGCGAGCACCATCGCCGTTTTGGCGGCGTTGGCGGCCAGCAGCATCTCGTGTGTGGTCATGATCCGTCCCCCCTTGTTTTGCGGCGGCAGCCGGCCTACTTTTTGACGGTGCCGACCAGCACCCCGTCCAGCGTGCGGACATCGAGGATATCGCCCCAGAGGGCGGCGTCGTCCTCCGCATCGTTGGGGTCAAACACATAGATGGCGTTTGCGCGCGGGCGGCCCTCCTCCAATTCCTGCCGGAAGGCCTGGCATTTTTCCGTCAGCCTGTCAAAATTGGGGCGGGCGGTGTAGAACTCGGTGATCTTCAGGCCGTTTTCCAGGGCGAACCGCCCCACCCGGTTGATGCCGGGGTTGTTGTACGGGTACGGCACCGCCATCACGATGACGGTATCGTAACCGGTCTTGAGCGCCTCCCAGCCGGGGTTCCATTCGACCACCGCGGCAAGGCTTTGCTCGATGCCCTGATGCTTGGCCGCCATCGCGCCGGACAGGTCCGCTATTTGCAGCGCCGTACACAGGCCGATGAGGACGCAGGCCACGCGCCGCGGCGCCCACAGCGCCACGCCCACGATGCCGAGCAGGAACACGATGTACATGGCGGGCCAGATGAACCGCCCGGTGGCATGGAACATGGCGAAGATGCGGAGCAACCTGCCCGGCCAGGGGATCGTGAACAAAACATGGCTGTTCCATGTGACCGTGGGGCTGAGCGAATACCCGAACAGCAGGCAGAACGACAGCAAGAGCGGCCAGTTCACCCGCCCGCGCCGCACGGCCCACAGCACCAGCGCGCAGGCGGCCAGCACCAGCACGCCAAGGCCCAGATACCCCGTGCCCTCATACTGCCCGTCGCGCACGGTAAAGAATGGGAGATCTTTTAGCAGGGTGGAATACCCCATCGGGTAGAAAAAGGTGTTCAGGTTGGCGCTGAACTGCCCCAGGCCCGACCCCGCCAGCGAACCGCCGCCCGGATAGGGTGCAAAAGCGCCCAGCAGCCACAGGTTGAGCAGCCCCGCCCCGACAGGGACGACGACGAGCGAGGCGTTGCGCCCGGCGTTGCGCCAGGTCCTTGTGCGCAGCGCGCCGCACAGGCAATCCGCCAGCAGCATCACGCCCACCATGGCGGCCAGATACAGGTGCGTGGCCGTCGCCACCACCATCAGGGCGGCCCACGCCGCCCAATGCTGCCAACGGCCTTCCAGGCGGTCCCGCCAGACCACCAGCAAAAGGCCGGCCAGCGGGATCCAGTGCCCGGCCAGCGCCGTGTGCGCGTACATACGCCACAGCATACCGCTCGAGCAGGTGAACAGGGCTGCGGCGCACAGGCAGATAAAGGGGTTTTTGCTCCAGCGGTAGACGAGCATCGCGCCGAATACCGCCGTCAGGGCGTAGGTGGCGATGCCCCACAGCCCGAAATACTGGAAATCGGCCGGCAGCAAAGGCGAGAGCAGCTTGAACGGCACCGCCAGCAGCGGGATGCAGTCCATATAGATGACGGATAGGCGGTCGGGCTCCACAAGGCCCTCGATCATGCCGATGGGGAACCCCCACGGGCTGTTGCGGTAAAACGCCCAGCCAAAATAATGCTGGGCAAGATCCCCGCCGTTCATCAGCCAGCCTACGTTGGTGCAGTCCAGGACACCGGCGCCATAGATGGCGATAAAGGCCAGCACACCAATGAGCGCCGCCGTACCGAACAGCAGCGCGTGTTTTGCGGGGCGGGGCAGGGTATACTTTTGCATGAGGGCCTCCTTCATTGCCGGTACAAGGCCGTGCGCGGGCGCGCCGCAAAGCGGGTGCCCGCGGGGCGGCCCGCAAGGATATCGTACAGGATGTCGGCGTCGGCGCCGTTGGCGATGACCATCTCCACCCCGGCGGCGGTGGCGAGCTTCGCGGCCGTCAGCTTGGTGGCCATGCCGCCGGTGCCCTGCGCGCTGCCCGCGCCGCCGGCCAGCGCCTCCAGCGCCGGGGTGATGGCCTCCACACGGGGGATGAGCTCGGCGGCGGGGTCGGTGCGCGGGTCGGCGGTGTATAGGCCGTCGATGTCACTGAGGAGGATGAGCAGATCCGCCCCGATGTATTTGGCCACCAGCGCGCTGAGGGTATCGTTGTCGCCCAGCGCGATCTCGTCGGTGGCGAGGGAGTCGTTCTCGTTCACAATGGGCAGCACACCCATCTGCAAAAGGCGGTACAGCGTGTTTTGCAGGTTCATCAGCCGGTCGGCGTGGGAGAAATCCTCCCGCGTGAAGAGCATCTGCCCCACGGTGTGGTTGTAGGTGGAAAATAGCCGGTCATAGGTATACATCAATTCGCACTGGCCCACGGCGGCCGCCGCCTGCTGGGTGGGCATATCGGCCGGGCGGGGGATGCCCAGCTTGCCCACCCCCATGCTGATGGCGCCGGAAGAGACGAGCACCAGCTCATGCCCGGCGTTTTTCAGATCGCTGAGCACCTTGACGAGATGTTCGGTGTGGCGGATGTTGAGCCGCCCGCCGGGGTGCGCCAGCGTGCTGGACCCCACTTTGACGACGATGCGCATTTACGCTTTCCCCAATCCTTTGGTTTTTTCATACGCGGCAAGGACGGCGTCGGTCACGGCGGCGCGGAAGGCCCGCTGCTCCAGCACGCGCACGCCCTCGATGGTGGAGCCGCCGGGGCTGCACACCGCGTCCTTGAGGGCGCCGGGGTGCTGCCCGCTTTGCAGCGCCAGCGTCGCCGCGCCCAGCAGCATCTGCGCCGCGCAGCGCTGCGCCGTTTGGCGCGGCAGCCCGGCCGCCACGCCGCCGTCGGCCAGCGCCTCAAGGAACTGGTACGCCCACGCCGGCCCGCAGCCGGCCACGCAGCCGGCGGCGTCCATCAGGGCCTCCGGCACCGGTTCCAGCGCGCCGGCGGGGGCCATGTCCCGCAAAAACGGCGCACACAGGGCCGCGTCCGCCTCGGCGCACCACAGCGTCATGCCGGCGCCGACGGCCACCGGCGTGTTGGGCATGATGCGGATGACGGGCCAATCCTCCCCGGCGCCGGCCAGCGCGCGGATGCGCGCGATGGAAAGCCCCGCCGCCATGGTGACGAGCACCGGCGGCCGCCCCGCCGCGCCCCTGGCGGCGAGCACCGGCGCGATACCGGCGAGCACGCCCGCCATCTTCTGCGGCTTGACGGCCAGCACAAGGTAAGCGCACGCATCGGCGGCGCGGGCGTTGTCGGTGCCGGCGCTCTGGCAGCCAAGCTGCGCGGCCAGCGCGTCGGCCGTATGGCCGCTGCCGCTTGAGAGCAGCATCTCCCCGGGGCCGGCGCCTTTGCACAAAGCGCGCGCCACCGCGCCGCCCATATTGCCGCAGCCGATCAAACCGTACCGCATACCTTCCACCCGCCTGTCGGATTTTTGCCTATTGTACCACCGGCGCGCAAAATGCGCAAGGCCCACCGCACCGGCTGTAAAATTGCGGGGATGCCTTTACAAACCGCCCCAAAACAAGTAGAATGGATGCGGAGTATGCGCAGCCGCCCCCGGGCGGCCGCCATGGCATATAGGTCGTATAATTTTATAATGAAGAGAGGAATCCCGATGAAACGTTTCCTGCTTTGCGTCCTGGCGCTGCTTGCCGCCACCGCGCTGCTGGCCGCCTGCGGCGGGTCGGAAAGCGCCCCCTCGGCCCCGGCGGGCATCTCGGCCCCGGCGGCCGTGCCGACGCCGGAACCCACCCCCACCCCGACGCCGACCCCGCCCCCCTATGAGCCCAATATCCTGACCGGCGCCGCCCGCGGGGCGGATTACGGGCTGGACCAGCGCCCGCTGGCCGTGATGATCAACAACATCACCCAGGCCCGCCCGCAGTACGGCATCTCCAAGGCCGATATCATCACCGAGATCGAGGTCGAGGGCGGCATCACCCGCCTGATGGCCATCTTCCAGAACTACAAGACCATCGGCGAGGTGGGGCCCATCCGCTCCGCCCGTATCCAGTATCTGGAGCTCATCGTGCCGTGGGAGATGATCTATATCCACGACGGTGAGAACGAGGCCACCGTCTCCCCGCTGGTCAACACGCTGGACTACAACCAGTGGAACATCAAGAATCCGGAAAACTACGGCGTGTCCTACCGCGTCAACCGCACCAACTGGGCCGGCAGCTCGCTCGACAGCGTGCACCGGGAGTTTTTCAGCGGTGAAAAGCTGGACGCCTACCTCACCAGCAGCGGCGTGGACACCCAGCGCCACTACAACACCGGCACCTTCTTCACCTTTGTGGATTACCGCGACGAGAACCCCGTGCGTGATCTGAGCACCAGCATGGACAGCGCCTACACCACCTCCTACGGGCCGGTGGTGAGCAACGGCACCTATGCCGAGATCACCCACAACGAAAACCAGGATTTCCGCACCCGGTTCTTCTACAACAGTGCCACCAACACCTATGATATGGAGCAGTGGTACGACAGCAACTATTACGGCGGCAACCAGTGGATGCGCACCATGGACGCGGCCAACAACACCCAGCTCACCTTTACCAACCTGGTGATCCTGTTCACCGAGATCGACAACTACCCCGGCACCGCCGAAAAAGGCGGCCTGAAGCGCGTGGATTACAAGAGCGGCGGCGTGGGCTACTATTTTTACGGCGGCAAGAGCGAGCGCATCTTCTGGGAGAAGGGCAACCCGTATGATATGCTCCGCCTGTATTATCTGAGCGCGGACGGCGGCAACAGCGGCATCCCGCTGGAGGTCAACATCGGCAAGACCTACCTTTCGGTCGTGGATCTTGACTGCTACGAGATGTTCGCCAACAAATCCCTTACCGCCGAGGCCGGCCAGAACGAGACGCCCGCCTCCCGCAGCAATGTGGGCAGCGGCACCACGCTGCGCGGCGCCGCCCCGCCGGAGGAGAGCGCCCCCGCCGGCGGCGATGACGAGGACGTCATCGCCCCCAACAGCGGCGCCCCGGAAGGTGCCGGCGCCCCGGCCGTTGAGGACCCCGTGGTCGACCCCGTCCTGCCGGAAGAGGACGACGGCCCCGCACTGGGCTGACGCCCCCTTTGGGGGCGCCCCCCCGCCGCCATACCACATCCGTGAGGTATTCGATGAAACGTTTTTCCGCTTTGCTGCTCACCGCCGTGCTGCTGCTTGGCCTTGGGGGCTGTGCGCGTACGGCCCCGGCATCTTCGGGGGCGGCATCCGCACCCGCTGCGGCGCCCACCCCCGAACCCACGCCGGAGCCCACGCCCGAACCCACGCCGGCCCCCGTCACCACCAACCCGCTGACCGGGCTTTCGGACGGTGACTATACCGGCCTGCGCCCCGTGGCCGTGACGCTGCGCGGCGGCGCCGACAGTGCGCCGCTGTGGGGCATCGCCGCGGCTGATGTGCTGGTGGCGGGCGTGAGCGAGGGCTACACCGCCACGCTGACGGCGCTTTACGCCGGCGTGCAGAGCATCGCCAAGGCGGGCCCGGTGGGCCCGGGGCGGGATCTGACCTTGCAGCTGGCGCTGCCGCTCAACGCCGTGCCGGTGCACATCGGCAAAAACATCTATGCCCAAAACCTGCTCAACCTGTTGGCGTACCAGGATGTGGACGGATACCACATCGGCAAGGCGGCCTTTGCCTTTGACGACGCGCGCAAGGCCGCCGGCTACCGCGAGGAGGATTGCTGGTACACCACCGGCGACCTTATCGGCGCGGGGCTGGCGCATTACGGCGCCTCGCCCGCCGGGCAGAGCCAGCCGCTGTTCGCCTTTGGCGCGCGGCCGGCCCCGGCGCAGCAAAACGCCGCCGACCTGACGGTGTGGTTTTCGGCCACGGACGCGCAGCGCTTTTTGTACAGCGCCGACACCGGCCTGTACGCGCTGTGCGCGGCCGACGGCACCCCCGTGGCCGACGGCATCGACGGCGCGGGGCCGGCGTTCACAAACGTGTTCGTGCTGTACGCCTCGAGCGGCATCAAGGACGACACCTATACCCGCGAGTATGACCTTTCCGGCGGCGTCGGCCTGTATCTGACCGGCGGCGGCTGGGAGGCCATCCAGTGGTCGAAGGGCGACGCCACCGCCCCGCTGGTGCTCACCGACGCGCAGGGGCAGCCGCTGACCGTGGCGCCCGGCAAGAGTTATATCGCCGTGTGGGGCGGCTATTACGGCCAGAGCCTGGTGCTGCTGGGCGCCGACGGCGCCGCCCAGGCTTTGCCGGAAAAGCCCGCCCTGCTGGAGAGCGGCGTGACCGATGAGGCCGCGGCCGCCGCCGAGGAGGAATATAAGAACCAGCACGCCATCATCGACGCGTGGGCCGCGCTGGACGCCGCCAACACCGAGCTGGCCGACGCCCAGCAGCAGTGGCAGCAGGCGCAGGCCGCCGCGAACCAGACCGACATCGACAACGCCGCCTATCTGGTGGCGCTGGCCCAACAGAAGGTGGACGAGGCCAAGGCCGCGCTGCAAGGGTTTGGCCTTGACCCCGCCCTGGGGCGTGACCAGCAGCCGGCCGCCCCCGCGGACACCGCGCCGGATACCGCCGCCACAGACGCCACACCCGCACCCTGACCGGCCCGACACGCCAAACACGCCCGCCCCTTTTCGGGGCGGGCGTGTCAGACTGTCGAAAAACGATCATCGCTTTATGGAAGTGTGTAGGGCGGGCTCTTGAGCCCGCCGGAAAACATCGTTGCAGCGGCAAGGAGGATGCGGCGGGGGCAAGCCCCCGCCCTACAAATCTACCCGTGAAAGCGCTTTTTTGACACACTAACGCCCGCCCCTTTTCGGGGCGGGCGCGTTTTTGCCGCGTTGCCGGCGGCCGTTACGGCTGCTGTTTGACGTAATTGCGCACGAGCGCCTGCAAAAAATCGTCGCGGTCGACGCGGCGGATCAGCGCGCGGGCGTTTTTGTAGGTGGTGATGTAGGTGGGGTCTTCCGAAAGGATGTAACCCACCAGCTGGTTGACAGGGTTGTAGCCTTTTTCCTCCAAAGCGCTGTAGACCTGCAAAACGATCTGGCGGATCTCCATGTCTTTTTCATCGCGGATGGAAAAAATCGCGGTCGGTTCCGTCATTGCCATTACGCTGACCTCCTTTTATGGCGTTCCGGCCCGGCGGGCCGTGGGAAAGTTTCGGTATGGTTCTCATTATATACCGCTTTTCCACGTTTGGCAAGGAAAAATTCAACGCCTTTCCCGGGCGGAACGCAAAAACACCGCCCGGCGCAACAGCGCCGGGCAGTGAAAGGAGCGCACAGGCTTACACCTTGAACAGCTTGGGGGCCACCTTGTACAACAGCCCGGCGCCAACAGAGGTAAGCACCGCCTCTGGCAGCATATAGATGCCGTTGTAGATAAGGCTGTACAGCCAGACGTTCATGCCGACGCCCCAATCCAAAGGCTGGCTGGCCCACAGCCATGCACCGGAGATCCAGCTGCAAAGATAGCGCAGGAAGCATACCACGAAAGCGCCTACCACAACGCCGACCAGGCGGTTTTTAAACGGTTTGGCAAACACACAAGCGGTGCCCAGAACGGTGAAAGCCAACACATAGTCCAGCATAATGACACCGATGAAAGCGATGACGGTACCGGCTGGCGGTGGATAAAAGCCCGTAAGCATCTGCAAAAGGCTGTTGGCAAAACCGGTCAAAAGCCCCCAAGCAAGGCCGTGGCGGTAGGAGACAAGGATGAACGGCAGCATGGAGAGTAGTGTCATCGCACCGCCGTTTGGCATCCTAAAAAGAGGGATCTGGGCGAGCACCGTGCCAACAGCGATCATCAGGGCACACTCGACAAGCGTGCGGGTCTTGGAAACGGATGTGGTCATGGGAAAACGCTCCTTACAAAAAATAGTCCATAAAAACGAGGAAACGCGCCCACATTAGGATGCGGGCGCGCAAGCGTTGCGTTTGGCCGCCGCAAAAGCGGCGGCATATGGCAAAACTCCCTACGCCGGCATTACCCGGATCAGGTTTCAAGGCGACCTGGGGCTGCAATTTGCCCCAATCTCAGCCGAGGATGCCCTCAGCGCCCCTGTTTTTATGTCCAGACACAGTATAGCGCATCCGCGCGGCCGCGTCAAGGGCTGCGCCGCAAAATAGGGAAAACCGCCGCAGCGCCCCCCGCCGGCGGCCTCGCAAGGGGGCGTTTCCCGCCGCTGTACCGGGCGTTCCCCCGCGCCGTATGCCCGCCGGATGGGCGTGGGAAAAAACACAGCGGGTTTTTCTTTTCCAAATATTGACAAAAATACCAACTTATCGTATACTTACCCCAAGAGGTTGCGTTTTTCGCGCGCAAAAATGCCATATTTTGCGCTCTATCGGCAACTGTTGAAAAAGGGGCGATGGAACATGAAATCCACCGGTATCACACGCCGCATCGACGAGATGGGCCGTTTTGTGCTGCCCAAAGAGCTGCGCACGGCCTATGGCATCACCCAGGACACGCCGCTGGAAATTTTTACCGAAGGTGACACCATCCTGCTGCGCAAATACCAGCCGGCCGGGTGCTGCAGCCTGTGCGGGGAGGTCAACGGCGAGATGGTGACCTTCCACGGGCAGCGCATCTGCGCCGCCTGCCGCCGCGAGCTGGGCCGGCTGTAAGGGGTAAGGGGCACAAACAAAGCGGCCTGCCCCAAACGCAGGAGCGGGCCGCTTGCGGCACAGAAAAAACGGGGGGCTATTCCCCTGGGCCGTGCAGGGTGCGGACGGCCTCCTCGCTGTTTTTGATGAGGTTGAACAGGCTGGTCGCGTGGCGCGGGTAATCCCGCGTAAGGCTCTCAGTGTTCATGCCGAGGGCGGCGTCGGGCACGGCATTGGCCCCGTCTTCCCCTTGCAGGGCGGCGCGCAGATCCCCTTCGATCAGGCTTTGGGCGGCCAGGGTATGGCTCTCCCACCTGGCGGGGCTGACGCGGAACAGGCTGGCCACGTTTTTGGGCGCCGCCTGGTACAGGTGGCGGAACATCTTGTACACCGAAAGCATCAGGTACTCGCTCACGGCGGTGGTGATCTTTTTGTCGCGGCAGATCTCCAGCTTGTCAAACAAAATATCCAGCGAGTTGGTGATGAGCTTTTTGTACATCGTGGGCAGCACGCTGCCGCGGTAGCGCCCGGCGGTGTTGGCATCGTCCGGCAGGTCCTCCACCTTGATGGTCTGGCCGTTGCGCTCGGCGCTGCGGCCCAGAAGATAATCACAGCTCACATTGTAATAATCGGCGACTTGAACCACAAAAGCAAGGCTGCATTCCCGGATGCCTTTTTCATAATGGGAAAGCTGGGCCTGGCTGATGCCAAGGTCCTGCGCGACCTGTTTTTGTGTGATACCGCGTTCTTTCCGCAGCAGCGTGATGACGCGGTTGAATTCAATGGCCATAAAACGAACGTCCTTCGGTTTGGATAACACTTTGTAAATTATAGCGGCAAAAAAACGCTTTGTAAATACAAAAACCGACCACTTTTTTGCCCTGACTTTTGGCATTTTGCCGAAGGATTTTTCCGGCAACTAGGGGTTGTTGTCCACCTCCGGATACGTGCGTAAATATAGTGCCCAGATTTTGCCAGGCGCGGCGCGCGCGGGGCCAATGTAACCAAATTGTAATATTTTTCCATGCCAAATACGGCGGGAAAAGGGGGCTTTTTGTTTGAAATATACAAAGCTGCATCTTTTGCGCCACGGGTTGACGCAGGGCAACTTGGAGAGGCGGTACATCGGCAGCGGCAGCGATGTGCCGCTGTGCGCGCAGGGCGCCGCCCAGCTGGAGGAATTGAAGGCGCGGTTTGCCTACCCCGCGGCGGAGGTGGTGTTCGTTTCGCCTTTGCTGCGCGCGCGGCAGACGGCGGACATCCTCTACCCCGGCGTGCGCACCATCGCGCTGGAGGATCTGCGGGAGATGCATTTTGGCGTGTTTGAGGGCCGCACCGCGAAGGAGCTTGCGGCCGACCCGGCCTTTGCCGCCTGGCTGGACCCCGCGAGCGAGGCGGTGCCAAAGGGCGCCGAGAGCCGCGCGGCCTTTGCCCGCCGCACCGACGCGCTGCTGATGAAGCTGTTTGAATTTATGCTGCGCAGCCACATCGGGGAGGCGGCGTGCATCACGCACGGCGGCGTCATCATGAATATGCTGGCCCGCCACGCGCTGCCCCAGCGCCCGCCGGAGCAGTGGATGACCGACCCCGGCGCCGGCTACAGCCTGCGGTGTGACGCGCAGATGTGGATGCGCGACCAGCTGGCCGAGGCCTACGACGTGGCGCCGGCGGGCTACCTGGACGATGCGGAAGGGTGAAGGGCAAGGCGCGGCGGGCCGGACGGCGGTATGAGCCGGGGGCAAGTCCCGCCCTGCAAACGGATGATACGTTTTGTGCGATTTGCGGGCCGATTGTAATCGGCTCCTACGGGGTGGATGGTACGTTTTCCACCCCACTTATGGCGCGCGTGCGCGCGCCGCCCATTTCGAAACGGCTCTCGTCACGCACCGCGATGCGGTGCGTGACGAGAGCCGTTTTTGTCAAAGCAGTTTTTATTGCTCAATAAAATTTGCTTTGGCAAAAAATGCGTTCTGCACAGCCAGCAGCACGGCGGCGCGGCCGGCGGCAAAGTTGACCCCGCCCTGCAAGTAGCAGGTATAGGGCGGGCGCAGCGGGCCGTCGCAGGAGATCTCGATGGTGCTGCCCTCGGTGAAGGAACCGGATGCCATGACGACCTTGTCGGTATAGCCGGGCTCGTCGGCGGGCTCCGGCGTGACCATGCTGTCGATGGGGCTGGCGTGCTGGATGCCGGCGCAAAAGCCCTGCAGGGCCGCCGCCGAGCCGGCGTCAAAGCAGGTGACGATGTCGTTGTGGTCGTCGGTGTAACGCGGGATGGGGTTTTTGCCGCACAGCTCCAACAGGCACTGGGCGTAGACGGCGGTCTTGAGCGCCTCGGCCACGACGCCGGGGGCGTAGTAGAGGCCCAGGAACATCTCCCGCAGCGCGTCCTGCGTACAGCCAAGGTTGGCCCCAAGGCCCGGCGCCGTGAAACGGTGGGCGCACAGCTCCACCAAATCGGCCCGGCCGGCGATGTACCCCCCGGTGGAGGCGATGCCGCCGCCGGGGTTTTTGATGAGGCTGCCGGCGATGAGGTCGGCCCCCGCCGCAAGCGGCTCGGCGGTCTGGGTGAACTCCCCATAGCAGTTGTCGACAAAGATGATGGCCTGCGGGTTGGCGGCGCGGGCGGTATCGGCCACCCTTTGGATGGCGGCCAGGTCAAAGGCGTTGCGCCGGCTGTAGCCGCGGCTGCGCTGGATGTGCACCACCTTGGCGGCCTTTGCCTTTTGGGCGATGGCGGCAAGGTCGGGGGTGTTGTCCGGCAAAAGGGGCGCTTCGTCGTACAAAACGCCAAACTCCCGCAGGGTGCCCCTGCCCTGCCCCGCCCTGCCCAGGCCGATGACGCCCTCCAGCGTATCATACGGGCGGCCGGTGGCGGCGAGCAGCGTATCGCCGGGGCGCAGAAGGCCGAACAGCGCCACCGCCAGCGTGTGGGTGCCGCTCATGAACTGGGGGCGCACGAGCGCCGCCCCGGCGCCAAAGGCGCGGGCAAACACGGCCTCGAGCATATTGCGGCTGTCATCCCAGACGCCGTACCCCGAGGAGCCCCAGAAATGCCGCGCCTCGACGCCGGCATCGGTGAAGGCGCGCAGCATTTTCAGCTGGTTGTCGTCCCGTATGGCCTCGATTTTGGCAAAAGGCTCCCGGCAAAGGGCCAGGGCCTGTCCGTCGAGGGCCAGCACGCGGGGCTGGAGGTCATAAAAATCCGAAAGCATCGTGTTTCCTTTCGCTGTTGCGGGGCGCCCACAGGCGCCCCTTTACTGTTTGGCCGCAAATCCGCCCAGCCACCCGTATGCCTGCTCGCGGGCGGTGAAGATCTTGTACGGCACGCCGCTCTCCCGCAGGGCCTTGAGCATGGCAGGGCGTGTGTTTGCGTTGAAATTTTCGATCCACTGTGTAAATTCCGGGTCTATCCGCTCCGGGCAGCCCGCGGCCATATCGGGGCGCGTGCGCCCCGCATACCGCTGTGCGCGGACCTGGACGCTTTGCCGGCAGGTGGCGGTGTCAACGTCAAGATACAGGCAGAGGTCGGCATAGCGCAGCCGCCGGGCAAAGGTGCGGCTGTAGTTGCCGTCCATCACCCAGGCGGGCCCCGCCAACGCCTGTGCCAGCAGAGCGTCAAACTCCGCACGGCTGCGCTCCACCCAGCCGGGCAGCCACCACAGCCTGTCCAGATGCACGACCGGCAAGCCGAACCGCGCGCCCATCCACCGGGCCAGCGTGCTTTTGCCGGCACCGCCGCAGCCGACGATGAGCACCCGTTTGCAGGGGAATTCCATAGGCCCTCATTTTATACAATTTGTATTATATTGGTGAAGTATGCCGTTTTGTGTAAATCCAAGCCGTTCGTACATCCCGCAGAGGGGCTTGGCGCAGTCCAGCCCGACGGCATACCCCTGCGCGGCCAGCGCGTTGGCGACGGCGGTGAGCAGCGCCGCAAACAGCCCCCGGCCGCGGGCGGCGGGGGCGGTACAGCCCATCTGCAGCCATGCCTCGCCGCCGCACAGCGTGGCGGAGACAGTGCTCAAGGGTGCGCCGTCCGCGCCGCGCAGCAGCCACACCCTGCCAAGGCCGTGGCTGCGCGCCGCGTTGGCGGTCACATACCAGGCATCCTGCTGCGCGGGCGCATCGGGGAACAACAGCGCCGCCACCTCCCCGGCCGGCGGCGCATCGTCCGGCACGCAGCCGGGCGGCAGGCTGCGCGCCGGCAGGCGCGCCCCCGCGGGCAGGGCATAGCGGTACAGCGGCTCGCGCTCCGCCGCCGCCAAAGGGGCCAGCGGCGCCGGCGTGCGCAGCTTTTGCGTGCCGGTAAAGCGCAGGAAAGCGGCCAGTTCCTCACAGCGGGCGGCGCCCGCCCTGCCGCAGAGCAGCGCCGTCCGGCCGTAAAGGTCCAGCGCGGCGGGCGTGCCGCGCCCGCCGGCCAGGAGGAACAGCTTGACCGGCGCGCCGGCGTTGCCGGCCCAGAGCGCCAAGTCCCGCCGCAGCAGCGCGCCCCAGCCCGGCCATGGGCCAAGGGCGGCGGCGAAGGCGGTTTTGTCGGCCTGCGTCTCAACGGCGCGGATCATGCGGGCAGGGCGTTGACGATGCGCTTGTAGTCCCGCCCGCGCACCTCAAAGTTCGGGTACATATCAAAGCTGGCCGAGGCCGGCGACAGGCTGACGATATCCCCCGGTTTGGCGGCGGCGCGGGCCTTTTCCACCGCGTCCTGCATCGTATCGGCGTGCAGCACGGCCATGCCGCAGCCGGCAAAGCCGGGGTCGGCGCGCAGGGCCGCCTCGATGATGGGGCCGGTCTGGCCCATGAGGATGAGCGTTTTGACGTGGGCAACAAGTTCCGGGGCCAGCGGCGCGTAGGGGATCTTTTTATCGTAGCCGCCGGCGATCAGGATGATCTTCTGCTCAAAGCTGCGCAGCCCGGCGATGGTGCGCGTGGGGCTGGAGGCGATGGAATCGTTATAGTACTGCACGCCGTCCAAAAGGCGCACCGGCTCGATGCGGTGCTCGACGCCGGTGAAGGTGCTGCCCACGGCGCGCATGGCCTCGATGGGCACGCGGCCCCAGACGGCGGCGATGGCGGCGAGCAGGTTTTCGACGTTGTGCAAGCCGCGCAGCTTGACCTCGGCGCGCGGCAGCACCGGTGTGACGGTGCCGGCGGCTTTGTCGGCATAGCAGAGGGTATCGTCGCTTTGGCGCAAAAAGGCGCCGTTATCGGTCTCGCGCAGGCGGGTGAACCAGACCTGTTCGCCCTTACAGTCCGCCTGCATGGCGCGGGAGACCTCGTTCTCGTACCCCAGCACGGCGCGGCAGGGCGGAACCTGCCAGAGCAGGATGTTGCGCTTGGCGTCGATGTATTCCTGCATATCCTTGTGGTGATCGAGGTGGTTGGGGGTGACGTTGGTGACGACAGCCACGGTGGGGCTGCGCCGCATACTGATGAGCTGGAAGCTGGAAAGCTCCGCCACGGCCACGTCGCCGGGCTGCACCTCGGCGAGCATGGGCAGCAGCGCCGCGCCGATGTTGCCGCCCAAAAACACCCGCCGCCCCGCCGCCTTGAACATCTCGGCGATGAGGGTGGTGGTGGTGGTCTTGCCGTCGGAGCCGGTCACGGCGACGATCTCGCAGGGGCAAAGCTCAAAAAACAGCTCCACCTCGCTGGTGACGAGGGTGCCGGCGGCTTTGGCGGCCTGCAAAGCGGGCTGGAAATACTCATACCCCGGGGTGCGCAGGATGATGTCCTGCCCGGCAAAACCGTCGGTGTAATGCGCGCCGAGGCTGAGGCGGACGCCGAGGCGGGTGAGGGTGGCGGCATATTCGCCGAAATCCGCAAGGGCCTGCTTGCGGTCGCACAGCGTGAGCTCGGCGCCAAGGCCGGCCAGCAGCTCGATGCAGGGCTTGTGGCTGACGCCGGCGCCGATAAGGGCGACCTTTTTGCCCGCCACGAGGGCGCGCAGGGCTTCGATGGGCTGCATGATGACCAACTCCTGTTTTTGTCTTTTGTTCCATTATAGTCCGAACGGCGGCTGTTTGCAAACCGGCGCACAAAAACCCCGGCCCGCGCGGGCCGGGGCGCAGACTGTCAAAAAAGAGGTATTTAAAATCTATCGGCCTCGGCTGACATGTGCGGACGAGGCCGATACCTCTAGAGCAAAAAATCACGGTCGAGTCGCCTTTGGCATGAGAACGGGATTTTTTGCGATGGAGTGTGTCCAAGAGAGGGGTGCGAAGCGGCGCTATTTATAGTCCGCGTTCGCGGACGTATATTTCGGTCACGCCCTCGCTCGACGCTGTGCGCCCGCAGGCGCCTGCCGGAGCGCAACCGCCGCAAAGCGGCGGCTCTTAGCGCATAGGCTCGGGCGTTTGCGCCCTGCCAAACTATTTTTGGCAAAATATTTTGGCAGGCGGCGGGCATAGCCCGCCGTGCGCAAAACCCCTCTTTTGCAGCGTGTCGAGGAACTCGACACGCTGAGCCCCGGCCCGCGCGGGCCGGGGCGGATGCGGGGTTCAGCGCTTGGTGCCGATGCGCAGGCCGCGCTGGCGCAGCAGCGCCTCGATCTTGGAGATGGGGTCGATGATGCTGGAGACGCTCTTGTCGTGGTTGATGGCGGCGATGAAGTAGGCGGTGTATTTGGAAAGATCCACATCGCAGTACCACGGGCGCTCGAGCAGCGCGGGGGTGCGGTAGGTCAGGTTGGTGCCCAGCACGCAGGTGAGCGCGCCCTCGCGGTAGGCCCTGTCAAATTCCGCCAGGCCGGAGGTGAACAGCGGGAAGGTGGCGCAGGTAAAAATGTGGTTGGCGCCGCGCTTTTTGAGCTCATGCGCGATGTCCAGCATGCTCTCGCCGGAGGCGATGATGTCGTCGGCGATGAACACATCCTTGCCTTCCAGGCTCTCGCCGAGGTATTCGTGCGCGACGATGGGGTTGCGCCCGTTGACGACGCGGCTGTAATCCCGCCGCTTGTAGAACATGCCCAGATTGCAGCCCAGGACGCTGGAATAGTACATATTGCGGTTCATGGCGCCCTCGTCGGGGGAGACGACCATGAAATGCTCCTTGTTGAAATCCAGCGCCGGGAACCGCTTGAGCAGGTTTTTGAGCACCTGGTAGGTGGGCATGACGTTGTCAAAGCTCAACAGCGGCACGGCGTTCTGCACGCGCGGGTCGTGCGCGTCAAAGGTGATGATGTTCTTGACGCCGATCTGGCGCAGCGTTTGCAGGGCGTAGGCACAGTCCAGGCTTTCGCGGGAGACGCGGCGGTGCTGCCGCCCGCCGTAGAGGCTGGGCATGACGACCGAGATGCGGTGCGCGCGGCCCGCCACCGCCTGGATGAGGCGCAGCAGATTTTGGAAATGGTCGTCGGGGGAAAGGCGGTTCTCATATCCGAACAATTTGTAGGTGACGCTGTAGTTGCCGGGGTCGACAAAGAAAAACAGGTCTTTGCCGCGGGCGGATTCCCGCACAAGGCCCTTGGCATCGCCGGACTGGAAACGCGGGCAGTCCGACGGGATGATGAAGGTGCTGCGCTTGATGCCCACCTCGCGCGCCCAGCGCACCAGATGGCCGTCGACCAGCTTGCAAAGCTCCTCGGCGCCGGGGCAGGCGATGAGGCCCAGGTCGGCGATGGCGTCCTCCCGCGCGAAAAAGTCCCGCGGGCCGAGATTCTGTTCAGGCATGGACAGGCTTCCTTTCACTGTTGGGGCGGCGGGGCCGCCCGTTTTCCTTCCGTTGTACCCATTCTAGCACACAAGTGCGGCAAATTCAGCAGGAAAGCCATGCGTTTTTGCCGCTTTCCTTCATTTTTTCCACCTTGCACATCCTGCGGGAAAGAATCGGCCTTCAATTCTGGTGTTTTTGCCCACACATCGCTTTAAAGCCCGAAAGGGCCGGCGGCGCCGCGGGTTCAAAACGCCAATTCCTCCAGGCGCAGCAGGGCCAGGATGTAAATTTTGAGCGCCTCGATCAGTTTTTCAAAGTTCGCGCCCTCGTTGGCGCCGTGCATCGGGCCGGCAAAGGCGGGCAGCGGCAGGTCGGTGTGCTCGGGGCCAAAGCTGACCGCCAGCGGGAAATGCCGCGCGTAGGTGCCGCCGCCCATCACAAAGGGGGCCTTGTGTTCCCCTGTGACCTCGTTGTAGGTGCGGATGAGCGTTTGGATGGCGGGATGATCGGTGCCGATGTAGAACGGCACGCGGCTCTCCACGTTTTCCAGCGCCGCGGCGGTGCCGCACACCGCGCGCATGGCGGCGGTGAGGGCCTCGGCGTCGGTGTTCGTGGGGTAGCGGCAGTCAAAGCTCTGGCGGATGCGGCCGCCCTGCATCGTGACGGTGCCGCCGATGATGGTCAGCGGGTCGAACACGCCGTCGTCGGCCGCGATGCCCAGCGCCTTGCCGGCGGTATCGGCGTGCAGCGTGGCCAGCACCCGCAGGTAGGCATCCTCGGCCGGGGTGCACACGCCGCTTTGGAGCAGGCAGTCCACGATGCGCGCGATGGCGTTGACGGTGCCCGCCGGCATGGCGGCATGGCCGCTTTTGCCCCAGCCGCACAGCACGGTGTTGCGCGGGTCTTCGGGGTCGGGCTCAAGGGTCACGCCGTCGGCGGGGCGCAGCGAGCTTTGCGGCGCGCGCACCACGCATACGGCGCGGTCCGGCACGGCGTTGTGGGCGACGCCGCCCTCAAATTTGACGATGACGCCGCCCTCCAGCACGGGCGAGACGAGCTCGCCCCCAAAACCGCCCTTCTCGCCGTTGCAGACCGGGAACTCGGCGTCCGGGGTGAAGCAGAACACCGGCTGCGGGTGGTTTTGGGCATAGTAGTCGGCGTCGGCCATGCCGGTCTCCTCGTTGGCGCCGAGCAGCGCGCGCACGGGGTAAGGCAGCGGGGCGCCGCTTTCCTTCAGATATTTGAGGGCGTACAGGCACAAAATGCCGGGGCCCTTGTCGTCGGCCACGCCGCGGCCCAGCAGCCAGCCGTCCTGCAGACGCACGGTGAAGGGGTCGGCGCTCCAGCCGTTGCCCGCGGGCACCACGTCCACATGGGTGATGGTGGCAAGGTATTTCTGCCCGTCGGCGATGGGGCCGGTCTGCGCCCAGCCGATGCGGCCGGCGTCGTTGTGGGTATCGAGCCCCAGCTCCGCGGCGATGGCCAGCGCGCAGTCCAGCGCCGCGGCGGGGCCGGGGCCGTAGGGCTTGCCCGGCTCCGGCGTGCCCTCGACGCTGGGCACCGCCACCAGGCGGGTGATATCGCGCAGGATGTTGTCACGGTTTTGCTCGGCAAAGGCGTCGATGGACGCCCAACGCGCATCGGTCATAAGCGGGTGCCTCCCTGTTTTCCGGTTTTGTACCATTATAGCACCGCCGCGCGCAAAAGAAAACGCCCCGGGCAAAAATCCCGCGGCGGGGCGCTCACGGCGCGGCGGGGTCCGGCCACATCTCGCACATATCGCGCCAGTAGCGCTTGGGCGCATGGTTCCTTTGCAGCCCGGGGTCGCGGCGTTCCTCGATGGTCAAAGCCTGGAAGAAGCGCCGCCAGAGGGCCTGCCAGCCCTGCTCGGCCGCGTCCGGCGCGGGGGCGTAGCGCTCCATGGCAAGGTACTGCACCGCGCCGTTTTGGCGCAGCAGCGCGATGCCGTGGGTGGCGTCAAAGATCAAAAAGTCCTCGTCCGGCAGGCGGCTGCAAAAATGCGCGCGCAGCAGCGGCAGCACGCAGTGGTTGGGGTGGATGACGGCGCCCAGCATACCGCCGCGCTCCTCAAAGCGGAGGAATTCGATAAATTTGTGCGCCTCGTTGTTGACGCCGCGCTCCAACGCGAAGGCGGCGGCCACGTCGGGGTCCCCCAGCATGTTGGCGGCGCGCGGGCCAAGGGTGAAGCACAGGCGGGCAAAGCGCAGCAGGGCAAGATCCTTGCCGGGGTCGGTGCTCAAAAAACCGGTGAGGACGCGCTCGCGCACGGTGCCGCCCAGCCTTGCCAGCCCCGCCGCCACGCGGCGGGCGCGGGCGGCGTCGGTGGCGATGTCGGCGCTGCCGAACAGCGTCGTCTGCCCCTCCTCCGGGCCCAGCACCGCGGCGGGGATCTCGCGGCGGGCAAAGCTGGCGAACACGCAGCACAAAAAGCCGGGGAAGGTGCCGTCGTAGCGGTAGGCGGTATCGGTCATATGCGCCTGGTAAGGCATTGCAGCGCCTCCTCTCGCACAAGGCGGGCGGCCCGGCCCGCCTCAACGCCCGCGGCGGCGAGCGCGTGCACCGCCGGCGCGGCGCCGGGCAGCGGGCGGGCGACGAAATCGTCCAGGCTCAGCTGCCGCACGCCGACACCGAACGCGCCGGGATCCAGCAGGGCGGCGGCGACCTCCTGCCGGGTGCCGCGGGCCGCGACGCGCCCGCCGCAGGTGATGAAATACTGCGCGCGCTTGAGCACCACGCCGATGCGCTTGAGTTCCGGCATACCCAGCGTCTGCTGGCGGCGCGCCTGCAGGATGCGCAGCGCGCTTTTGGGGCCGATGCCCGGCACGCGCAGCAGCGCGGCCTTGGGGGCGGTGTTGACCTCGACGGGAAAAAACGCCGGGTGCCGCAGCGCCCAGGTGCATTTGGGGTCCAGATATTCGTCAAACCAGGGTTCGTCCTCGCTCAGGATCTCGGCGGCGGAGAACTGGTAGTAGCGCAGCAGCCAGTCCGCCTGGTAGAGGCGGTGCTCGCGCAAAAGCGGCGGCTGCGTGGAGAGCGCCGGCAGGCGGCTGTCCGCCACGACCGGCAGATAGGCGGAATAAAACACGCGCTTGAGCGCGTATTTTTTGTACAATCCTTCGGTCAGGCGCAGGATCTGGAAATCGCTTTCCGGGCTGGCGCCGATGATCATCTGGGTGCTCTGGCCGGCCGGGGCAAAGGCGGGGGCGTGGCGGTAAACGGCCAGATCCCGCCGGCTCTCGGCGCTCTGCGCGGCGATCTGGCCCATGGGGCGCAGGATGGCCGCCTTGCTTTTGTCCGGCGCGAGGGCGTCCAGGCTTTTGGCGCTGGGCAGCTCGATGTTGACCGAGAGCCGGTCCGCCAGCAGGCCGATGCGCTCCACCAGGCGCGGGTCCGCCCCGGGGATGGCCTTGGCGTGGATGTAGCCGTTGAAGCGGTATTCCTCCCGCAAAATGCGCAGCGCCTCGATCATGCGCTCCATCGTGGCGTCGGGGCTGCCGAGCACGGCGCTGGAAAGGAACAGCCCCTCGATGTAGTTGCGGCGGTAAAACCCGATGGTGAGCTCAGCCAGCTCCCGCGGGGTGAAGGTGGCGCGCGGGCGGGGGTTGGAACGGCGGTTGACGCAATAGCTGCAATCATACGCGCAGGCGTTGGAAAACAGCACCTTGAGCAGCGATACGCAGCGCCCGTCCGGCGTGAAGGCATGGCAGATGCCGGCGGCGGCGGTGCTGCCCAGCGCCCCGTGCCGGCCGGGGCGCTCCACCCCGCTGGAGGTACAGGCAACGTCATATTTGGCACTGTCGGCCAGGATGGCCAGCTTGTCGGCCAAGTCCATACCGCGCCCCCTTTGCAAAAACGGGTAGAAAAAAGCAGGCCCGTGGCGGCGCGGCCCTTGCCGGGCCGCCGCAGGCGGCAGTGGATACCGGATTTTTTTTTGGAAAACGGGTCTCAAAGTCCGTACTATGGGACTGTGCTTGTTTTACAATAAAAGCATCGAAGGCGCCCATGACCAAAAGGAGGTGCGCGGTATGCTGACGATGCTCGTTGCCCTGCTGTTCGCGTTTGGCGGGCTTGGTGGGACGGTGCTGGGGATCCTTTTGTTCCCCTTCCTGGTCATCCTGGACCTTGCCAAGCGGTACAAGTAGGCTCACCAGCGCGCCTTGGTCTCGACCACCTTGCCGGCGATGTACAGGTGTTCCAGCTCCTCCCCGCGCAGGACCAGCTCCTCATAATTGGGGTTGAAGGGCTGCAGCACCACCGCGCTGCCGCGCTGGATGTAGCGCTTGAGGGTGCCCTCCCCTTCCGTGCCGTAGATGAGCACGCCCAGGTCGCCGTTTTCCAGGGTGGGCTGCCGGTGGACGAGCGCGAGGTCCCCGTCCGAGATGCGGGGCTCCATGCTGTCCCCCTTGACGACGAGGTAGAAATACTGCGAGGGGTCCTTGACGCTGGCGACCTCGGTACCGTAATCCTCCTCAAAGGCGAGGGCGCCGTAGCCGGCCTTGACGGTGCCGACGACGGGGATCAGGCACTCGGTATAGCGGCTGAAGGCGGCGCGGGGCGGCGCCGCGGCGGTATCATACAGGCCGAGCAGCGCGTCCGCCGTGGTGTCCAGGATGCCGGCCAGCCGGGCGACGGTGCCGGGATCCGGCGTGGAACGCCCCGTCTCCCACTTGCCGACGGCCTGCTGCGTGACCCCCAGCAGGCGCGAGACCTCGGCCTGGGAGAGTTTTTTGGCCTTGCGGGCCTGTTTTAAACGTTCAGCAAACATACGGACGCCCCTTTCACACCCGATGCGGTTGTCGGTACAGGCTCAGTATACAACCTTTTGGCGTATTTGTAAAGGGGGATTTCTGAAAAAAAGTTGTTTTTTCCAAAATTTTTTGCTTGACAACAACTGACGGTTGTATTATGATAAAGAAAAGGAACAACTTGCGGTTGTTTGGAAAGGATGTGCGCCCCCGCGGGCGCTTTCAGGGGAGGAACCGAAAATGAAACGCAAAGCATACAAACAGATCAAGCGGATGGCGGGCAAACTGGCGTTGGCGGCGGTGCTGCTGCTCGGCGCGCTGACAGTGTGCGCCCTGGCGCAGGGCGCGCTGGACCTGCCGGCCGGCGCGGGCCTGCTGCTGGGCGAGGCGCTGGCGCTCAACACCGTGTGCGGGCTGCTGCTGCCCGCGCCGGCGCCCGGCGCCGCGCAGATGGCCGCGGCCGCGCGGGAGCTATCCGCCGCGCCCCGCCCCCTGCTGCGCCTGGTGCACGGCGGCGGCGACCGCGTGGCGTGAAATTTTGAATTTCTTGCGTCGCCCTTTTGAGTGACGCATTTTTATATGACCACTTGGCTATATAATACGATTTGTGGTATAATAAACTAACATCATTGAATGGAGCCAATAAAATGATATTAAATCCCGATTGTGTGCGTGATACGATGATTTGCCTTGCCAATCTCTTAAAAATTGAAAACGGTAACCATTTCATAACCGCCTCCGCTATAAACGTAGCAAGGGAACTTATTGTCGTTGATAAAA
This sequence comes from uncultured Gemmiger sp., assembly GCA_947629015.1. GTDB lineage: Bacteria > Bacillota > Clostridia > Oscillospirales > Ruminococcaceae > Gemmiger. Next base: position 40,611 of record CANRCB010000007.1, read on the forward strand.
AGGATTACACCCTTGATGATATTACGTATACGATTTTGCAACTTGTTGAAAGTAATTACTTAAAGGCCGAAATAAACATTGATTACAAAGTCAATACATTTTATATTTCTCCGATTCTATATATCACACCTGCGGGTCATGACTTTTTGTCAGCAGTCGAAAACAACCAAAGTTGGACAAAGACTAAAACTGTGTTGAAGAGTATTGGTTGTGTTTCTCTTTCTATAATTAATTCGATTGCCCAAGGTTTCGCGCAAGGGCTTGCGCAGGATTTAGCAACAAAACTATTACCAACCGCCAATTTATAAAAAAGTTATGATAAGCTGCTTTTTAAGTCAGCTAAAATGCGCTTTTCTTCATCCAGCTGCGCGGCACCTAAAGCGCCTTTTTCGCTGGCTGCATCCCTCTTTTTTGTGATAGCCGCAATATCGTTTTCTGTCCTTTCGATTTTAGCTTTCAGCTTTGTAAGGTCTTTTTCTGCTTTTGAAACGTTCATTTTTGCAGGAATTACTATAGAGCCGTCTGCCGCCATGCTGTTTCACCACATTGCAAATAAATCAGTTGTCATTTTTTGTATGCTATGTTAGATTCAAAGGAATAAGGAGGGTTTACTATGAATACTGTTGTGTCTGGAGATTATAAAGACAGAACTGTTGAATGCGCACTCGGCAGCAAAGATGTTTATATATCACTTGGTCTGACAAAAAGTCTGCCGTTGAACAAAACTACCGTCATGCGCTACGAGGTCATGGATAAAGAGGCGCGCAACGGCTTCAGCGCCGGTAAAGCGGCTGTAGGAACAGCTGTTTTCGGTTACGGCGGCGCAGTTGCCGGAATTAAGAGTAATCAAGTATACCGTGTCGCCGTATATTTCAGAGACGGCAAAAAGAGTTTGCTGGAAGTAGATTCTAAAATCTACGGGTATTTGGCCGCAGAACTTTTCGGCGTCGAGGATTACAGAGTTGTGGAACCTGCGCCGCAAGAGAAAGACAAGCCGCCGATTTTGGCAAAAGTCCTCATTTTCTGTGTGTCTGTTGTTGTCTGCGTTCTGATCGCATCGCTTTTCTCGCCGGTCGTGGATGGTGTTATACAGCTAAACACCTTCGGAACAATTTTTGTTTTTGGCGTGCCTATCCTGCTTACCGTAATATTTCCACGAAAGAAAAAGTGAGTTTGACGTAGCCGTCACAAACGAATGTCCGGATATGAGCCAAGACAAAACCAACTTGTTAAAACTACCTACACGGCCAAAGTCCAAAAAATTCTTCCACACTGGATGAGGTACACAAGATTTGGGACGCTTACAATAAAAACGACAAGGAGGCTGACTTTTCCCTTATTCTTTAGCAACGGCAATGGAAAACGCCGGTATTTCTGTAATGGTACGGAAAAAGATTCTCGGCCACAAGACAGACGATGTGACAGAGCGCTATACGCACATTGACTTTGCCACAAAGCTTGCCGCCGTAGAGCTTGCCACAAAGGATTTTAAGAAGGCGAATATGTAGGCGATTGTACTCGCAAATCCAGTAAAATTTTGATAAGAATAGGCACAAAGAAAAAGCCGCAGCCACGCATTTATTTGCGTAACTGCGGCTTTTTTGGCGGAGTAAGAGAGATTTGAACTCTCGCGCCGGTTTCCCGACCTACGCCCTTAGCAGGGGCGCCTCTTCGACCTCTTGAGTATTACTCCACAAGGCTAAAGTGAGTTTGGCTATTCACTTGTCAGCAAAAATGGCGGAGAGGATGGGATTCGAACCCATGGTCCGCTCACGCGAATCGCTGGTTTTCAAGACCAGTTCCATAAACCACTCGGACACCTCTCCACAGTGGCTCCGGCCAATGTAAGTGTTATTTTAGCATGGGCCGGCGCCCTTGTCAAGCGCTGTGACGTGCCGCCGGGCAAAAAATCGCCGGGCACGGCGGGGATGCGCCTTTCCCCGCCGCCCGGTTTGTGTTTGCCTTATCGGCGCCCGCTGCGCCGGAAGAGCCAGACCGCCCATGCCAGCACCGCCGCCAGCAGCGCCAGCACGGCCAGGGCTAAAAACAGCCACCGCCAGCGGCCGGGCCGCCCCCAGGCGCGGCCGGAGGCCGGGGCATCGGCTGCGAAAGCGGCGTTGAACTCGGCCGCCGCCTGTTCCGGCATACCCAGCTCGGCCATGATCTCGGCGTCGGTCTGGCCGGCATCGCGGCGGTTCTGGAAATCGCTCGCCAGGTCGGCCATCACGCGCGCCCTGGTCTTGCGGTCCATGCGCAGGTGCCGCTCGATGGCGGCCATATAGCGTTTGACATCATTCATCTTCCTGTCCCTCCCCGATGAACTGCTGCACGGTGGCGGCAAAATCCCGCCAGATCCGGGCCTGCGCGGCTAGCGCCGCGCGCCCCGCCGGCGTGATGGTGTACACCTTACGAGGCATGGCGCGGTAGGGGTTCGCGCTCCCCTGTTCTGCGCTGCCGGGCGTCTGCCAGCCGGAGGCGATGCAGCCGCTGTCCTCCAGACGGTACAAAATCGGGTAGAGCGTGCCCTCCTTGAGCGCCAGCCCGCCGCCGCTGCGTTCTTTTAAGCGCAGCAGCAGCTCATAGCCATGGCCGGGTTTTGCCTTGAGCAGGGCCAGCACCAGCATCCCGAGCACGCCCTTTTTGAGCTGCCGGGCAAAGCGGGCCTCACTGTCCTCCATGCCGTTCAACGCCTCCCTTACGCTTAATATTTAGTATTACTAAATATATGTATAGCACAAGTGCTCGCCGCTGTCAACCTCTGCCGGTAAAAAATCTGCGCGCCGGCGGCCCGGCGGCACGCTGGGGGCCGCCGCCGGGCAAAAAATCGCCGGGCGGCATACCTTGTATTCGGCCCGCCGGGGTGCTATAATGGGCGCCGGCAAATTTTGACCCTGTGACCCGGAGGCGTTGCCCGATGACCCCTGCCCAACCCAGGACTTTGCGCCAGCTGTTCGTGCCGATGTATTTTGAGACTTTGTTCCTGATGCTGGCCGGCATGGCGGATACACTGATGCTTTCGGCCTACAGCAACGAGGCCGTGGGTGCGGTGGGCACCGCCAATACCTATATGAATATGTTCATCATCATGTTCGGCATCACCTCCACCGGCATGACGGCGGTGCTCACGCAGTACATCGGCGCGGGGCGCCCCGGCGTGGCGCGGCAGGCGCGGCGGCTGGGGCTCTGCTTCAACGCCGCGCTGGGGGCGGCGCTCTCGCTGCTGCTGGGGTTTGGGGCAAGGCAGGTGCTCACCTTGATGGGCATCGCCCCGGGGCTTTTGCCGCACGCCGTAGTCTACCTGCGCATCGTGGGCGGCAGCTGCCTGTTGAACGCCCTCATCCCCATCTTTGCCAACGCCCTGCGCGCGTTCGGGCATACGCGCTGGCCGGCCGCCGCCACCGTGACGGCCAACGTGCTGAACGTGGCGCTCAACGCCGTGTTCCTGTTCGGGCTGCGGTGGGGCGTGGCCGGCGTGGCGCTGGCCACCGCGCTTTCCCGCGCGGTGAACCTGGCGGCCCTTGTGGTGCCCACGCTGCGCCTGACGGGCGGGCCGGACGGCGGCGACCGCCTGCCCAACCGCACGGTGCTGCGGCAGATCCTGCGCGTGGGGCTGCCCAGCGCCGCCGAGAGCGCGCTGTACAACGTGGCGGTAGCGCTGGTGGTGCGGTTTTTGAACGCCATGGACACCGACGGCATCAACATGATCGCCCGCTCCTACGCGGTGCAGCTGTGCAACCTGAGCTACTGCGCGGGCGTGGCGCTGGGGCAGGCCAACGCGGTGCTGACGGGCTGGCGCATCGGCGCGCGGGAATATGAAGCCTGTGACCGCGGCACCCACCGCGCGGCGTTTGCCGCGGCGGCGGCCGCCGCCGCGCTGCAGGCGGTGCTGGCCCTGCTGGCCGTGCCGCTGATGCGCCTGTTCACGGCGGACGCCGCCGTCATCGCGCTGGTGCAGAAGGTGCTGGCGGTGGATGTGGTGCTGGAGGTCGGCCGCGCGGGCAACCTGGTGTACGGCAACGCGCTCAAGACCAGCGGGGACGCCGTGTTCACCACCGGTTTGGCGGTGGTGTTCATGTTCCTGTGCGCGGTGGGCGGCACCTGGCTGTTTGGCCTTACGCTGGGCATGGGGGCCGTGGGGGCGCAGATCGGCATGGCGCTGGACGAATGCACCCGCGCCGTGGGCATGATGCTGCGCTGGCGCAGCGGCCGCTGGCGGCAAAAGGAGCTGATCACCCGGTGACCGGCCGCGCGGTTGGATGCCGCCCTGCCGTATCAAGCGCCGCGCCGCCGCGAATTTCCCGCAAATGGCATTTGCGGCAAGGTTCGGGGCGTCGAGGACGCCGCCCCCTACGGTTTTACCGGGGACATCATCCACCTGCGGCGGCAGGAGGGCATGGGAACCCCGACGCACTTCCATGAGGCGTTGCCCGTTTTTTTGACACAATGCGCGCCGCGGCGCCCTTTTTGGGGGCGCCGCGGCGTTTTGGTGCTTTTGCCGGGCTTTTAACGGGCCGCTTACAGCAGGCCCTTGTACAGCTCGACGATCTCGGCGACGGAGGTATCGCGCGGGTTGCCGGGGCGGCAGGCATCGGCATAGGCGGACTCGGACAGGAACTGGATGTCCTCCTCCTTGAGGATGCCCTTGAGGTCGGCCGGGATGCCCACGTCGGCGGACAGCTGCCTGACGGCGGCGATGGTGGCATCGGCGGCCTGTTCATCGCTCATCGCGTCGATGCCCTCGACGCCCATGGCCTTGCCGATGGCGCGGTAGCGCCCGCCCGCGACGGGCTTGTTGTACACAAGGCCGGTGGGCAGGATGATGGCGCAGGCCACGCCGTGCGGGGTATCGTACAAAGCGGACAGGCCGTGCGCCATCGAGTGCACGATGCCCAGGCCCACGTTGGAGAAGCCCATGCCGGCGATATACTGCCCGAGGGCCATGCCCTCGCGGCCTTCCGGCGTGTTGGCGACGGCGCCGCGCAGGTTTTCGGAGATGAGGCGGATGGCCTCGAGGTGGAACATATCGCTGATGGCGCAGTGGCCGGCGGTGATATAGCCCTCGATGGCGTGGGTGAGCGCGTCCATACCGGTGGCGGCGGTCAGGCCCTTGGGCATGGTGGACATCATATCGGGGTCAACGACGGCGATCTCGGGGATGTCGTTGGTGTCGACGCAGACGAACTTGCGCTTCTTCTCGACGTCGGTGATGACGTAGTTGATGGTGACCTCGGCGGCCGTGCCGGCGGTGGTGGGCACCGCGATGGTGAACACGGCGTGCTTTTTGGTGGGGGCCACGCCCTCAAGGCTGCGCACATCGGCGAATTCCGGGTTGTTGATGATGATGCCGATGGCCTTGGCGGTGTCCATCGCGGAGCCGCCGCCGATGGCGACGATGCAGTCCGCCCCGGCCTTTTTGAACGCCTCGACGCCGTTCTGCACGTTCTCGATGGTGGGGTTGGGCTTGATGTCGGAGTAGACGTCATAGGCAAAGCCGGCGGCATCCAGAAGATCCGTCACCTTTTTGGTGACGCCGAACTTGATGAGATCCGCGTCGGAGCAGACCAGCGCCTTTTTGTAGCCGCGGGCGGTGAGCTCCGGCACGATGTTGTCCAGCGCGCCTTTGCCGTGGTAGGAGATGGTGTTGAGCACGATACGGTTTGCCATAGATTACAGCCTCCAATCCTGTTTTTGCAGTGCCTTGCGCGGGGAACGCCCCCGCATATTACAAAATCAAGTATACCACGTGCGGGCGGGTTTTCCTAGTGGGATTTTTGCTGAATTCCCATCATTTTATTTAGCGGCGGCGAACGCGGCGGCCTGCAGCGCCTCATACAGCGGCAGGGCGTCCGGCGCGCGGTCAAAGAAAAGCAGGATATCGCTTTGCAAACGGTCCTCCATCACCATTCCCCTTTCATTCCTCGTCATATTCGGCGTTGTCGGCCAGCCATGCATCCAGCCAGCGCAGCAGGCGGTGCACCTGCGCGTGTTCCAGCCGGCCGGTGGCCGCCAGCGCCTCCAGCATGGCGCGCACGTCGCCGCCGTAGAGCGTTTCGAGGTGCGCGGCGCTGACCGCGCCGCAGTAGGTGGCGCGCCGCACGAGCGGGGTGTACACATTTTTGTTGCCCTGCCTGGCCGCCCGGACAAAGCCCTTGCCCTCGAGCCGGAGCAGGAAGTTGAGCAGGGTGGAATCCGCCCAGCGGCAGCCGGGCGGCAGCTGCGCGGCGACCTGCCGCCGGGTGGCGGCACCGTTTGGCGCGGCGCGCCACAGCGCCGCCATGACCTGCTCCTCACTGCGGGAAAGCCGTTCCATACATATCTCCCCTGTTTGTGGTAGATTTTCCGTTAGCATTTTACATCTGTGGCAGATTTTTGTCAATCCCCTCTCCCGCTGCCGCACGGCCGGCGTTTTTTGCGGGGTTTCTTTTATGATTGTAAAAGGTTTTGTCTGTGCACGGCCGACAGTTGTGCCGTTTTTCCGGTTTTTTTGCGCACGGCGCGCGCAAATTCGGGGTTTTGCCAAGTGGCCGCGCGGCGGGGCTTTTATTATAATAGGGGGCGAACGCGGGGCCGCGCACGGCGGCCCCCTGAACGGGAAAGGGAGAATGGACGATATGGCAAGAGTGTACAATTTCAGCGCCGGGCCTTCGATGCTGCCGGAGGCGGTGCTCCAAAAGGCGCAGGCGGAGCTGCTGGACTACCATGGCAGCGGCCAGAGCGTGATGGAGATGAGCCACCGCAGCAAATGGTTCGACGAGATCATCCAAAACACCGAGGCCGCGCTGCGCCGCGTGCTGAACGTGCCGGACAATTACAAGGTGGGCTTTTTCCAGGGCGGGGCCACGCAGCAGTTCGCCATGGTGCCGCTGAATTTCATGACCACCGGCACAGCGGATTACATCGTGACGGGCAATTTCAGCAAAAAGGCCGCCGAGGAGGGCGCCAAGTTCGGCACCGCGCGCGTGGCGGCCTCGTCCAAGGACAAAAACTTCACCTACATCCCCGACGTCAAGGTCATCGCGTATGACCCGGGCGCCAGCTACATCCACATCTGCCAGAACAACACCATCTTCGGCACCCGGTATGTGGAGGTGCCGCAGGTCGAGGGCGTGCCGCTGGTGGCGGACATGAGCTCGATGATCTGCTCCGAGCCGGTGGACGTTGCCAAATACGGCTGCATCTATTTTGGCGTGCAGAAGAACATCGCCCCCGCCGGCATGGCAGTGGCCATCGTGCGGGAGGACCTGCTGGGCCGCAGCGCCAAGGGCTATGCCCCGGAGCAGATCCCCACCATGATGAACTACACCACCCTGCTGGGGGCCGGCAGCATGTACAACACCCCGCCCTGCTGGTGCATCTATATGACCGGGCTGGTGATGGACTGGCTGGAGCATGAGGTGGGCGGCCTTGCGGCGATGCAGGCGCGCAACGCCGCCAAGGCCAAGGTGCTGTACGATTACCTGGACGGGCAGGATTTCTACAAAAACCCCGTCGAAAAGCGGTACCGCAGCCTGATGAACGTGACCTTCACCTCCCCCACGGCGGAGCTGGACAAGGCGTTCTGCGCGGCGGCGGCCGAGGCGGGTTTCGTCAACCTCAAGGGGCACCGGCTGGTGGGCGGTATGCGCGCCTCCATCTACAACGCGATGCCGGCCGAGGGCATCGACAAGCTCGTCGCCTTTATGGAGAAATTCCGCAGGGAAAACGCGTAATAATCTAAAGAGAAGAGTGAAGAGAGAAAAGAGAGCAGAGTGGAATGTTGAGAGTGGAATGTGGAGAGTGGAGTTGCGGGGTGCCCTTCGGGCACGATTTTAAAAAAGCACCTTATTTCCACTTTCCACTTTCCACTTTCCACTTTCCAAACTCCACTTTCCAAAAGCTCCTTGCTGAAACCGCCATTTTTATTGCTACTTTATTGTTAGGAAGGGAAACAACATCATGTACATCATCAAGACCTTGAACGCCATCTCCCCCGCGGGGCTGGCGAAGCTGCCGGCCAACCAGTTTGAGATCGACAACAACGCCGCCGCGCCGCAGGGCGTGCTGGTGCGCAGCACCGATATGCACGCCGCGCCCCTGCCCGAGAGCCTGCTGGCCATCGCGCGCGCGGGGGCCGGCACCAACAACATCCCGGTGGAGGACTGCACCGAAAAGGGCATCGTCGTGTTCAACACGCCGGGCGCCAACGCCAACGGCGTGGCGGAGCTGACGGTGGGCGCCCTCATCGCCGGCAGCCGCCATATGGCCGAGGGCATGGCCTGGGCGCAGACACTCAAGGGCAGCGCCACGCTGGGCAAGGACGTGGAAGGCGGCAAAAAGCAGTTCGTCGGGCCGGAGCTGCGCGGCAAAACGCTGGGCGTCATCGGCCTGGGCGCCATCGGCGCGCGGGTGGCCAACGCCGCCGTCGCGCTGGGCATGGAGGTGCTGGGCTATGACCCCTACATCAGCGTGGACGCGGCGTGGAGCCTTTCGCGCAGCGTGCAGCACTGCGTGACGATGGGTGAGATGCTGCCCCGCTGCGATTACCTGACCATCCACGTGCCCTACCTGCCCACCACCCGCCACACCATCAACGAGCGCAGCCTTTCCGCCTGCAAGGACGGCGTGCGCGTTTTGAACTTTGCCCGCGGCGAGCTGGTGGACAACGCCGCGCTGCTGGACGCGCTCAACAGCGGCAAGGTGGCGGAGTATTTCTGCGATTTCCCGGCCGAGGAGCTGCTGGGCGTGAAGGGCGTGTACTGCACGCCGCACCTGGGCGCCTCGACCCCCGAAAGCGAGACGAACTGCGCCGTGATGGCCGCCGCCGAGCTGAGCGATTATTTGAAAAACGGCAACATCACCCACAGCGTCAACCTGCCCGACGTGCAGCAGCCGCGCGCGGCCGGCAAGCGCATCTGCATCATCCACAAAAACGAGCCGGGCGTCATCTCCGGCATCACCGGCGCGCTGACGGCGGTGGGCCTCAACATCGAGAACATGGTCAACAAGAGCCGCAAGGAGATCGCCTATACCCTGCTGGACGTGACCGGCCGCTTTGACGAGGCCGCCATGGCCGCCCAGCTTGCGGCGCTGCCCGCCACGGTGCGGGTGCGCATCCTGTAAGCGCCCGAAAATACTTTTTACAACATTTTTTGACGTCGCGCCCGTTTTCTGCTACAATGGCAGAAAACGGGCTTTTTCCCGCACTTTCCGCAAAAAAGGAGGGCCGCCATGCCGCCGCGCACGCACACGATCCGGGCCGACCATACGCCGGGCACCTGGTGCCGGGCGCTCGTCTGCTGCGCCGCGCTGGGCGGATACCTGTTCCTCATCGCGGCCGGCGGGGCCGATATGGGCCGGCTCGTGCTGTTCTACCTGTGCGCGGCGGTGTATCTGGTGGGGCCGGGCCTCGCCTTGGCGGATTGGGCCGGCCCGTATGGCGACGGCCTGCGCGTGCCGCTGGCGATGCTGTACGGCATCGGGTTTTTGGCGGTGGTGCACTGTTTTTCCGTGCGTTTGGGCATGGTTTGGCTGCTGCGGGCGCTGCCCGCGGCATTGACGGCGGTGTGGGCGGCGCAAAAGCTGCGCGCCTGGCATAAGGCGGGCCGGCCGCGCCCTGCCGCACCGCCGGTATGGCGGGGCGGCGTGGTGCTGTGGGCGGTCCTGTGCCTGCTGTACGCGCTGATGCTCGGCGCGCAGAACCCCCACCCGCTGGCGGGCGGCCCGGTGGAGCTTTCCCGCGATATGCTGTGGAACATCGGCAACGTGACGGCGCTGAGCCGGCATTTCCCCGCGCAGGACATCCGGTTTTTGGGGGTGCGGTTCTCCTACCATTACCTCACCGAGCTGCTCTGCGCCGCCCTGCATCTTGTGAGCGGGGCGTCCGCGTATGACTGCAACGCGTTTTTCGCCGGGCCGCTGTTTTTGGCCGGGGAGCTCATCGCTTTGTGCAGCCTGGGCCGGCATTATTTCGGCCCGGAGCGGCGGCGCGCGGCGCACCTGACGGTGTACCTGCTGTTTGGCTGCCAGTCTCTGGCGATGTGGCAGGTATCGGAAAAGGGCGACGGCATTTTTGCCAACACGCTGCTCAAACATCTTGTGACCAACATCAACGCCCAGGCCACGGCGCTTGTCCTGCTTTGTGTGTTCATGGTGCTGTTTACCGTCATCAGCCGCAAAAAGTTCAACGTCGGGCCGCTGTATATTGCCGCCCTGCTGGCGGCCTTCGCATTGCTGGGCCTGGCCAAGGGCCCGCAGGCGGCCATCGTTTTGTGCAGCCTTGCCATCACGATGGTGCTGGTGCTGCTGTTCCAAAAGCCCAAATACGGGCGCGCGCTGCTGTGCCTGGCGGGCTGCGCGGCGGTGTTCGCCGTGCTGTACCGGCTGCTGTTCGCGGCCGGGGCCAACGAAAGTATGCGGTTTTCCATCTTTTCGATGCAGAACACCCCCGCCTACCGCCTGCTCAGCCCGTATACCGATCGGCTGTGCCATGCCCTGCCGTTCATCTCGGGGTATGTATGGCTGGTGGGCATCGGGGTGGTGAACACCTTCTGTATGCTGCCGTTCCAGTTTTTGCTGTGGGCCACCGCCGTGCCGGGCGCGCTGCGCCGCCTGCACCGGCTGGACCCCGCCTGTATCCTGGCCCACGGCGCGGCGGTGGGCGGGTTCCTCGCCTACCACATTTTCCGGCACACCAGCTCAAGCGAGATCTATTTTGCCCTGGTGGGCATGATCTTTATGACGCTGCTCGCCGCCGGCCGGCTGGACGTGCTGCTGGCCCGCCGCCCGCTGGCGCCCGCCAAATGGCCGCTGTGGCTGGCGGGGGCCGCCGCGGCACTGACCACCGTATACATCGTGGGCGCGTGCGGCCGGCAGGCGCTGGGGCAGGCGGCCGTCACCCTTGGCGCGGTGCCCCCCGCCCCCAACAGCCGCGCGGTGACCGCCGCCGAGGAGGCCGCCATGCGCTGGCTGGCCCAAAACACCGATACGGAGCTTGTGTTCACCACCGACCGTACCAGCGCCGCCCCGGATTTTGACAACGGCATCAGCAACGTGTACACGGCCCTGAGCGGCCGGCAGGCGTATATGGAAGGCTGGACCTACGCCGTGACCAACATGGGCGTGCCGGAGGCTACCGTCCTGCACCGCCTGGAGGTGAACGCCGCCGTCTTTGACACCGCCACCCCGCCCGAGGCGCTGCGCGCTTTGTGCGCGGCCGAGGGCATCGGCTGCATCGTGGACGACAAGGCGTGGCCCGGCGGGGTATGCCCCGCATTGGCCCCCGCGTATGAGAGCGACGGCGTGGCCATCTATCTGCTGCAATAAAAGGGATGTCCGTGCCGGCAAAGCGGCACGGACAGGGCGCTCAGCCGGTGTAGCGTTCGAGCATACGGTCGAGGTCCATCATCGCTTTTTCGGCGCCGCGCGCCACCTTGCGGATGCTGCGGCGGATCTGCCGGTGGCTGGCACCGCCGGCGCAGACCGCCGCCGCCCCCACCGCCATGCCCACGGCCGCGGCCGCGGCGGTGACCATCACGTTTTTCATGGCAAGCCCCCCTTTCCTGATAACGGTATTTTTAGTTTTGCGCCGCGGTTCCGCCTTTATGCGTGTTTTTTTGTTGTTTTGCTCTGGTAAAATGAGCAAAAGGGGCCGTTTTCCGCGCTTTGGCGGGCCCGCCCCCATCTTTTGAAGGAAAAGAGCGCACTGCCATGATCCATGCCCCCAAAACGGTTTTGTGCATCCACAGCCTGCCCTGCTTTGGCCGCGGCGGGCTGACCGTCGCCGTGCCGGTGCTGGCCGCGCTGGGCGTGCAGGCCGTACCACTGCCCACGGCGCTGCTCTCGACCCATACCGGGGGCCTTGGCACCCCCGCCCGGCTGGACGCCACCCTGTTCGGCGCGGCGGCGCTGGCCCATTACCGCCGCCTTGGCGTATCGTTCGACGCCGTGTACACCGGCTACCTGGCCACCCCCGCGCAGGCGCAGCTTGCCGTGCAGGCGCTGGAGATGTGGCCGGGCGCGCTCAAGGTGGTGGACCCCATTTTGGGCGACGGCGGCCAGATGTACCACGGCCTTGCGCCGGAGCTGGTGCCGGCCCTGTATGACCTGTGCGCCCGGGCGGACCTGGTGCTGCCCAACCTGACCGAGGCCTGCCTTTTGCTGGGTATGCCGATGCCCGCCGGCAGCGGGGCGGAACAGGCGGCCAACCTGGCACAGCGCCTTTGCAAGGTGAGCCCGCAGGTGCTCATCACCGGCGTGGCCGAGCCGGAGGGCCGCTCCGTTTGCTGTGTGGGGGCGGTGCGCGGCGGGCCGGGGTACACCGTGCGCTCCGCCCTGCTGCCGCGTATGTTCCACGGCACGGGGGATATTTTTGCCGCCGCGATGGTGGGGCGCCTGCTGCAGGGCAACGTGCCGCAGGCCGCCGCCCAGGCCGCGGCCGCCTTTGTGGCAGACTGTATCCGCCAGACCCCCGCCGGCAGCGACGAGCGCCTTGGCGTTTGGCTGGAGAGCGCCCTGCCCGCCTTGCAGCTGGACGGCGAAGGGCTGTAACCACATCCAAAAAAAACGGGAAGTGAAAACCATGCCGGTTTTGAACATCGTGCTGGTGGAGCCGCAGATCCCCCAAAATACCGGCAACGTGGCGCGCACCTGCGCCGTGACCGGGGCGCGGCTGCATCTGGTGGGGCCGATGGGCTTTGCCATCGACGATAAAAAATTAAAGCGCGCAGGGCTTGACTATTGGCCGCAGCTTGATATAACATATTATGAGAGTTTGTTCAATTTTCTGGCAGAAAACCCCGGGCCCTTTTTTTATTTTACCAGCAAGGGCCCGCACCGCCACACCGACCTTTGCTACCCGGACGGCGCCTACCTGCTGTTCGGCCGCGAGGATGCCGGCCTGCCGGAAAGCCTGCTGGCCGCGCACCCCGGCAGCTGCGCGCGTATCCCCATGCGCCGGGGCGAGCGCTGCCTGAACCTTTCCAACGCGGTGGCGGTGGGCGTGTACGAGGTGCTGCGCCAATGGGGCTTCGCGGACCTTGAATGCCGCGGCCAGTTGACCGGCCAGCCCTGGAGGGAGGAAGTAGAACCATGGGTAAGATCGGGTTTTTGACCGATTCCAGCTCGGATATCCCGCAGGAACTTGCGGAGAAATACGGCATCGAGGTGGTGGGGTTCCCCATCAACCTGGAAGGCAAAGAGTACATCGAGCGCCGGGACCTTACCAACGATGAATTTTACGCACTGATGCGCGCCGCCGCCGGCACGCCGACCACCGCCGCCATCACCCCGCTGCAATGGGTGGATATCTACAGCCGCTATGTGGACGAGGGCTATACCGACCTTGTGCACGTCTGCATCAACAGCGGCGGTTCCAGCACCTACGCCAACGCCCTGGCGGCGGTGGAGCAGCTGGGGGAGGCGCGCCCCGGCCACGGCCTGCGGCTGCGCATCATCGACAGCCATATGTATTCCATGCCGTTCGGCTGGTGGCTGTGTGAGTGCGCGCGCAAGGTGCGCGGCGGCGGCGACATTGCCGAATGCGTGCTGGAGATGGAGCGCGCCCTCGCCAAAACCGAGATCTGCCTGGCCGCCTACAGCCTGAAGCAGATGAAAAAATCCGGCCGCATCAGCGCCGCCGCCGCCGTGGCGGGGGATCTGCTGGGCATCCGGCCGGTCATCAGCCTCAACGACGGCATCTCCAAGGTGGAGGCCAAGGTCCGCGGGGACGCCAACGTCCCCCCGGCGATGATCAAATGGGTCAAGAGCCGCGTGCGGGACGTCAAGGCCATGCCGTACCAGATCCTGTACACCTCCAGCACCGAAAAGCGGGACGAGCTCATCAAGCTGTGCAAGAAGGAGTTCGGCCACGCGCCGTATTATGTGGGCCAGCTGGGGGGCGTGGTCAGCGCCAACACCGGGCCGGACGGCATCGCCATCGTGTTTGAGGGCCGGCCCCGCCGCCTGTGTGACTACGCGCCCGCGCTGCCGTAACGTACTGCCAAACACTTGTCCTCCCGGCCGGGGTGCCCCGCGCAAGGGCCCGCCGGGAGTTTTTTGCGCCGTTTTTGAAAAAAAGGAAAGGATGTTTTTTATGCAAAGCAGCGCGGGCCGCCGCGTGTGGGGCACGCTGTTCGGCACGCGGGCGTTTTACCGCCGCGTGCTCACGGTGGTGCTGCCCATCATCGTGCAGAACACGCTGACCAACGTCGTCAGCCTGCTGGACAACGTCATGGTCGGGCAGGTGGGCACGCTGCCCATGTCCGCCGTGGCCATCGTCAACCAGCTGCTGTTCGTGTTCTACCTGTGCGTCTTCGGCTCCACGGCCGGCGCGGGCATCTACGGCGCGCAGTTCTACGGCCATGGCGACATGGAGGGCGTGCGGCAGACGTTCCGGTTCAAGCTGCTCATCGGCGGGGCGCTCACGGCCGGGGCCGCGGCGCTGTTTTTGCTGGCCGGGCCGCGGCTGGTGGGGCTGTACATCGCCGCCGGCACCGCGCCGGAGGAGACGGCGGCCATCCTCGGCCACGCCAGGGGGTACCTGTGGGTGATGCTGCCGGGGCTGCTGCCGTTTTTCATCACGCAGGCGTATTCCGGCACACTGCGCCAGTGCGGCCACGCCGCGCTGCCGATGCAGGCCAGCCTGACGGCGATGGCGTGCAACTTTGTGGGCAACGGCCTGCTCATCTTCGGGCTGTTCGGCGCGCCGCGGCTGGGCGTGGTGGGCGCCGGCATCGCGACGACGCTCTCCCGCTTTGTGGAGCTGGCGGTGGTGGCCGCGGGCAGCCACCGCGGGCGGGAAAAATACCCCTATATGCAGGGGCTGTACCGCCATTTTGCCATACCGCGCGCGCTGGCGTGGGAGATCCTGGTCAAAAGCCTGCCGCTGATGGCCAACGAATGCCTTTGGAGCATGGGGCAGGCTATGATGCTGCAATGCTACAGCGTGCGCGGCATCGACGTCGTTGCCGCGATGAACATCTGCAACACGGTGTCGGGGGTGTTCAACTCGGTGTTTCTGGCGCTGGGGGATGCCACCGCCATCGTGGTGGGGCAGTCCCTCGGCGCCAACGAGCTGGAGGACGCCCGCCGGCAGGCGTGGTGGATGCTGAGTTTGAGCGCGCTCAGCTGCGTGGCGGTGGGCGCGGCGCTGGCGCTGTGCGCGCCCGTCATCCCCCGCATCTACAACACCGAGCCCGCCATCCGCGCGCTGGCCACCGCCTGCATCTGCGTGGTGGCGGCGTGTATGCCGGTGAACGCCTTTGCCAACTGCGCCTATTTCACGCTGCGCAGCGGCGGAAAAACGCTTATCACCTTCCTGTTCGACAGCTGCTTCACCTGGGCGGTGAGCGTGCCCTGCGCGTGGACGCTGGCCCACCGCACGGCGCTGCCGGTGGTGGCGGTATTTTTCTGCGTGAGCGCGCTGGACCTGATCAAATGCGTGCTGGGCTTTGTGCTGATCAAAAAGGGCGTGTGGGTCAAAAACATCGTGGTGTAACCCGCCGCGCAGCGGCCGGATGAGAGGAAACGGGATGCCGTTTGCGGGGCATTTTTGTCCCCCCTCATCCGGCCGCTGCGCGGCCACCTTCCCCCCAAGGGGGAAGGCTTTAAGAGCGAGATGCCCCGGAAGGCTTCCCCCTCTGGGGGCGGCGGGGTGAGGGCACCCCGCCCTACACGCCGAAGGCGACTGATGAGGGGAAACGGGATTCCGTTTGCGGGAAGGCAATCGCCACCCTCCACGCGCACCCTGCGGGAAAATTGTAGGGCGGGCCTTCAGGCCCGTCGTGGCGCAAACGGTTGTCCGATATCCCCTTATGGCGCGCGTACGCGCGCCGCCCATTTTGGAACGGCTCTCGCTGCGCGCCGCTTTGCGGCGCGCAGCTCCGGCCGTTTTTGCCCGCGGCGCATGGCGCCGCAGGCAAAAACCCCCGCCCTACAAAGTGACCGGAAATGGGATACCGTTTGCGGGGCATTTTTTGTCCCCCCTCATCCGGCCGCTACGCGGCCACCTTCCCCCGGAGGGGGAAGGCTTTAAGAGCGCGATGCCTCGGAAGGCTTCCCCCTCTGGGGGCGGCGGGGTGAGGGCAAGGCCCTACACGCCGAAGGCGACTGATGAGGGGAAACAGGATTCCGTTTGCGGGGAGAAGGGGCCGGACGGCCCCGCGGGGTACCGGGCGGGCAGTATAATTCACCGGTGCACAAACACGAAGCCCCGCCTTGCGGCGGGGCTTCGTCCAGCGTGTCGCGTGCCGCGACACGCTGCAAGAGAGGGGTTCGGCTTTGCTGGCTGCGCCAGTCCGCCTGCACCCCTCTCTTGAACACACCCCGTCGCAAAAAATACCGTGCGCATGCCTTACAGGCGATTTGCACGGTATTTTTGCTCTGGCGGTATCGCCCTTGTCGGCACATGTCCGCCAAGGGCGATGGATTTAAAATATATCGTTTCGACAGTATGCACGAAGCCCCGCCTTGCGGCGGGGCTTCGTGCATAGAGGGGTGGGAAAGTATATAAGGGTAGAAGATGGCTTATCAATGTGGTTTTATTATACCGGTTTTTCTTTATTTGTCAAATCCGGGGCTTGCTTTTTGCTTTCCGTTTCTTTATAATAAGCGCGGAAACACTTTATTTAATTTTCCGTTTTGGCGGCCGGCCGGCCGGTTGCCTGCCTTTGTAAAGTGTTACAAGCGTTTTGCACTTTATTTTCTTTTTTTGTATTCTTTAGACAAAAGCGGCACTTTTGCCTAAATCTGTTGGGGGGCCTCCGCATGGATGAGTTGGACCGCAAGATCCTGCGCCTTTTGCAGGAGAACGCGCGCACGCCGGTCAAGGAGATCGCGCGGCAGATCAACCTGACCAGCCCGGCGGTATCCAGCCGCATCCACCGCCTGGAGGAAAGCGGCGTGATCGGCGGGTACACGGCGGTGCTGCGCCGGCCCGCCGCGCCCAGCCAGGTGGAGGCGCTCATCTCGGTGCTGGCGGGCGCCGCCGCCCGGGACGAGCTTTTGGCCCTGGTCCGGGAGGAGGCGCAGGTGCTCCAGTGCTGGCGCGTGACCGGCAGCTGCAATTTTGTGCTCAAGGTGAGCTGCGCGAACATCGAAGCGCTGGAGCACCTGTTGACCCGTATCCAGCGGCTTGGTTCCACCAACACGCAGATCATCCTGGCCACCCAGCTGGACCGCACCCCCGCCCTGTGACCGCCGACCCGCCGAAGGAGGACGCCTGTGAGCATCAAAGCGAGTGTTGTGATCCCCAACCTGAACGGCGCCGGCTGGCTGCGCGACGCCATTGAATCCATCTGGGCGCAGACCTGCCCGGACTTTGAGCTGATCGTTGTGGACAACGGCTCCACCGACGAGAGTTTGGCCGTGGCCAAAAGCTATGTGGGGCGCGCGGGGTACACATTGATCTGCAATGACAGCAACACCGGGTTTTCCCACGCGGTCAACCAGGGCATCGCCGCCGCCAGGGGCGAATACATCGCCCTGTTCAACAACGACGCCTTTGCCGAGCCGGACTGGCTGGCGGAGCTTGTGCGCACCGCCGAGAGCGACGGAAAGATCTTTGCCGTTTCCAGCCTGATGCTGCGCTACTATGAACCGGAGCTGGCCGACGACGCCGGGGACTATGTGACGCTGCTGGGCTTTGCCTGCAAGCGCGGCGACGGGCTGCGCGCCGCGCGCTACCAAAAGCCCTGCCGGGTGTTTTCGGCGTGCGGGGGGGCGGCGCTCTACCGCAAAAGCATCTTGGAGGAGATCGGCACCTTTGACGAGCTGTTTTTCGCCTATTATGAGGATGTGGATCTGAGCTGGCGCGCCAACAACCGCGGGTACAAAAACGTCTACTGCCCCACCGCGCGCTGCCGCCACATCTGCGGCGCGACCACCGGCGCCGTGCGCTACAACCCCTTTAAAAGCGTGCAGAGCGGGCGCAACAGCATCCTGCTGCCGTACAAAAACCAGCCGTGGCCGATGCTGGTGCTCAATTTCCTCCCGATGGCGCTGGGCTACCTTTTAAAGGTGCTGATGTTCCGCCTGCGCGGCTTTGGTAAGGACTATGCCAAGGGCTTTGCCGAGGCCCGCGCCGCCCTGCCCAAGGTGCAAAAGCTGCCGTTCCGCTGGCGGGACGTGCCGCACTACCTGTGGGTGGAGGGCAGCCTGATCGCGGGGCTGTTCCGCTACATCGTCTACCGCGCGCAGCGGTTTTTGAAGATCACCTGAAAATGCAAGCGGCCCCGCCGCCCGGTACCGGGCGGCGGGGCTTTGTACAGCGGGTCAGCGGTGCGGGCGTGCCCGCCAAAAACGCCAGACGGCGCGCAGCCAATCCAGCGCGGCGGCGGCCAGGGCCGGGCACAGCAAAAGGCAGAACAGCTGGTACCAGTTGGGCAGGAAATACGCCAGCCCGTGCGGCAGGGTGCTTTGGTAGTTGAGGTCGACGGTGCCAAGGGTGAACACCACCGTGACCTGTGTGCCGTCGGCGGGGCTGCACGGGTCCAGCCGGAGCGCGGCGATGCCGCCCTGCGGCAGGGTGAACACATAGCGGCCGTTGGCCTGCACCTTGGGGAAAACGCGCTTGTTTTGGCTGAAAGGCTCCCCCGCACGGTTGGTGTAATACAGGCAGATCTCCCGCGGTTCCCCCACCGGGAACAGCGGCACATAGCTCAGCGTGCGCAGCTTGCGGCCCGAAAGCCCCTCCAAAATAAGCTGCGGATCCAGCGAGGTGGCGGTGTAGCCGTTTTCCACCGCCGGGTCGGGGACGAGGTCGACGCAGGCAAACGCCTCCACCGGCACGGAACTCCACGGTTCCAGCCCGATATCGCCGAGCTTGCCCCACACGCCCAGCAAAAGCCAGGCGGCGGCCGCCAGCGCGTAGCAGGCGATGGGCAGCGCCGCCCTGCGGCGCCAAAACGCGGCCAAACGCTGTTTCATGGGGCGGCCACCTCCTTGGTCGCCCGCACGGCCGTGGTGCCCGCGGGCAAAGGTGCCTGCAGCAGCTCGGGCGAAAAGCCGTCCTCCGTCACACGGTAAAGCGGCGTGACGCCGTTTTGCGCGGCGGCGAGGCCGTCGGTGAAGAGCGAAGCGTAGCTTTGCAGGAAGAATTCATCCACATTTTGCAGATACAGCACCGTGCAGCCGCTTTGCCGCACGATGGCGTCAAACTGCGGCGCCGTGTAGGCGTGGTAGTAGGCCTGTTTGGTGCCTGCGGCCCCGTCGCGCAGCTCCGGCAGGCCGAAGGTGCCCCCGCCCCCGCCGCCATAGTCCGGTCCGGGTTCCAGGGTGCCGGAATAATCGACCTGCAGGGGGTAGAAATCAAACACGGCGGCGAACCATTTCAGGCCCGTGTCCCCCTGGCTGACGAAGAAGATGCGGTCGGCCCCGGTCAGGTTTTGGCTGACACGCTCCGCCTCGGCGCGGTCGGTGCGGCGGTCGATGAATTCGGCGTCGGAGAAGCCCAGCACCGAAAGCTGCGGCAGCACCAGCTGGTGCCAGCGCAGCAGCATACCGCCGGCCAGCAGCAGCACGAACGCCTGCCCGGCCAGCACCGCGCCGCGCCGCATACGGCCGGGGCGGGCGGGCTGTGCCGCGCCGGCCTGCAAAGCGCCCGCCAGGCAGGCCAGCGCGATGAGGAACCACGCGATATAATAGCTGTAGATGTACCGGTTGTAATCGGTCAGGACGGCCGCCTGGAAGGGCTTGAAGATGAACCCGTAGCTGAGCGCCAGCATCAGGTTGTACCCGCCAAAGCATACGGTGGACGCCGCCGCCATGCAGACGATGCGCCACCGCGCGCGGGCGCCCGGCGCCAGCAGCACCGCGGCGGCGAACACCACAAGGATGAGCGCTACCACCCGGCAGCCCTGCCCGACCATGCTGACGGTGCCGGCATCCGTCCAGAACTGGGCGGACATATCGGCCATCGCCTGGCGGAACTGGGCCTCACGTTCGGCGTAAAAGCCGGTGGCGGGGCGGCCCAGCAGCAGCCCGACACCGTTGAGCACCACCTGCGCGAGCGAGGGGGTGGTATCCCCCATGCCGCCCGCGGCGCTGTTCTGCGCCACCAGGGCGCCGACATAGCGGATGTTCCACAGGTAATAGAGGACGAGCGGCGCGGCCATGCACAGCGCCGCAAAGCCGGTGCGTTTGGCAAGCCCCTTGCGGAAGGGCCCGTCCGGGAAGAGCCAGCCGTCCAGCGCCGTCAGGCCGGCGGCCACCAGCGCCAGCACAAAGGTGTTGGCCTTGAGGTTTGCGGCGAGCGCCAGCACCAGCAGCACCGCCCAGCGCGGCCCGCCGCCGCGGCGCAGGGCCAGCCACACGGCCACGGCGCCGCCCACCGCGAGCCCGGCGGGGATATCGCCGTAGGCGCTCATGTAGACGGTGCTCAGGTAGATGATGCGGTTGTAGGTGGTAAAAAACCACGGCACACACCACAGCGCCGCCGCCAGCGGCACCCACATCCGGTACTGCCCCCAGCGCAGCTCCCCCAACACCGCGGCGAACACCGCGAGGGCAAGGGCATCGTAGGCAAGGTAGATCTTCCAATCGGCGTAGGCGCCGAAAAAGCTGAAGAAATAGCCCAGCAGCGGCAGGCCGGGGTTCTGCGTGACGGGCCACGGCACCCCCAGCGAGGCGGTGGAGTAGAGCGCGTCGTCGGTGACGGTGACCTTGACGGCGGTGGCCCAGAGGTTGAGCTCGTCAAAGCCGATGGCCAGCGGCTGCCGCACAAAGAAATACACGGCAAACAGCGCCGTACCGCCCCAGAACAGCGCGGCGCCCGGCGTACACAGCGCGCGGCTGGCGGCCCGCAGGCCGGGGCGCGGCCGGAAGGCCGCCGCGCCCAACGCCGCACAGCCGGCCAGCGCCGCCCACATACCGGACAAAAGATGCCCCGCCATGCCCCACAGCGTGAGCCAGAGCACCAGCGCCCCCAGCGCCGTGAGGGGGGCCAGCGCCGCGGCCAGCTTGCAGCGCAGCGTGAGGAAGGCGCACAGCAAAAACAGCGCCGCCAGCGATACGCCGACACACAGCAGCTCCATACGCGCCCTCCTTTTTCCGTTCCTTTGGTGTTTTTGTATCCCGTATTTTCAGCGCCTGCGCAGCGGCAGCGCCGCCGCGAGCGCCTGCCACACCGCCGCCGCGAACACCGGCACAAAGAGCAGCAGCACCCACGCGCCGCCGCCCGGCACAAAGCGCAGGTACCATGCCCGCGGCGGGTTCACGGTGACGTCCTGCACCCGCACCGGCACGCCGCCGAGGCTGTCGGGGTCGATGCGCAGGGCGGCGACGGCCTCGCCGCCAAGGGTGAAGGTATACTCGTCCGGGGCGGTGAGGCGGGCGTAGACCTTTTGTTTCTCGGTAAAATCCCGCTGGCCGGGGCGCCGCCAGTACAGCGCCACGCCGCCCGGGGGCAGGCGGTACTGCGCGTGCAGCTGCACCGTCTCGACATACGCCTCGCCCTGCCAGGTCAAGTGGGGGTCGGCGTCACTGCTGACGTACCAGCCCTCCTCCCCGTAAGGGACAAGGCTTTGTGCCGCAAGATCCTCAAAGGCAAGGGTGAGGGTGGGCATCCGGCCACTGAGTTTGTGATCCAGCATGATGCCGCTGCCCACAAGGCACCACAACACCCACAGCGCCGCCGCCGCCATATAGCACAGCGCCACCCGCTGCGCGGGGCGCAAAGCCGCGCGTTTCATCCGGTGGCCACCCCGCTTTCGGCCACCGCCACCGGCACAAAGCACACATCCTGCCCCGGCAGATAGCGGTACAGGGCGGCGGGGCCCGCTTCCCCAAGGCCGCCCGCGACGGCGGGGCCAAGCTCCCCGGCCAGATACCCGTCCGACCGGTCGATGAGCAGGTAGGCGCAGGCGTTCGCATCCATATGCGCGCGCAGCTGCGCAAGGTCGCCGCGGGTGGTGTAGGTGTACATATCGCTGCCGGCCTCCGGCACCAGATTCATAAAATCGCCGTCGATGCAGGTGCCGGCCGCCTCGTCCCAGGCCCAGCCGTTGACGACGGTGGCGGTCAGCTCATATTTATAGTAATACCAGCGGGTGGCATCGTCCCCCTGGCTGAGCACCAGCACGCGGTCCGGCCAGTCCAGCACGGCGTTCATGGCGGCGGCACGGCGCTGCACGTCGGTGCGCACGGTGTACAGGCTGCTCACATCGCTCCAAAAGCCCGCCGCCGGGATGCCGCGCCACGCCACGCACGCCGCAACGGCCAGGGCCGCCGCCGCGAGCGCCGCCGGGGCGCGCTTGGCGCCGGCGGCCGCCCCCTGCCCCAGCAGGCAGAAGGCGGTGAGCGCCCACCCCGCGTAATAGGGGCCGAGATAGCGTTCATAGTCCTTGAGGACCAGCGCCTCGGACGCGGCGAAGTTGTAGTGGTACAGGATGAGGTGGAAGGCGTACAATGCCGCGAACCCCACGGCCAGCCCGGCGCACGCCGCCAGCGGGCGCCGCCGCGCCGCGCCCTTTGGCGCGCACGCCCGGCCCAGAGCCGCCATCACTGCGAGCAGCGCCACCGCCGCCGCGCCGCCGCCGGCCAAAAACACCCGGCGGCCGAAAAAGGCCCGCGCCATCAGCGCCATCAGCCGGGCAAAGCCTTCCTCCCGGCCGATGCCCAGCAGCTGGCGCACCCCGCCCAGGAGCACCGCGCCGTAGCCAAGGCCGGCGCTGCCCACGCCTGCGGCGGCGGCGGTATCGGCGGCCGCCACATAGGCGTTCCAGCCCAAAAACGCGAGGAGCCCCGGCAGGGCGGTGAGGGCGAAAACCCCCAGCGCGCCGGGCAAAGCCCGCGAAGGCTTTGTTTTTTGCGGGGGGCAGCACAGCCAGTCCAGCGCGATGACAAAGGCCGCGATGAGGCTGTAGGCAAAGGCGATATCCTTGTACAGCGCCAGCAGCGCGAGCGGGGCCAGCGCCAGCACGGCGCCGCTGCGCCGGGCGGGGGCGGCAAAGTACGCGCACAGCGCCCCGCCGAACAAAAAGCCCATGGGCATATCCGCCATGAGGGTGCGGTATGCGGTGCCCACGGCCCCCGCCGGCAGCACCTGAAAGAGCAGCGGCAGCAGCGCCGCCGCGCCGAACACCAGAACGCTTTGCGGCCAGCGGGCCTTTGGCGCCGCGATGGCAGCGGCCGCGGCCGCGCAGGCCAACAGCAGCGTATCCACGGCGGCAAAGCACGCCCACTCCGAAAAAGCGGGCGAGAACGCCGCGAACAGGTAGCACACCATGCTGCTGCCGGGCAGGGAATGGCTGGCCGTCAGGCTGTAGGGCTGCGCCACATACAGCGCGTCCATCGTTTTGACCAGCTTGGCCGCCGCGCCCCACGCGGTGAACTCATCCCATTGGGTGAACATCGGCCGCTGCACGGCGAACAGCACCCAAAAAAACGCGCTTGCGCCGGCAAACAGCCAAAGCCCCGGGCTGCACGCCGCTTTTTGGAGCGCGGCCGCCCCGGCCCGCACGCCGCTGTACACGGCGCCCAGCAGCAACAGCGCGGGCACCGCCCACGCCCCCGCCCCGAGCACGCCAAAACAGCCGCAGAGGCTGAGCAGCACCGCCCCCGCCGCCAGCGTTGGCAGCGGCAGCAGCGCGGCGTCCCACCCAAGGGCGGCGGCCGCACACAGTGAGAGAGCGCACACAAGGCCCAGCACCAGCAAGCCGCTGAACAGCGCCATCGCGCACACCTCCCGCCGCAGTTTTTTCAGACCGGGATCGTATAGAACGGCCCCACAAAATAATGCTGGAACAAAAGCACCGCCCCCAGCGCCGCGTACCCGCCGAACAGCGGCAGGGCCAACGCCTCGGCGCGCTGCGGCGCAAGGCGCGGGCGCAGCCCGCGCGCCGCCAGCGCCGCGGCGCCGAAGCCCAGCGCCAAAAAGGCGGGCAGGAAATACCGCGCCTGCAGCCCGGTGATGCGCACCATGCCCACCGGGGTGTAGGTGATATACATCGCCGTCATCGCGCCCGCGGCGTACACCGCGCCGAACACGCCCAGCCCCGCCGTGCGGCGCCGCCCAAGGGCCTGGCCTTCCCCGGCCGAGAGCAGCGCCCCCGCCGCGAGGGCCAGCGGCCCCGTCAGGCTGAGCAGCGGCACCGGCAGATCCAGCGCGCCAAACACGCCCAGCCGGCCGATAAAGCCGTCGTTCTCATACAGTGTGCCCAGCGCCGCCGCCACGTAACGCAGCGGATTGTGCAGAATAAAGGCGAGCTGGGCGCCGCCGTCCACCGTCTCGCCCCCCTGGCGCGGGATAAAAGCAGGGTAGTTGCGGCAGAAGGGGCTGAGCACCGGGTCGCCGTACCATTCGACGAAGGCGGTCACGGCCAGGGCCGCGGCCAGCGTGGCGCCCGCCGCCAGCAGGCGGCGGCGCACGGCGGCGGGCTGCTGCCGGCCAAGGGTGAGCAGCGGCAGCACCGCCCACAGCAGGTTAAGGTACGGCTTGCCGATGTTGACATACACGCACACCGCAGCGTACAAAAGCGCCGCGCGCGGCGTCCACTCCCGCCGGGTGAGCAGCGCCAAAAGCAGGTAGTACCCGCCCAGCAGCGTGGCGTCATAGCTGAGGCTCGCGGCCATATACAGCGAGAGCGGCAGCAGCATGAAGGCCAGCAGCAGCGGCCGGCAGCGCTGCGCGCTTTTGAGCGCCGCGAAGCACAGCGCCGCATACGCCAGCAGGTTGCCGATGCGCCCCGCATACAGGCAGCCCAGCGCGCCCAGGCCGAACAGGCGCGCCAGCGCCATGCCCGCGGCCCCCGGCAAAAACGGCAGGACAAGGAAGCTGAGCGGCTCCGTCACTTTGGGGGCCGTGCCGGCATCGCGCAGGGCGCAATACTCGCCAAAGGCGGCGGCGATGCCCTCGATGGGGGCGTCGTCCCCGTACTGCTTGAGGGCGTAGCCGGCGGTATCGTAGCCGCGCTCGGCGCCGGTGATGGGGTCCGTCCCGATGCCGACGGAGGTGTGCGCGTTGACCCATGCGCCGGGGAACGCTGTGACCAGCGCCGCCACATCGGTGGGGTAGGCGCGGGCGGCGTCAAAGTCAAAATGCCCCCGCGAGACCGACCAGGTGCGCAGGTAATGCGTGCTTTCGTCGGGCGGCTGGAGGGGCGGATCCCCAAAAACAAACAGCAGCCCGCACAAAGCGATGCACAGCGCTCCGCGCGCCGCAAAGCCCTTTGCGCAAAAGCGCACAAGCGCCGCGGCGCCCACGGCGCCGGCGCCGAAGGCGGCGCACCCGGCGGTGACGGCCCACGCGGGGCAGCGGCTGTCGAGATAAAAAAACACGCGCCAGCAATAGCTTACGCCCACGCCCGCCAGCGCCGCGCACAACACAGCAATGCCCCACCGTACAGCGGGGCTTTGCAGGGCGCCGGGGCGCGTATGCGGTTGCGGCATTTTTGGTTCCATACGCTGTTTGCAGGCCCGCCGGGCGTTACAGGATGTAGGCGCCTGCCTTGTATTGGTCAAGGTTTTCGCGCAAAAAGGCGATGGTGGCGGCAAGGCCCTCGGCAAAGGTGTAGCGCGGCGCCCAGCCGGTGAGGGTGCGCAGCTTGGTGGCGTCGCCCAGAAGGCGGTTGACCTCGCTCTTTTCGGGGCGCAGGCGCGCGGCCTCGCACACGATCCCGGCATCGGGGTTGATCTGGGCGATGAGTTCGCGCGCCAGGTCGCCGATGGAATGTTCCTGCCCGGTGGCGATGTTGAGTTCCTGCCCGACGGCGGCGTCACAGTCGGCAATGGCCATGAAGCCGGCGACGGTATCCTTGACGTAGTTGAAATCCCGCGTGGGGGTCAGGCTGCCCAGTTTGATCTGTTTCTGGCCGGCCAGAAGCTGGGTGATGATGGTGGGGATGATGGCCCGGCCGGACTGGCGCGGCCCGTAGGTGTTGAACGGCCGCACGATGGATACCGGCAGATCGAAGCTGCGGTAGAAGCTCTCGGCCAGGCGGTCGGCGCCGATCTTGGTGGCGGAGTAGGGGCTTTGGCCCTGGTAGGGGTGCTTTTCGTCGATGGGCACATACTGCGCGGTGCCGTACACCTCGCTCGTGGAGGTGACGAGCACACGGTTGGTGCCCAGCTCCCGCGCGGCGTTGAGCACGTTGAGCGTGCCCTTGATGTTGGTATCGACGTAACTGTCCGGCGAATGGTAGCTGAACGGGATGGCGATGAGCGCCGCCAGGTGGAACACCCGCTCCTGCCCGCGCAGGGCGGTGCGCACGCCGTTGGGGTCCCGGATATCGCCCATGAAGATCTCCATCTCATTTTTGACGGCGGGGGGCAGGGTGTCGATCCAGCCGCAGGAGCCGAAGGAATTGTACAGGCAGAAGGCGCGCACCTTCTCCCCTTTTTTGACGAGCTCCTCCGCCAGATGGCTGCCGATAAAGCCGTCGGCGCCGGTGACCACAACGGTATGTGCCATAAAACGCTCCTTATCCATTTAAACGGTTACAAAACAGTATACCTGATTTTGTGCCGGATTGCAACCTTTGCTGGGCAAAAGGCGCCGCCCGGGCGCAAAGGCCCGGGCGGCGGGCGCTGGCGTGGGGGTCAGCGCTTGATGTCGTAGTTCATGTTCATGAGGTTGCGGATGGTATCGACATCGTCGGTGATGTTGGCGTCGCCGTGGATGGTGTGCTTGATAACGCTGCTGGCCACCGCGAAGTTGACCATATCCATGGCCTTGTAGTCATGCATCATGGCGTAGATGAGGCCGCTGGCAAAGGCATCGCCGCCGCCGACGCGGTCCAGGATGTTGAAGGTGAACAGCTTGCTCTCGAAGGTATGCCCCTCATACCACATGAAGGCCTTGAGGCTGTTCTCGGAGCCGGAATGCGCGTAGCGCACGTGCCGCGCGATGCATTTGAGGTTGGGGTACCGCGCGATGAACGCCTGGAAGATCTCGTCCTGCTGCTCATAGCTGGGCTGCAGGGGCACGCCGTCCTTGTAATCGCCCTTGGAGGGGTCCTCCTCGTCGCGCCAGAGGTGGTACGGCTCGATGCCGAACAGCACGTCGACATACGGCAGGCACTGGGTGCAGAAATCCCGCGCCTCGTCCCACGTCCACAGCGCACTGCGGAAGTTGCCGTCAAAGCTGACGGTCAGGCCCTTCTCCTTTGCCACCTTGAGGCATTCGAGGATGAAGGCGGCGCAGCCGGGGCCGAGCGCCGGCGTGATGCCGGAAAGGTGCAGCCAGTCATACCCGGCGAGCAGCTCCTCGACGTTGACGGTGGAGAAATCAAACTCTGTGATGGCGCTGTGCTTGCGGTCATAGGTGACCTTGCTGGCGCGGATGCCGTAACCGGTCTCAAGGTAGTAGGTGCCAAGGCGGTGGGTGGGGGTCTGCTCCGGGGTGGAAAGGATGACCGGCGTGCAGTGCACGTCGTTGGAGCGCAGCCAGCGCACGGCGCTCTTGCCCAGGGAGTTGCCCGGCACGACGCTGAAGAAGGTGCTGTCCACCCCGAGGTTGGCCAGCGCCAGGGCGATGTTCGCCTCGCTGCCGCCGTAGCTGGCCTCAAAGTTGGTGGCCATGCGGATCTTTTCATAGTTGGGCGGGGTCAGGCGCAGCATGACCTCGCCGATGGTGATGAACTTTTTACCGGTGTTCCCTTTCGTGAGCGGATTGCGGTGTTGCATAACAAAAACGCCTCCCATGCAGTTTGATTTTCAGGGGTGCCGCGCGCGGCGGGCTTTGTTGTGTTTATTGTACCGCATCGGCGCGTGCATTGCAAGAAAAATCCGTTCCAAACGCGCTTTACAGCGCCGCGCAAACTTTGTATAATAGAAAAAGTGTATTGTGGAAGGGTGTGTGCCGCCGTGAGCTTGCAGAGCTTTGCGTTTTTCGGGTTCGTGGCGGCGGTGGCGGCGGTATACCTGCACCTGCCGCAAAAGGCGCAGAGCCCTTTCCTGCTGGCGGCCAGCCTGCTGTTCTGCCTTTTGGCGATGCCGATGATGCTGCCGGTGCTGCTGGCGGTGGCCCTGCTGACCTGGGCCTGCGGGTTGGGCCTTGCGGGGGCGCACAAAAAGGCGTTTTTGCGCCTGGGGGTGCTGGGCAGCCTTGCCGTGCTGGCGTTTTTCAAATATAACGGCGCCTTCGCCGGCTTCCACGGCTGGCGGGCGGTGGCGATGCCGCTGGGCATCAGCTTTTACACCTTTGCGGCGCTGGGGTACCTGTTCGACGCCGCGGCCGGCGCGGGCCCCATCGAGCGCCGCTTTGACCGCTACCTTTTGTTTTTATCGCTGTTCGCCACCGTGACGCAGGGGCCCATCTGCCGCGCGGGGGCGCTGCTGCCGCAGCTGGACGCCGAACACCGCTTTGACGCACAGCGCACGGTGCGCGCGCTGCGGCTGGCGGCGCTGGGGCTGTTCAAGCTGGTGGCGGTGAGCGACGTGCTGGGCGTCTTTGTCGACGAGGTGTTCGGCCCCGGCGGCGCGGCGTACGGCGGGCCGGTGCACGTGCTGGGCGCGGTGTTTTATACGCTGCAGCTGTATTTCAACTTCTGCGGCTACTCCGAGCTGGCGCGCGCGGTGGGGCTGCTGCTGGGCCTGGAACTGCCGGAGAATTTCAAAACGCCGTTCTTCGCCACCAACTTTTCCGGCTTTTGGGGGCGGTGGCACATCAGCCTTTCTTCCTGGCTGCAAGACTATCTGTTCACCCCGCTGGCGTGGGCCGATACCGGCCCCCTGTTCGGCGGGCACCTGCCGGCGCCCGTCTGCATCCTTGCGGTGTTTTTTGTATCGGGGCTGTGGCACGGCAACACGCTGCCGTTTGTGTTCTGGGGGCTGTGGCAGGCCGCCTGCCGCCTGGGCGAGGAGGCGCTGCACCGCACCCTTGGCAAGCCGAAAAAGCGCGCGCCCGCGTATGCCGTATGGGGCAAGCGGGCCGGCGTGTTCATTTTGTGGTGCCTGGGCATGGTGTTTTTCCGCGTGGGCAGCGGCAGCGGCACGCTGGGCGACGGGTTCGCCTACCTGGCGGCCTGCGGGCGCGGATGGGCCCCGGCGCGTTTTGGCGCGGAGCTGTACGGCGCCGCGTATACCGGCTTTTACGCCCACCCGGTGATGGCGGCGGGCTATTACGCCTTTTTGGCGGCGGCGCTGGCGCTGGCGTTTTATCTGGATACGCGGCGGGCACTCGCCTTTAAAAACCGCCCGGCGGAGGAATGCCTTGCCGCCGAAAAGCACCGCACCGCCATCTACTATCTGCTGGTGGTGTTTTTGCTCGTCGGCTACATCATGCAGAGCGGCGGCTATGGCGCCGCGGCCGGGTTTGGGCTGTACGCGGGGTTTTAACCTTGTAGGGGGGAGGTTCGGCTTGGTTGGCTCGCGCGCTTTGCGCGCTCCCCAAGTCGCCTGCACCTCCCCCTTAGATCCCCCTCCGTCGCAAAAATGCCTTGTTCATGCCTGAAGGCGACTCACTGCGGCATTTTTGCTCTAGCGGTATCGCCATCGTCGGCACATATCCGCCGATGGCGATGGATAAAAATGTTGCCTGCCATATTTCGAAAGGGGTGGTGCCGGATGAAAAGCATCCTGAAAAAGCTGGCGCTGCTTTCCGTCCCCGTGTGGGTGTGGCTGGCGTTTTTCATCGCGTTTGAGCCCAACAACTATTTCGGGCTCAAAAGCGGCAGCGGCTCCAGCCAGCCGGTGGCGCGCGTGCGCGCGTGGGAGCAGGCGCCGGGGCAAAACCTGATCTTGGGCGACAGCCGCCTGGCCCATTTCGACATGGACCTCATCGCCGAGGAAAGCGGCGAGGCGTGGCAAAACCTCGCCTTTGGCGGGGCGTCGCTGCGCGAGACGCTGGATCTGGCCGGCTATGTGCTGGACAGCCCCCACGAGGTAAAGCACATTTTGTTCGCGCTTTCCTTCTACACCCTCAACGCCGGCTATGACACCGACCGCTTCTCGGCGCTGGCGCAGACGCTGCACGACCCCCTCGCCTACTGCCTGAACCTGGAATACAACGTCAACGCCCTGACGGTGTTCCTGGACACGGTGCGCGGCACGCCGGACACCGTGGAAAGCGGGGACTGGGGCCCCGCCGATTATCTTGGCGCGGACGGCGCCGCCATCCCGCTGCACCGCCGCCTGTATGACTACCCCGCCACCATCGCGCCGCGCTGCGCGCGCTGGGCCCCCAATGAGGAGCAGCTGGCCCGGCTGGAGGCGCTGGCCGCACGCTGCCAAAGCGAGGGCGTGGCGCTGACGGTGGTGCTGCCGCCGATGGCCGGCAACGTGCGCACCGAGATCTGCGACGCCTACGGCATCACGCCGGTGATGGAAGGGGACATTTTGCCCCGCCTTGCGGCGTGGAGCGGGGAGTACGGCTTCCAGCTGCTGGACTACGAGTGGGGCGGCAGCTGCATCACGGACGATGACACGCAGTTTTTTGACGGTTTCCACCTGGACGAGAAATACGGCCTGCCGCTTTGGACGCGGCAGCTGTTTGGAGACATGGCATGAAGGCACCGGATTTTCTGATCCTGTATGAGCACACCGTGCGCGAGTATGAGAGCGACCTTTTGCTCAAGCTCGAGCTGGAGCGCCGCGGCTACACGGCCGAGATACGCCAGCTTTTGGATCCCAAGCGCCTTGGCTGGATCTTTGGCCCCGCCGCAAAGCGCCCCAAGGTGCTGGTGGCGAGCTGTATGTATGACGACGAGGCCATCAACAGCCACGTCTACAACAACATCGGCCGCTGCGACAGGATCGTCAACCTGCACTGGGAGCAGATGCTTTCCGACACGCAGGAGGAGGGCGCGTGGTTCAACATGGCCGGCAACGCCAAGCGCTGCGTGCAGACCTGCTGGGGCACCCGCACGGCCCGCCGCCTGCAGGCCCACGGTATGCAGGCCAAAAACACCCCCGTGACCGGCGCCGTGATGATGGATTTTCTGCGGCCGGAATTTGCGGGCTATTTTAAGCCGAAGGCCGCCCTGTGCGCCGAATACGGCCTGGATCCCGCGCACCACCTGCACCTGTACATCTCCAGCTTTGGTTACGCCAGCATGGGCGAGCAGGAGGTGGCCGAGCTTTCCAAAATGGCGGGCACGGATTTTACCGGCTTTGCCAAGACCAACCGGGAATCGATGGCCGAGACCCTGCGCTGGTTCGATACATATCTGGCCGCCCACCCCGATGTGGAGCTTGTTTACCGCCGCCACCCCAGCGAATGGAACAGCCCCGCGCTGGAGGCGCTTGCCGCCAAACGGCCCAACTTCCACGTCATTTTTGCCGATTCGGTCAAGCAGTGGATCGTGGCGGCGGATTCCATCTCCATCTGGATGAGCACCGCCATTGCCGAGGTGTATATGGCCGGCAAAAGCTGCTGCATCCTGCGCCCGCAGCCCATCGAGCATGAATATGACCCCGTGATCTACAAGGGCGCCGAATACATCACCGGCTATGCCGCCTTTGCCGCCGCGCTGGACGCACAGCGCGCGGGCGGCGCGGCGCCGGCCTTCCCCATTGAAAAGAGCGTTATCGAGGGGTATTTTGACCCCGGCCCGCGCCCCGCCTACCGGCGCATGGCGGATCTTTTGGAGGAGGTCTACCGGGACCCGCCGCGGGATACGCCGATGGGGCCGGGATTCAAGGCGCATTTCAACCTGCTCAAATATCTGGCGCTGCGCGGGGTGCATTTTTTGTTCCGGCACCGCTGGCAGCCCAAAACGGTGTTCGCTTTCTGCCCGCCGCTGGCGGCGTTTGCCCAGCGCATCTACGGCTATGTGGAAAAGGCGTACATCCCGCCCGCGGAGCGCGCGCGCATGGAGGCGCGCATCCGCCCCTTTGTACAATGACGGCCGGCCCGGAAAGCGAGGTGGGCGCATGGCGCAGGAAAAAAGTGAAAATTTTATCGGCAATGTGATGAAATATTCCGTCGCCACCTGGCTGGGGTTCGGCATCACCGGCGCGGCGCTCATCGTCAAGGGCTTTTTGCCGGCCGAGGTGCAGGGCGCGCCCGTCACCTTCATGACCTATACGGCCAGCCTGATGAACCTTGGCATCCTGGGGCTGGACCAAAGCCTGCTGCGCTTTTACAAGGAGCCGCCCGCCGGCGCCGGGCCGCGCGGGCTGTTCGGCGCGTGCGTGGCGTTCTCGGGCGCGTTCATGCTGGTGTTGGGGGTGGTGTGCAGCGCGCTTTTTGCCCGCCCGCTGGCGGCGGCGCTGGGGCTTGGCACGCCGCTCGTCCCGCTTTTGTTTTTGAACGCGGCGCTGTACATGGTGGTGCGGTATCTGAACGTTTTGCTGCGCCTGGAGGGCGACATCAAAGCCTATACCCTGGAAACGCTGTGGATGCAGGGCTGCTACAACCTGTTTTACCTGCTGCCGGGCTTTTTTACCTCCAACACCGTGGTGCTGGCGCTGGCCGCGGTGCTGAGCTTCGGCGTGGTGGGCATCGCGTTCGGGGCCAGGGTGTTTGCCGCCGTGCGCCTGCCCGCCCCGGCGCAGCTGCGCGGCATCGCCCGCACGGTGGTGCCTTACGGCGTGGCGCTGGCCCCGGCGCAGATCCTGTTCACCCTCAACAGCGGTATCTGCCTTTCCTTCGTCGGCAACTTTGCCGGTGAGCGGGCGCGCGGGCTGTTCGCCTTCGGGTTCAGCCTGGCGCAGCTCGTGACCGCCGTGCAGGCCGGCTTTTCGACCTATTGGGGGCCGTATGTGTTCGCCCATTACCGCGAGGAGCAGGCGCGCATCGGCCGCGTGCACGATATGCTGAACCTGCTCATCTTCGGGTTTTTCTGCTGCCTGGTGATGTTTGAGGATGTGGTGTTCCTCATCTTCCCGGACAAGGCCGGCTGCATGGGCATCTTCCCGCTGCTCATGCTGGGCGTGGTGTTCAATATTTTGTGCGAGGGCACGGTGTACGGCAACGCCATCGCGCGCAAGCCCTGGCACGATACCGTGGGCATCGCGCTGGGCGCGGCCGTCAACCTGGGGCTGTGCGCCGCGCTGGTGCCGCGCTGGGGGCTTTGGGGCGCGGGGCTGGCCATCGCCGCCGGCAACGGCGTGATGTTTTTGTACCGCACGCTGACGGGGCAATACTATTACCGCACCGTGCCGAGCGCCGCCAAAACCGTCTCGGGCTTTTTGCTGGCCTTTGCGGTGACGGGCATCGGCTGCGTGCTGTATGACCGGTTCTGGCTGAAATTTCTGCTGACGGCGGCGGTGCTGTTCCTCTACGGCACGCTGTACCGCGCCCAGCTGCACGAGGCCTGGCGCACGGGGCTGGCCCTTTTGCGCAAACTGCAAAAACGGGGGGATGGCGTATGACCCACCGCGGCACGGTCGAGCTTGCCACGCCGCGCCTTGTGCTGCGCCGCTTTACCACGGACGACGCCAAGCCGATGTTCGATACCTGGGCCAGTGACCCGGCCGTGACCCGATTTTTGCGCTGGAGCCCGCACCGGGACTGGGGCGCTACGGCGGAGCTTTTGCACGAATGGTGCAAAAACTACGCCCGGCTGGATTTTTACAGCTGGGCGGTCTGCCTGCGGGCGGGCGGCACGCTCATCGGCAGCATCGCCGTCGGCACCGCCGAGGCGGACGACGGCTGGCAGCGCCCGGTGCCCCCCGCCCCGCACTGGGAGCCGGGCTATGCGTACGGGCGCGCGTACTGGGGCCGCGGCTACGCCACCGAGGCGCTGTGCGCCGTGCGGGATTTTTGGTTCGCCCAGGCCGGCGGGGATTTTTTGGCCTGCTGCCACGCCGTGGAAAACCCGGCCAGCGGGCGCGTGATGCAAAAGGCCGGGTTCGCATATGACCACGACGCCTTCTACCACCGCTTTGACGGCAGCGCCGTGGCGTGCAGGGTGTATGGGCTGAAGAAAGGTATGTATGGAACAGCTGGAACTTGATTTTGGCGCCACGGCGCAAAAAAGCATCGATGACGGGCAGCCGGCGCCCAAGGCCGTGCTGCTCTCGCTCGATTTGGGCGCGTTCGACGCCGCCCGCAGCCTGGACGAGCTGGCCGCCCTGGCCGAGGCCGACGGGCTGGAGGTGGCGGCCGTCGTACAGCAAAAGCGCGGCGCGCCGGTGGCGGCCACGCTGCTGGGCGAGGGCAAGGTGGCCGAGGCGCGGCTGGTCTGCCTGAACACCGGCGCGGACGTGGCGGTGTTTGACGGGGAGCTTTCCGGCAGCCAGCTGCGCAACCTGGCGGCCGCCTTGCAGGTGGACGTGCTCGACCGCACGATGCTGATTTTGGACATCTTCCAAAAGCGCGCGGCCACCAACGAGGGCAAATTGCAGACGGAGCTGGCGCTGCTGCGCTACCGGCTGCCGCGGCTGCAGGGCCTTGGCGAGGCGCTGAGCCGGCAGGGCGGCGGCGGGGGCGGCGGCGGGGGCGCGCGCCGCGGCGCCGGCGAGAGCAAGCTGGAGCTGGACCGCCGGGCCCTGCACGCGCGCATCGATATGCTGGAGCGGCGGCTCAAGGAGATGGAAAAGCACCGCGGCGAGACGCGGCGCGCCCGCCAAAAGGGCGGCGTGCCGGTGGTGGCGCTGGTGGGGTACACCAACGTGGGCAAATCCAGCCTGATGAACGCCTTGTGCGGCGCGGGCATCTTTGCCACCGATATGCTGTTTGCCACGCTGGACCCCACCGCCCGCAGGCTGGCGCTGCCCAGCGGCCTGAACGCCGTTTTGGTGGATACCGTCGGTTTTGTGAGCCGGCTGCCGCACCACCTGGTGGAGGCGTTCAAGAGCACATTGGAGGAGGCCGCCTACGCCGACGTCATCGTCAAGGTGGCCGACGCCAGCGACCCCGCGGCCGCCGCGCAGCTGGCGGTGACGGACGAGGTGCTGGAAAGCCTTGGCTGCGGCGGCATCCCGCAAGTGACGGTCTACAACAAGTGCGACATCGGCGCCTTGGCCCCCTATGACCCGCAGGTGCTGCTGGTAAGCGCCAAAACGGGGCGCGGCCTGCCGGCGCTGCTGGCGCGCCTGGATGAGCTTTTGGCCGCGCGGGTGCGCGCCGTGGAGGTGCTGCTGCCCTATGGCAAGCTGGCGCTGGCCGAGATTTTGCGCAGCCGCGGCAGCGTGGCCGCCGAGGAATACCGCGAGGACGGCGTCTACTACCGCGGCACCGTGCCCGCCGAGGACTGGCACCGCCTGGCGCCGTACCTGCTGCCGTAAAGCGGGGGCAAGACCCCGCCCTGCAAACCACCCGGGAACAACATTTGCAGTAAGGTTCGGGGCGTCGGGGACGCCGCCCCCTACAAACCCGATGCTATGTTTCTCGCGGTTTGCGGGCCGATTGTAATCGGCCCCTACGGATAGACCGTGGGTGTCTGCAAAACCGTTAGGTGCGCTCTGCCCATAGCGGCGCGCAGCGCGGCGTGAGCGTGGACGGCGCCGCAAGGTGGCGCCCGTCCGGCGGACGGGGGATGGTGCCCGCCGAAATACCCGGGCGATATCTTGCCTCGGGGGATTCCAAAGGGGGAACCCCCTTTGGTCGTGGGTCCGCTGCATGCGAAACCAGCGGGACCTTTTCGGTTCCTTTTCGGTCACGAAAAGGAACGGTAAAAAGCCAAATCCCGGTAAAATGCGGCAGCCAACGGGCCCCGCGGCGGGGTCAAGACCCCGCCCTACAATTCTACCCATAAAAGCGCTTTTTGACACACTGAAATCGCCTGCCCCGGTGCCGTGGCAGGCGATTTTGGATGCTATGGCGGCGTGTCATTCATTTTTGGCACTCTCGGCGATGGCGGCCACGGTAGCGGCCAGGTTCTGCATATCGCTGGGCACGATGAGCTTGGTGGCCTTGCCGTCGGCGACCTTTTCCAGCGCTTCCATGCTGCGCAGCGCCAGCATACTCTGGCTGGGGTTCGCCTCGTTGATGAGCCTGATGGCATCGGCGCGGGCCTTCTGCACCATGAGCAGGGCCTGGGCCTCGCCCTCGGCCTCGCGGATGCGCTGCTGCTTGACGGCCTCGGCGCGCAGGATGGCGGATTCCTTTTCACCCTCGGCGCGGGTGATGGCGGCCTGCTTTTCGCCCTCGGCCAGCAGGATGCTGGCGCGTTTCTCGCGGTCGGCCTTCATCTGCTTTTCCATCGCCTGGCGGATCTCGACCGGCGGCTCGATGTTCTTGAGCTCGACACGGTTGACCTTGATGCCCCAGCGGTCGGTGGCTTCGTCAAGGGTGGCGGTGATGCGGCCGTTGATGGCGTCGCGGCTGGTGAGCGTCTCGTCCAGCGTCATGGAGCCGATGATATCGCGTAAACTGGTGGCCGAGAGGTTCTCGATGGCCTGCACCGGGCGGTTGACGCCGTAGGTGTAGGCCTTGGCGTCAAACACCTGGAAAAAGACGACGGTGTCGATCATCATGGTGACGTTGTCGCGCGTGATGACGGGCTGGGGCGGGAAATCGGCGGCCTCCTCCTTGAGGCTGACCTTGCGCACCACGCGCTCGACAAAGGGCACGCGGATGTGCAGCCCGGCGCCCCAGGTGGCTTTGTAGACGCCCAAAAACTCGGTGATGTAGGCGTTGGCCTGCGGCACGATGACGACGCAGGTCGCCAGCAGGACGACGATGAGGATGATCAGGATAGCCAAAATGAGCAGCGGCATGATACTTCTCCCCTTTTCTGTGTTTTTATCGCGGCCCGGGGCGCGTTACCGCGCGGCGGGTTCGGGTACGGGTACGGGCTCCACGATGAGGATGAAACCATCCACATCCAGCACGCGGCAGGCGCTGCCCGGCTCCATCGGCACGGCGCTGCGGGCCTGCCAGTCCAGCCCGTCGACGTGGACGCGGCCGAGGGTTCCGGGCACAAGGGCCTTGAGCACGGTGCCCTGCTTGCCGATGGTGAGCGGGCTGCCGTTGGTGACGGGCGGGGGCTGCTGCCCCCGCCGGGCGGCAAGGCGCGGCAGCATGATGAGCAGCACGGCGGCGGATACCACCGCGAAGGCCAGCACCTGCCAGCCGAAGTGGAGCGGGGTAAAGCTCAGCAGCAGCGCCGCAGCGGCGCCGACCGCGAACCAAACCGAGACGAGCGCCGTGGTCACGGCCTCGGCGGCGACAAAGGCTGCGACGGCAATGAGCCAGAAGATGCTTTCCCACATAAAACGTGCCCCCTTTCCAGGCGATGCGGGTGCCTGCTGCCCTTATTGTAAACCCAATATACGGCGTCTGTCAATGAAAAATACTGCCAATGGCGGGGCGCGGTGCCGGGGCGGCACAAAAAAGGCGGCGGGGCCCAGGGCCCCGCCGGAAAACGTTGCGGCGGCGGCAGGGCCGCGCGGGGCGGTCAGTAAATTTTGAAATAGCCGGGGCGGGCGGGGGCGGCGTTATCCTCCACAAGGACGGTGAAGCCCCCGGGGTTGACCTCGGCATTTTTGCCGAACGCCTGCACCACCTCGAGGTGCGGCCCGCGGTTGAGCACCACCTCGGCCGTCTGCGTTTGGCCGGTGCGGCGGTAGTGCAGGATATCGCCGGAAGCCCGCACCAGCTCGATGCCGCCGTCGGCAAAGGCATCGCAGCCGGCGCGCAGCTGTGCCAGCGTGCGCAGTGGGCCGCGCAGGCGTTCCTCGGTGCTGTTCCAGTCAAAATAGGCGCGGTTGAAGGGGTCGCGGTAGCCCTGCATGCCGATCTCGTCGCCGTAATAGACGCAGGGCACGCCGGGCAGGGTAAAGATCATCGCGTAGGCCAGCAGCAGGCGGCGCAGCGCGTCGTCGATGTGGTCGGGGCTGATGCGGCGCCCGCTCTGCCAGTGGCGGTCCCGCCCGGCGGCGGGCTCGTCGGCGATGGCGGTGATGGCGCGCTCGGTATCGTGGGTGGAGAGGAAGTTCATCGCGCAGTCCAGCGCGGGCTTGGGGTAGTTTTCGCAGATGCGCAGGATGCCGTCGGCGACGGCGGCGGTGTCGGCGCCGCGCACCCAGTCGATGGCGGCGCTGCGGAAGGGGTAGTTCATGACGGTATCCAGGCCCTTGCCCCGCAGGTAGGTGCGGCGCCGGCCCCAGCCCTCCTTGGTGGTGGCGTCCTCCCACACCTCGCCGATGAGCAGCTTGTCCTCGCCGTGGGCCTTGACGGCCTGGCGTATCTTTTCGATAAAGCCGTCGGGCAGCTCGTCGGCGACGTCCAGCCGGAAGCCCGAGGCCCCAAGCGAGAGCCATGTGTCGATGACGCCGCCTTTGCCGCAGATGAACTCGACATAACTGGGGGAATCCTCCTGCACCTCGGGCAGGGTCGGGAAGCCCCACCAGCTGCGGTAGCCGCAGGGATAGCCGGAGTCAAAATCATACCAGCCGCGATAGGGGGAGTGGATGTCCCGGTAGGCGCCGCCCGGGCCGTAGCGGCCCTCGCGGTTGAAGTAGACGGAGTCCGACCCGGTGTGGCTGAACACGCCGTCCAGCACGATGCGGATGCCGCAGGCTTTGGCGGCGGCGCACAGGGCGGCGAATTCCTCGTTGGTGCCAAGGGTGGGGTCGGCCTTGAGGTAGTCGGCGGTGTTGTAGCGGTGGTTGGCGTGGGCCTCAAAGATGGGGTTCAGGTACAGGCACCGCACGCCGAGGCCGGCAAGGTAGGGCAGTTTTTGCCGGATACCGGCAAAGTCTCCGCCGAAATAGTCCATGTTGATGTAGCCGTCCTCCTGCTCGTTGGGCCAGAAGTAGGGCTCGCCGTCCTTGTCGGGGCGGTAGATGCGGTCGGGCCAGGGCCAGGGTTTGTCCGGCCGGCCCTCAAAGAAACGGTCGGGGAAGATCTGGTACATGGTGCCGCCGCGTATCCACGCCGGCGTATCGAAGCCCGCCTCATAGACGGTGAGCTGCCACGGTTCCCCGTCCACCCAGGTAAGCTCCCCCTCGCCGCCGGCGCCGCGGAAGATCTTGCGGAAATCGGTGTAGAGGTCAAAATAATAGAAGTACAGCCCCGCCGTGGTGGGCGCCACGGTCAGGGTGAAATGGTTCAGGTGCGGGGTCTGCCCGGTGAACCGCATCCGGTAGTGCACCGGCTGCTCCCGGTCCTTGGTGAGGACGAGGTGCGGATCCACATAGCCGAGATCCTCCGGCACGGTGAGGCGGAAGGTCACGCCGGTGCCCGCCGGCACCGCGCCGAAAGGCGTTTTGCAGGCGGCATCCAGGCTGTTGTAAAAGGTGTGCGCCATAAAGCAGCGGCTCTCCTTGCCGGAAAAGTTTGCCGCCCCTCCCCGCGGGGAAAGGCGGCAGAGTTTCTACGGTTTTGGGCCGGCCGTTTTTACTTGACCGGCGTGGCGCCCCAGATATCGCGGGCGTAATCCATGACCGAACGGTCGGCCGAGAAGATGCCCGCCCCGGCGATGTTCATCAGGCTCATGCGGTTCCAGGCCCCGCGGTCACGGTAAAGGCGCTGCACCTCGGCCTGCGCACGGCGGTAGTCCTTGAAATCGGCCATGACCATGTACGGGTCGGCGTTGCGGAGGTTCGAGGTGATCTCGCTGAAATTGTCGCCGTTCCAGCCCTTCTCGAACAGATCGAGCACCGCCATGGCGATGTCGTCGTCCATGATGAACGCCTGCGGGTGGTAGCCCATGCCCTTGAGGGCGTTGACCTCCGGCGTGAGCATACCGAAGATGATCTCGTTTTCATGGCCGGCGGCGTCGGCGATCTCGACGTTGGCGCCGTCCAGCGTGCCCAGGGTCACGGCGCCGTTGAGCATGAACTTCATGTTGCCGGTGCCGGAAGCCTCGGTGCCGGCGAGGGAGATCTGCTCCGACACCTCCGACGCGGGCATCAGCCGCTCGGACAGGCTGACGCAGTAATCCTCCAGGTAGACGATGCGCAGCTTGCCGCGCACGGCGGGGTCGGCGTCGATAAGCTGCCCCAGCTTGCAGATGAGGCGGATCATCTGCTTGGCAAAGTAGTACCCCGGGGCCGCCTTGGCGCCGAAGATGTAGGTCTTGGGCGTGAACTCGGCGTTCGGGTTGTTTTTGAGGTACAGGTACTCGGCCGCGATGTTGAGGGCGTTGAGGTGCTGGCGCTTGTACTCATGCATGCGCTTGACCTGGCAGTCAAAAATGGAATCGGGGTCGATGTCCTGGCCAGTGGCGCGCGCAAGATAGTTGGCAAAGGCGGCCTTGTTCGCCCGCTTGACGGCGTCCAGCTTTTGCAAAAAGGCGCCGTCCTGCGCGCAGCCGCGCAGCTTTTCCAGCTGCATGGCGTCGGTCTTGAAGCCGTCGCCGATGGTGTCCTCCAGCAGGGAGGTCAGCGCCGGGTTGCCCGCCAGCAGCCAGCGGCGGTAGGCGATGCCGTTGGTGACGTTGGTGAACGCCTTGGGCTTGTACAGGAAATAATCGTGGAAGACACTGTCCTTGATGATCTCGCTGTGCAGCTTGGACACACCGTTGATGGAGTGGCAGACATAGGCGCAGATGTTGGCGGTGCGGACCTGGTTGTCGCCCAGGATGGCCATGTAGTCGATCTTGCCCTTGTCGCCGGGGAAGACCCTTTCCAGGTCGATGCGGCAGCGGCGGTCCAGCTCGCACACGATCTGCCAGATGCGCGGCAGCGTCGTGCGGAAGATATCGGCGCTCCACTTTTCCAGCGCCTCGCTCATGACGGTGTGGTTGGTGTAGGCAAAGACGCGGCGGCAGATATCGAACGCGGCCTCCCAGCTGTAGTTGCACTCATCCAGCAGGATGCGCATCATCTCGGGGATGGCGACGGTGGGGTGGGTGTCGTTGAGCTGGATGGCGACCTTGTCGGGCAGGTTGTCCAGCGTGCCGTACTGCGCGAGATGGATGCGCAGGATGTCGGCGATGGACGCGGCCGAGAAGAAATACTGCTGGCGCAGGCGCAGGGTCTTGCCCTCGGTGTGGTTGTCGTTGGGGTAGAGCACCTTGGAGATGAGCTCCGCCGAGGCGGAGCGCGTGATGGCGGTGTTGTAGTTGCCGGCGTTGAAGCTGCTCATATCAAAGCTGGGGGCCTTGGCCTGCCACAGCCGCAGCTTGGACACGCCGGTGTCGCCGTAGCCGGCCACATACATATCGTTGGGCACGGCGATGACGGAGTTGTAGTCCTCATGCCGGACGTGGTGGAAGCCGCCCTCCCACACTTCCTTGATGGTGCCGTCAAAGCGGATCTCCTGCTGCTGGTCGGGGTGGCTCTTGAACCAGACATGGCCGCCGGGCAGCCAGTTGTCGGCCGTTTCCTGCTGCCAGCCGTCGACGATCTTCTGCTTGAAGATGCCGTACTCGTACAAAATGGAGTAGCCGGTGCCGGGGATACAGTCGGTGGCCATACCGTCCAGGTAGCAGGCGGCAAGGCGGCCAAGCCCGCCATTGCCAAGGCCGGCGTCGGGCTCGCATTCATAGATGGTGTCGATCTTGATATCGGCGTCGGCGAGGACCTGCTCCGCCACCTCGTTGAGGCCGAGGTTGAAAAGGCTCGTGCGCAGGCTGCGGCCCATCAAAAATTCCATGCACAGGTAGTACACCTGTTTTTTGCCCTGGCCCATGGCCCGGGCCTGGAACTGTTTCTGCCGGTCGGACATGATCTGGCGCGTGACCATGGCGAGGCAGCGGTAGATCTGGTCGGCGCTGGCGCTGTCCAGCGTGGTGGTGCATTCGCTCGCAAGTTTTTCCTTGAGCAGGCGCTCAAACTCTTTTTTGGTATATTTAGGCAAAATCATTCTCTCCTTACTGGCCGGTAAATGGGCCCGCGTGCGGGCCGGTATGGATCGGACACAGGATACCACAAGATAGATTATAGTAAAAATTGGCCCGGCGCGCAAGGTTTTTTCCGCAATGGGCATTATTTTTTGTTTTTTCCACAAAAAGGGCTTTCTCTTGACGGGATTTTATATTATAATAGGGGCGGATGTACCGGCGCCGCCCGGCGCGGCACCGGCAGACAAGGGACACGGCAAAGGAGTGTTTGCAGGATGGAGAACGCGGATGTTTCCAAGGTGCGTTTGACGATATGCGGTTCCAATTACGTCCTCAGCACCAACGAGGGCGAGGACTACTTGCGCAATCTGGCGGATCGCCTTGACCTTGAGATGAAGGATATGATGGCGAAATCGGCCTCGGTGTCCATCACGACCGCCGCCGTGCTGACGGCGCTGGGCTACCTGGACGAGCTGGAGAAGGCCAGCGGCAGCGCCGACAATATGCGCCGCCAGATCAAGGATTATCTGGAGGACGCCGCCAGCGCCAAGATGGCCGCCGAGGAGCTGCGGCGCGAGAACGCCGCCCTGCGCCGCCGTGTGGAGGAGCTGGAGCGCCTGCAAAACGGCCCGGCCCTGCCATGACGCCGGCCGCCCTTTACCCGGAGATCCTGGCCCCCGCCGGGGACGAAGCAATGCTAAGCGCCGCTGTCTGCAGCGGCGCTGATGCTGTTTATCTGGGGGTTTCGGGCTTCAACGCGCGGCGCGGCGCGCACAATTTCACCGCCGAAACGCTGCCCGCCGCAGTCTCCTACTGCCATGCGCGCGGGGTGAAGGTGCACGCCGCGCTCAACACCCTTGTGTTCGCGGACGAGCTGCCGGCTTTGGCCGGCGCGGTGCGCGCCGCCGCCGAGGCGGGCGTGGACGCCGTGATCACCGACGACCTTGCCGCCGCGCGCCTTGTGCAGGGCATCGCCCCCGGCCTGGCGCTGCACGCCAGCACCCAGATGAGCATCCACACCGCCGCCGGGGCCAGGGCTGCTGCGGCGCTGGGGTTCCGGCGGGTGATCCTGGCGCGGGAGCTCACGCTGGAGGAGATACGCGCCGTCGCGGCCGCCTGCCCGGGGCTGGAGCTGGAGGTGTTCGTCCACGGCGCTTTGTGCTTTGCCGTCAGCGGGCAGTGCATGATGAGCGCGTTTTTGGGCGGGCGCAGCGGCAACCGCGGCGCCTGCGCCGGGCCCTGCCGGCTGCCGTTTGACGCCGCGCAGAGCCTGCGCCCCGGCGCGCCGGGCACCGCCTGCCATTTGAGCCTGAAGGACATGGACCATATCCCCCACCTGCCGGCGCTGGCCGGCGCCGGCGTGGTGAGCGTGAAGATCGAGGGGCGGCTGCGCACGCCGGAATATGTGGCGGCGGCCGTGACGGCGGCGCGCGCCGCGCGGGAGGGCCGACCCTATGACGCCGCGCTGCTGCGGGACATTTTTTCCCGTTCCGGCTTTACCGACGGCTACCTGACCGGCCGGCGGGACGGGGCAATGT
Organism: uncultured Gemmiger sp.; assembly: GCA_947629015.1. GTDB lineage: Bacteria > Bacillota > Clostridia > Oscillospirales > Ruminococcaceae > Gemmiger. The sequence continues at coordinate 83,677 of CANRCB010000007.1, forward strand.
TCGGCGTGCGCACCGGGGCGGACGCCGCCGCCACCCGCGCCGCCGCGCCCCGGGCGCGGGCGCTCTACCGGCGGGAATTTGCGCGCGTGCCGGTGGCCCTTTCCGTCACATTCGCCGAAAACGGCGTGGCGCTCTCGGCCGCCGACCGGGACGGCCACACCGTGACGGTGCGCGGCGACACGGCGCCGCAGCCCGCCGAAAGGGATCCGCTGCCCGGTATGCGGGCGGCGCTGGCCAAAACCGGCGGCACCCCGTTTTACGCGGCGGAGGTCCGCGTTGCGGGCGGCGCACCCGGCTTTGTGCCCGCCGCGGTGTGGAACGCGCTGCGCCGCCAGGCATTGGAAACGCTGCTGGCACAGCGCGCGGCGCCGCGGCCGTGGCCGGCGCGGGCCTTTGCCCTGCCCGCCTTCCCCGCGCGGGCGGCGGGCGCCGTGCCAAGGCTGGCGGCGCGCTTTGAAAGCTGGGCGCAGGTGCCGCCGGGCCGGACGGAACGCCTTGCCTTTCTGGTGCTGCCCATCGCCGAGGCCGGCAGCGTGCCGGCGCCGCTGCGCGCCAAAACGATACTGGAGCTGCCGCGCGTGATGTTTGGCTGTGAGGGCACGGTGCGCGCGCAGCTGGCCGCCTGCGCGCCGCTGGGTTTTATGGGCTTTGCGGCCAGCAACCTTGCGCACCTGCCTTTGGCCGCCGGGGCCGGCGCCGGGCCGCTGTACGGCGGGCTGGGCCTCAACGTAACCAACCCCCTGGCCGCGCAGGCGTATGCCGGGCAGGGGCTGCGCGGGCTGCTGCTCCACCCCGAAACGCCGCTGCCCGCCATGGCGCGCGTGGCGGGCGTGCCCACCGCCGCCCTTGTGTACGGCCATCTGCCGCTGATGCTCACCCGCGCGTGCCCGCTGCGCAACGTGCGCGGCTGTGCGGGCTGTAAGCACGCCGGCACCCTGCGGGACCGCAAAGGGCGGGATTTTGCGCTGCGCTGCGCAAAGCCCCAAAACGATGTGCGCACCCTTTACAACCCTGTGCCGCTGTATATGGGCGACCGTCCGGGCGAGCTGCCCGCCGATTTTGCCCTGGCAGCTTTTACCACCGAGGGCGCGGAGCGCGCCGCAAAGGTGCTTGCGCTGCTTGACGCCGGCGCCCCGTTTGACAGCGAGTTTACAAGAGGGGTATACTATAAAGGATGCTGAGCGCGGGGCGCGGCACGGCGCGAGTGTTGAAAGTGGAGCGTGGAAAGTGGAGTGGCGGTGGGCCGCAAAGAGGTACGGGATTTAAAAAATGCCTTTCTTTCCACTTTCCACTTTCCAAACTCCACTTTCCAAATTCCACTTTTCACTCTCGAATGAAGGAGCCTGACATGGAAACCAAAACCGTAAAATACAAGATCCTTGACCCGCGCGCCAAGGCGCCCGCCTACGCCACGCCGGGCGCCGCCGCGGCCGACCTGTGCGCCGTGCTGGACGCCCCGCTCACCCTTGCGCCGGGGCAGCGCGCGCTCATCCCCACCGGGTTCGCCATCGAGCTGCCGGGGCCGGAGTGTGTGGCGCTCATCTACGCGCGCAGCGGGCTGGCCGTCAGGCACGGCATCTCGATGGCCAACTGCGTGGGCGTCGTCGACAGTGACTACCGCGGTGAGGTCAAGGTGGCGCTGGTGAACCTTGGCACCGAAGCCTACACCGTCCAGCCGGGGGAGCGCGTGGCCCAGCTGTGCATCGCGCCCGTGTGGCAGGCGGCCTTTGTGCCCGCCGACACCCTCGGCGATACCGAGCGCGGCGCCGGGGGCTTTGGCTCGACCGGCAGGCTGTAAAAAATAAGGCCGCAAAAACCCGCCCGCGCCCGCACCCTGTGACAGGGTTCGACGCGCGGGCCGCGTATACTGGACAGAAAGGATGCATACCATGGCACTGTATCTGGCATCGGCCAGCCCGCGCCGGCGGGAGTTGATGGCGCTGGTCCACCCGGATTTCCTGGTGGAGGTGAGCGACGTGGCGGAGGACGACATCTTTGCCGATTCCCCCGCGCGGCTGGCGCAGAGCCTGGCCATCGCCAAGGCGCGGGCGGTGGCCGCCCAGCACCCCTTCGATACCGTTATCGGGTTCGACACGGTGGTGGACTGCGGCGGCGCCGTGTTCGGCAAACCGCGGGACAAGGCCGAGGCGCTGACCATGCTGCGCGCGCTTTCGGGCCGGGTGCACCGGGTACATACCGGCGTGTGCGTGTGCCAAAGCGGGCGCGCCGCCGCCACGGTGGAGACGACCGCCGTCTCCTTCGCCCCCATCCCGGAGGCGGAGTTGCTGGCCTATGTCGACACCGCGGAGCCGTATGACAAGGCCGGCGGGTATGCCATCCAGGGCCGCGCGGCCCGCTGGTGCAGCCGCATCGAGGGCTGCTATTACAACATCATGGGCCTGCCCGTGCACCGGGCGGTGCAGCTGCTCGCCCGGTTCGGCGTGCGCTGAGCGCCGCAGCGGCGGCAGGGCATCCATGTGAAGGAGCGCTGTTTCGTTATGGGCATTTTCGCCAGGATCCGGGCGTTTTTTGCGCGCCGGCCGCACCGGCTGTTCTGCCGGGACATCGGCATCGACCTCGGCACCGCCAACACGCTGGTGTACATGAAGGGCCGCGGCATCATCATGCGGGAGCCGAGCGTGGTCGCGGTGGACACCAAGACCGAGGAGCTGCGCGTGCGCAGCGTCGGGCACCAGGCCAAGGCCGTGATCGGCCGCGCGCCGGGCTCCATCGTGGCGGTGCGCCCGCTCAAGGACGGCGTCATCGCGGATTTTGACATCACCGCCGCCATGCTGCAAAGTTTCATCCGCCAGGCGTGCGGCCGGGGGCCGTTCTCCCGCCCGCGGGTGGTCATCTGCGTGCCCTCCGGCGTGACGGAGGTGGAGCGCCGCGCCGTGCGCCAGGCCGCCGCCCGCGCGGGCGCGCGGCAGGTGACGGTCATCGAGGAACCGATGGCCGCGGCCATCGGCGCCGGCCTGCCCACCACCGAGCCGGTGGGCAGCATGATCGTGGACATCGGCGGCGGCACGGCGGAGGTGGCGGTCATCAGCCTTTCGGGCGTGGTGGCCAGCCGCAGCGTGCGCTGCGCCGGCGATACGCTGGACCAGAGCATCATCGCCTACATCAAGCGCAAATACAACCTGCTGGTGGGCGAGCGCACCGCCGAACAGATCAAGATCGAGATCGGCTCCGCCTGCCCGCAAAGCCCCGAGACGACGATGGAGATCAAGGGCCGCAACCTTGTGGACGGCCTGCCCAAGGATATCGTCATCCGCTCGGAGGAGGTGCGCGCCGCGATGAGCGAGGCGCTGCTGCGCATCGTGGACGCCATCAAGGACACGCTGGAGCGCACCCCGCCGGAGCTTTCGAGCGACATCATCGACAAGGGCATCGTGCTCTCGGGCGGCGGGGCGCTGCTGCGCGGGCTGGACACCCTGATACGGGACGAGACCGGCATCGAGGTGCACGTGGCCGAAAACCCGCTGGACTGTGTGGCGCTGGGCGCCGGCGCCGTGCTGGATGACCCCTCCCTGGCCCCCCGCCAGCGGGAGGAGTTTGCCTACCTGTAAGCGGCAGCCGCCCGCCA
>CANRCB010000008.1 GCA_947629015.1 uncultured Gemmiger sp.
CACTATTACCAGCAGGCGTACAACGAGGTGGGTACCGCCGCCGGCACCGCGGCAGGCGCCTGGATACGCGGGCACAGTAGGGTTGGCAAAAACGGCTCTCGCTGCGCGCCATAAGGGGATATCGGACAACCGTTTGCGCCGCGGCGGGGTCAAGACCCCGCCCTACAACCCGACCGGACACGTCTGCCAAAAACGTAGGGCCCTGCCCTCACCCCGCCGCGGGTGGATGATGTTGTCGGGTAAACCGTAGGGGGCGGCGATCTCCGCGCCAAGAGCCGGGCCCTTGGCCCGCTCGGCTCCGGTGCGAAGCCCGGAGCTTGCGCTCTGAAACGCCTCGCTGCGGCTCGGCGTCCCCGACGCCCCGCGAGCGGCAGCCCGTCCCCGGGCCGATTGTAATCGGCCCCTACGGATGGATAATACGTTTTCCCGTATCCCCGTAGGGCGGCAGCCCTCATGCCGTTGCGGCGGGGTCAAGACCCCGCCCTACAATCTATGGAAAACGTAACATCCGCCCCGCAAACCGGCTTTTTTGACAACGACACCGCGCCCCGGCCAACATGGCCGGGGCGCGGTGTTTTGCGGCATGGCGCCGGTATTTGTGGTATGTTTTACGGCGCGGCGAGGAAGGCAAGGTAGGCAAGCACCGTTTCGGCGCGCGGCGTGTTGCCGATGACGCCGACGAACACCTCGCCGTCAAAGCCCGCGCGCACCAGCCGGGGCAGGCCCGCCGCGCGCACGGCGTTGACCGCCTGCTCCGTCTCGGCTTCATAGGCCGCCGCCTCGCCCAGCTCCACCTCGATGGCATTGTCGGACAAAACGACGGTGTTCTCCGCAAGCCAGGGGTCGAGCGCCGCGGCCAGCGCGGCGTCCCCGGCCAGCAGCTCCGGCAGCGGCAGCAGGTAGCCGCTTTGGGAGAGCAGGTCATACGCCTCGCGGTTCATCAGCACCACGTCCAGCTGCTGGCCGGTGATGGCCGCCATCACCTTGAGGCGGGAGGCATAGGCGTACTCATGGTTTTCGTCGCTGGCCTCCTGCGTAAGGTACAGATCCTGGTACAGGTACACCTGCGTGCGGGCGGGCGCCTCGCCCTGCGCGGTGACAAAGCCGGTGTCCAGCACCGTCAGCAGGTCGCCGCCGGCGGCCACGTTCACGCAGGCGGTGTAGAGCAACGGCTTTTTCTGGGTGAGCAGGTGCCCCCCGTAGGAGACGAGGAAGAAAAGCGCGGCCGCCGCAGCCACGATGGGGATCTTGTAATACGTCCAGATATAATCGAGCTTTTGGCGCAGCGGCATCTGCCCGAACGCCTGCCGGATGTTGGCGCGCTCTTCGGGGGTCAGCTTCATGCCTCGCCCTCCGTGTGGCCGGCGTCGGGGTCATAGGAGCAGGCGTCGATGACCTTGTACAGGAAATGCGCGCTGATCATGGCGCACAGCCCCTCGCCAAAGATGATGAGCGGGGTGAACACGCGCACCACCAGGAACACCATGGCAAAGTGCACCCCGAACACAAGGATGGTGCAGAACAGATACCGCACCCCGATGAGGAAGGCGTTTTTGAGCATGGCAAAGGTGGTGTTGCGCACGCTGGCCACCAGCGGGAACAGGTTGAGCAGCACGATGGTGTACACCACCGCCGCCGCGATGATGACGGCCAGCAGCAGCGTCCAGAAAACGGCCTGCGCGCCGGTGCTGGCCGCGCGCAGATGGTACAGGATGTACCCGTCCAGCCCCAGCACCAGCCCGGCGGCCAGCATGAGCAGCCACAGCACGGTGGCCTGGCGGAAATTCTCTTTGAAGGAATGGAAGAACATCTTGAAAACAGACGTCTCCTCATCCTTGGCGACCTTCAGGCACACATAGTACAGCGCCGTGGTCGAGGCGCCCGCCGTCACGACGGGCAGGCAGCACAAAAGCCACAAAAGGCTCAGGCAGCAGGCGTAGCAGAACTTGATGAGCAGCTGGCCGAACTTGCTGTCATACGAAAGGAACTTCATCCTGGCGGCACCTCCTTGGCGCGGCGGTCACAGGGCGGTGGATTCACGGTAGATGAGCTCGGTCTCGGTGTGGATGATGCGGGTGTCCAGGTCGGGGTCCCGCATACGGGTCATGAGCAGCTGCACGGCGGAAAACGCCATCGCCTGCGTGTGGATGTGGATGGTGGTCAGCGCCGGCACCACCAGGCGGGAGACGGGCGCATCGTCAAAGCCGGCCAGCAGCACGTCGCCGGGCACCGTCTTGCCAAGGGCGGCGAGCGCCTGCACCACGTCCAGGGCGATGAAATCGTTGGCGCACAGCAGCATTTGGGGCAGCGCGCCGCGCCGGGCAAGCTCCGCCAGCGTCTGCGCGTTGAGGTGCGCGTGGTTGCAGGGGATGCACCAATCCTCCTCCACCGGCGCGCCGGCCAGCAGCATGGCGGTGCGGAAGGCGGTGTACCGCTCAAAAAAGGACTGGCAGTGCTCATAATTGCCCACGAACCCGATGCGCCGCACGCCGCGGCCAAGCATATCGCCCACCAGCTTTGTGATGCCGGTGGTGTTGTCCATGTACAGCTGGTCCGCCGGCAGGCTGGAGCCGTCCCGCTTGTTGGGCCCGTCTACGAACAGCAGCGGCAGGCCCAGGTCGCACAGCATCCTGTCATAGGCATAATCGAACATTTCGATGCATAAGATAGCAGCAGCCTCTTCCTTAATAAAGGTGGGCGGCAGCGTGAGGGCCTCCATATCCGCCGGCGAGACGAAATGCAGCTTGAGGGTGTACCCCACGCGCTGCAATTCCCGCATCAGGCAGTCCACCATCAGCGAGGCGAAATGGTTGGACTGGGTGAAGAAGCTGCCGGTCAGCAGTGCGATCTCCCGCGCGCCGCCCGACGGGCGCAGCCCCGCTTCGGTGAGCGCGTCGTCGGTGAGCATGGATACATAGGAGAACTGCTTGTAGCCCATCTCCACCGCTTTTTTGAGGATCCTGTCCCGTGTCGCCTCCGCAAGACCGCCGGAGTTGTTGATCGCTTTGGACACTGTGTTGCGCGAGATGCCCAACGCATCCGCGATGTCCTGGATCGTCACCCGTTTCATTTCGTCCTCCTGCTGTGGTATTTCCTTACCGGTATCGTACCATGCGGGGGTGTGAATGTCAAACGTGGCGGGCACAGATTGTGCAAATGCATCTGATTTCATAGTGGATTCATTGTAGCACCGTCAACTCGATTTGTAAAGTGCAAATGCACAATATTTTTGTGCATTTGCAAAAATTAGTGTTGACATTTGCCCATACTTGCGCTACTATAGAGGCGTAATCCCGCCGTTTGCGTGTGCAAATGCACAATCCCGGGAGGCAAAGCACCGATACGGCGACAAAAATACAGAAGGAGGAATACTATGAGCAAGTCCACCGCAGTTGCCGCCAAGCCCAAAAACCTGAACGGCAAACTGCACAACACGTGGGTCTACGTGCGGCAGCACTGGCAGCTGTACCTGATCTTCATGCTCCCGGCGTTTTTGCTGACGATCATCTTCCGCTACATCCCGATGGGCGGCGTTTTGATCGCCTTCGAAAACTACAACCCCTTCAAGGGCGTTTTCGGCAGCGAGTGGGTCGGTTTCCGGCATTTCCAGCGCTTCCTCTCCAGCCCGGACTTCCTGCGTTACCTTGCCAACACCCTGAAACTGAGCATCTTCGGCCTGCTGTGGGGTTTCCCGGCCCCCATCCTGCTGGCCTTCCTGCTCAACCGCATCATGAGCTCCAAGATCAAGCAGAAGGTGCAGCTCATCCTGTACATGCCCAACTTCATCTCGGTCATCGTGCTTTGCGGTATCGTCCGCATCCTGCTTTCGCCCACCGGCATGCTCAACATGCTGCTGGGCACCAACTGGAACCTGATGACGATGCCCTCCGCCTTCCGCACCATCTACATCGCGTCCGGCATCTGGCAGGGCGCCGGCTGGGGTTCCATCATCTACACGGCGGCGCTGTCCAACGCCAGCAAGGAGCTGAAGGAGGCGGCCGTCATCGACGGCGCCAACATCATCCAGCAGATCAAAGCCGTGGAATGGCCCGCCATCAAGGACACCGTCATGATCCAGTTCATCATGCAGGTCGGCAACGTGATGAGCGTCGGTTTTGAAAAAGCCTACGCTTTGCAGACCGACCTGAATATGTCCACCTCCGAGATCATCTCGACCTACGTGTACAAAAAGGGCCTTATCGACGGTGACTACGGCTTCTCGACGGCCGTCGGCCTGTTCAACACCGTAATCAACGTCATCCTGCTCATCTCCATGAACGCCGTTGCCAAGAAGATCAACGACGGCAAGGGCATCTATTAAGAAGGGGGCGCACAAACATGGAAGCTGTTATGCAAGAAGCCCCGCGCAAGAAAAAGAGCGAGTTCGCCAAGCAGCCCACCGAGGACAAGATCATTTTGATCATTGCTTTCGTCATCCTGGGGCTGTTCCTGCTGGCGATCGTCGTGCCCGTCATCTACATCATCCTCGCCTCCTTCGTCGACCCCATCACCCTGCAGAACAAGGGCCTGACCTTTGATTTCAGCAAATGGACGCTGACCGCCTACGAGCGCGTCATGACCAACTCCCAGATCTGGATCGGTTTCCGCAACGCGCTGTTCTACTCCATCGTGTCCACGGCGCTGTCGGTCGTCATCACGCTGCTGGCGGCGTACCCCATGTCCCGCGCCGATTTCAAGGGCAAAGGCTTCTTCAACCTCATCTACATGATCACGATGTTCTTCGGCGGCGGGCTCATCCCCACCTACCTGCTCATCAGTGACCTGCATATGCTGGATACCATCTGGGCGCTCATCGTGCCGGGTGCGTTCAGCGTTTGGAACATGATCGTGGCCCGCACCTACTACCAGGGCATCCCGCGTGACCTGGAGGAGGCCGCCGCCATCGACGGCGCCACCGAGATGGTGTATTTCTTCCGCATCCTCATCCCGGTGTGCACCCCCATCATCGCCACCATCGCGATGTGGTGCTTCGTCGGTATGTGGAACAGCTACTTCGACGCCATGATCTACCTGCGTGACTCCAACAAGTTCCCGCTGCAGCTGGTCCTGCGCTCCATCCTGATCCAGAACCAGCCGGAGCCCGGCATGGTGAGCGACATGCAGTCCACCGCGCAGCGCGCCCAGCTGGCCGAGCTGCTCAAATACGCGACCATCATCATCTCCAGCCTGCCGCTGCTGATCATGTATCCGTTCTTCCAGCGCTACTTTGACAGCGGCATCATGGCCGGCGCGGTGAAGGGCTAAAATTTCGACCGCCGCCTGCGGCGGAAACAGGGAGAAATTTTAGGCGCAGCGGTCGCAGAGCGCGAGGGCCGCAAGGCCAAAAAGCGCGATGCGGGCACCGCAAGAGAGCAGAAAATTTCGACCGCAAAAGAGCAAGCCCCCAAACCGAAAATGCCTCCCGCGCGGCGGCGCGGCTCCCGCGTTGCAAGCCTCGATGGCTGCGCCGCCGCGCGTTTTGGGAGGGCATCCCCCCGGTACCTGTGCGGGCCGTCCCGCCCGCAGGAAAAACCATAGAACCAAACAGAAAGAGGAGAAACTTATGCGTAAAATGCACAAACTCATGGCGCTGGGCCTGGCCTTCGCCATGGCAGCCTCGATGCTGACCGCCTGCGGTGGCGGCGGCGGCGGGAACGTCGGCAACTCCAAGGATATCGACGCCCGCAGCGTCACCTTCCCGCTGGCCGAGAGCGTTACCATCACCGCCATGACCAACTACCCCGCCGCGACCGAGTCCAACCCCAACAACCGCACCATCTTCAAGCGCCTGGAAGAGGCCACCAACGTCCACATCGAGTGGAGCGCCATCTCCAGCGACCAGTGGGGCGACAAGATCCAGCTTGAAATGGCCAACGCCAGCACCCTGCCGGAGTTCGTTTTCAACGCCGGCTTCGGCGAGGCCGACCTGCTGAAATACGCCAAGAACGGCGTCATCATCCCGCTGGAGGATTACATCACCCCCGAGCTGATGCCCAACCTGTGCAAGGTGTTCGACCAGGTGCCGGAATACAAGGCCATGTGCTATGACACCGAGGGCCACATCTGGGCCTTCCCGTGGATCGAGCAGCTCGGCTACCAGACGACCGCCATCCAGCTGCTGGACAATATGCCCTACATCAACACCGCCTGGCTGGACTTCCTGGGCCTCGAGATGCCCGGCACCGTGGACGAGTTCAAGGCCGTGCTCGAGGCGTTCAAGGATCATGCCTCCGAGCTGCAGGCTGAGTTCGGCATCGAGGGCGACATCATCCCCATGTCCTGCATCCTCAACGACGGCGGCCAGGATCCCTTCATCCTCATCAACGGCTTTGGCGAAGGCTACGGCGACCCCGATACCTGGAAACACATGATCGTGACCGATGACGGCAAGGTCGTCTGCGACGCCATGTCCGACGGCTTCAAAGAGGGCACCGCGTGGCTGCATGAGCTGTACGCCGAGGGCCTGATCGACGCCGAGGCCTTCACGCAGGACTGGTCCACCTATGTTGCCAAGGGCAAGAGCGGCCGCTACGGCGTCTGCTTCACCTGGGACGTTGCCAACGTCGCGCCTTCTCTGGAAGGCTGGGCCCCGCTGCCCATGCTCCAGGCGGATACCAAGTGCATCACCCCCGACACCGCCGCCTACACCTCCGGTTACAACCGCGGCCGCTGTGTCGTTACCGCCACAGCGCAGAACCCCGAGCTGATCGCCAAGTGGATCGACCAGATGTATGACCCGCTCCAGAGCCCGCAGAACAACTGGGGCACCTACGGCGAGGACGACGATTTCGACATCTTTGAGATGAGCACCAACGACGCCGGTGAGCCGATGCTGCGCCACGCGCCTCTGGGCGATGCCTCCCCGGTCGAGGTCCGCGAGGCCGAGAGCGTGAACGGCCCGCTCGCCGTTCTGGACAGCTACTACGGCAAGTACGTCACCCTGCCGGATGACGCCGCCTACCGCCTTGACTGGATCAAGGAGATCTACACCCCCGACTGCAAGGCCAAGTACTGCCTGCCCAACTTCTTCATGAGCCAGGAAGACACCGTGACCGACTCCAACCTTGGCGCCGACATCGGCAAGTGCGTCAACGAGTTCAAGAGCCGCGCCGTCAAGGACGGCTTCAGCGACGCCGACTGGGAGCAGTTCCAGAGCGACCTGAAGGCCTACGGCATCGAGGAGTACGTCGCGCTGTACCAGAAGTACTTTGACGCCTATCTGGACGCGCAATAAAAAAGCTCTCATCTATTTTCCTCCCTTCTATCGCCCCGCCCTCCTATCCCGACAGGGGGGCGGGGCTTTTCAAAAAAGAACTTTTCTCACCAAGGAGCCTTTACGCCCTGCCAGCGTTCCGCTATAATAAGGGCATCTTCACAATGACAGGGAGCCAGCTATGAACAGCAACATTCTCATCGAGGCGCGCCGCCATGAGGAGATCATGGACCAGATGCTCGCCGATGAACCCCGCCCCGCCTTCCATCTGCCCGCGCGCGTGGGCTGGATGAACGACCCCAACGGGTTCAGCTATTACAAGGGGCAGTACCATCTTTTCTACCAATACAACCCCTACCGCGCGCAGTGGGGCCCCATGCACTGGGCCCACGCCGTCAGCGACGACCTGCTGCACTGGCACAATATGCCGGCGGCGCTCGCGCCCGATACCCTCATCGACCGCGACGGCTGCTTCTCCGGTTCCGCCGTCGAGCTGGCGGACGGCCGTCAGCTGCTCATGTACACCGGCGTCGTCAACGAGCGCCAGCCCGACGGCACCAACGTCGAATACCAGACGCAGTGCGTGGCGGTGGGCGACGGCCTCAACTATGAAAAATACGAGCACAACCCCGTCCTCTCCGCCGCCGACCTGCCCAAGGGCGCCAGCGTGCACGATTTCCGCGACCCCAAAATCTGGCGCGAGCCGGACGGCACCTACCGCGCCGTCGTGGGCAGCCGCCCGGCGGACGGCAGCGGGCAGATCCTGCTCTATTCCAGCCCCGACGCCTTCCACTGGAAATTCGAGAGCATCCTCGCCAAAAACCGCAACCGCTATGGCCTGATGTGGGAATGCCCGGACTTTTTTGCCCTGGACGGCAAGCACGTCCTGCTCACATCCCCGCAGGATATGCTGCCCGAAGGCTTTGAGTACCACAACGGCAACGGCACCCTGTGCCTCATCGGCCATTACGACGAAAAGACAAAAACGTTTGTTGAGGAAGCCAACCAGGCGGTCGATTACGGCATCGACTTCTACGCCATGCAGACGGTGCTCGCCCCTGACGGGCGGCGCATCATGATTGCCTGGATGCAGAACTGGGATTCCCTGGCCATCGCGGCGCGCCATACGCCGTGGTTTGGCCAGATGACGCTCCCGCGGGAGATCCATATCCAAAACGGCCGGCTCTACCAGTGGCCCATCCGCGAGCTCGAGGCCCTGCGCCGCAATAAGGTGGAATACAAAAACGTCGAGGTCGAGGGCGATGTGACCCTGCCCGGCGTGCGCGGCGTCAAGGCGGACATCACGGTACATCTGCGCCCCGGCGATGCCGGAAACCTCTACAAAAAATTCGCCGTCCGCTTCCGCCAGAAGGGCGCGCAGCATACGGCCATCAGCTTCCGCCCCTACGAGGGCATTTTGAAGATCGACCGCAAATTCTCCGGCTCCCGCCGGGCCATTTTGCACCAGCGGCGCTGCCTTGTACCGGGCAGCGAAGGCGGCGAGATCACCTTCCGCATGATCCTGGACCTGTTCAGCGTCGAGGTGTTCATCAACGACGGCGCGCAGACGCTGACCGCCACCATGTACATCGACAATGACGCCGACGGCATCAGCTTCTTTGCCGACGGCAAGGTGCAGATGGATATTGAAAAGTATGATTTGGAGGTGTGACCGCTATGGCACAGCCCTTTGATGTCGTCGCGCTCGGCGAGCTGCTCGTCGATTTCACCCGCAACGGGGACAGCGCGCAGGGCAACCCGATTTTGGAAGCCTGCCCCGGCGGCGCGCCCTGCAACGTGCTGGCAATGCTGCAAAAGTGCGGCAAGCAAACCGCCTTTGTCGGCAAGGTGGGGGACGATTTGTTCGGCCGCCAGCTGCGCCGGGCGGTCAAGGAAGTGGGCATCTGTGACAGTTACCTGATCTCCGACCCCGCCGCGCATACCACCCTCGCCTTTGTCGAGACACTGCCGGGCGGCGACCGCGATTTCAGCTTCTACCGCGACCCCGGCGCCGATATGCTGCTGCGCGCCGACGAGCTGCCGGAAGAAGCCATTCAAAACGCGAAAATTTTCCATTTCGGCACGCTGTCGATGACGCACCCGGCCATCCGGGAGACCACCAAACGCGCGGTGGCGCTGGCAAAGGCGGGCGGGGCGCTCGTCTCCTTTGACCCCAACCTCCGCCCGCCGCTGTGGGACAGCATGGACAACGCGAAAGAGCAAATCGACTGGGGCCTTTCGCAGTGCGATATCCTCAAAATCGCCGACAACGAGCTGGAATTTATGACCGGGCAGACGGATTTCGACACCGGCGCGGCGATGCTGCGCGCCAAATACCCCAACATCACGGTGTTCAACGTCACGGCCGGGCCGGACGGCAGCCACAGCTACTATCAGGACAAACACGTCTTTGTGCCGGGTTACCATCTCGGCGGCACCATCGAGACGACGGGCGCGGGCGATACCTTCTGCGCCAGCGTGCTCAATTTCGTGCTGGAGCACGGCCTCAAGGATTTGAGCGGGGCCGATCTGACCGCCATGCTCAAGTTTGCCAACGCGGCGGCCTACATCGTCACCACCAGAAAAGGCGCGCTGCGCGCCATGCCGGAGCGGGCGCAGGTGGAGGCCGTCTGCGGCGGATAAATTTTTCACAACCGGTGGACAACCGGTATGCTTCTCTGGTATGATAAGCACAGCACAGGCTGCGGGGGGAAGGCGGCAGCCCTCCCCCGCAGTTATTTTTTGAGGAAAAGGAGAGTCCCTATGAAAGACAGGAAGAACCTCATCGGCGGCCTGATGGCGCTGGGGCTCGCGGGCATCGTGGCCGCAAGCCTGGCCACACAGGTCGGCGTGCTCGACGCGCTCAGCGGCAAGGTGACCGCCAGCGGCGTCGGGCAGGGCATCGACGGCGACGTTGTGGTCTCCGTCACGGCGGACGCATCCACCATCTACAACGTGTCCGTCACCTCCCACAACGAGACGGAGGGCATCGGCACCGTCGCGGTGGCCGAGATACCCGGCGCCATCGTGGCCGCCAACAGCGTGCTGGTGGACAGCATCGCCGGCGCCACCGTCACCTCCGACGCCATCAAGGACGGCGTGCGCGACGCGCTCACAAACGCCGGGCTGGACGTATCGGCGTTTGAAAAGGAAGTCACCGCCGCAGAGGCGGGCGAGCGCACCCCCGAAACGCTGGACTGTGACGTCGTCATCGTCGGCGCCGGCGGCGCGGGCCTGACCGCCGCCGTACAGGCGACGCAGGACGGCGCCAAGGTCATCGTGCTGGAGAAGATGCCGATGGTGGGCGGCAACAGCCTCAAAGCCACCGGCGGCATGAACGCGGCCGATACCAAATACCAGGCGGCGCTTGGCATCACCGACAGCGGCGTGCAGGAATTCATCGAAGATACGATGAACGGCGGCCATAACATCAACGATATCGACCTGGTCACCACCATGGCGGAGCAAAGCTCCGACGCCATCGACTGGCTGGCCGGCATCGGCGCCGAGCTGCCCAAGGTGGCGGCCACCGGCGGCACCCAGCACAAATACCTGCATGAGCCCGAGGACGGCAGCGCCGTGGGCAGCTTCCTCGTCGCCAAGCTCAACGAGACCTGTGACAAGATGGGCATCACCGTCATGCTCAACACCGAGGCCACCGAGCTTATCATGGCCGACGGCAAGGCGGCGGGCGTCCTTGCGCATGACAAGGCGCACGATTACACCATCAACGCCAAGGCGGTCATCCTGGCCACCGGCGGTTTTGGCGCCAATTTTGACATGATGACCTCCTACAAGCCCGAGCTGGCCGGCGCCGTGACCACCAACCACGCGGGCGCCACCGGCGACGGCATCCTCATGGCCGAGGCCGTGGGTGCCGACACCGTGGACATGGAGCAGATCCAGCTGCACCCGACCGTCTATCAGGAGACGGGCCTGCTCGTCTCCGAGAGCGTGCGCAGCATGGGCGGCATCCTTGTCAACGCCGAGGGCAAGCGCTTCACCAACGATATGTCCACCCGTGACGCCGTCTCCAACGCCGAGCTGGAGCAGCCGGGCGCCTACGCCTACATCATCTTTGACCAGCGCATCGTCAACGACCTCAAATCCACCCAGAAATACATCGCCAGCGGCCTGACCGTGCAGGCGGATACCTACGAGGGCCTTGCCGAGGCGATGGGACTTACCGGCGACGCCGCGGCCAACTTCGTCACCACGATGGAGACGTGGAACGCCGCCGTGGCCGCCGGCGAGGACGCCGAGTTCGGCCGCAACAACGGCATGGACGACGACCTCTCGCTGGCGCCGTACTACGCCATCAAGATCGCCCCCGGCATCCACCACACGATGGGCGGCCTCAAGATCGACACCGGCACCCATGTGCTGGATACCGCCGGCGCGGCCATCCCCGGCCTGTTCGCGGCCGGCGAGGTGACCGGCGGCGTGCACGGCGGCAACCGCATCGGCGGCAACGCGGTGTGTGATTTCGTGGTGTTCGGCCGCATCGCCGGCACCGGCGCCGCCGCCTTCGCGGCCGCGGGCTGAGCCGTGGCGGCGGAAACCTTTGCCCGGCGCCTGGCCGCCTGCCGGGAAGAACTGGAATGGCTGTACATGGAGCTTTACCGTGACCGCGGCAAGCTCCGCGAACTGGAAGATGAGCTGCGGGCGGCGTATGCCGCCCGCAGCCCCGCCCTCAAACGCCTGGACACGGCGCGCGAAAAGGCGCCCGGCTGGTTCCTTGAGGGGAAAATGCTCGGCATGACGATGTATACCGACCTTTTCGCCAAGGATCTGCGCGGCCTTGCGCAAAAGCTGGATTACCTGGCCGAACAGGGCGTTACCTACCTGCACCTGATGCCGCTGCTCAAAATGCCGCACCCCGACAACGACGGCGGCTACGCGGTGGAGGATTTCACCGCCGTGGACCCGCCCCTTGGCACCAACGCCGACCTTGCGCAGCTGACCGCGGCCATGCGCCGGCGGGGCATCAGCCTGTGCCTGGATTTCGTGCTCAACCACACGGCCGACAGCCACGCATGGGCGCGCCGCGCCAAAGCCGGCGAGGCGGAATACCAGGCATACTACCACTGCTACCCCGACCGCACCGTGCCCGACGAGTACGAAAAGACGGTGCCGCAGGTGTTCCCCAACACCGCACCCGGCAACTTTACCTGGTGCCCCGAGATGCAAAAATGGGTGCTCACCAGCTTCCATCCCTACCAGTGGGACCTCAACTATGCAAACCCGGCGGTGTTCAACGCGATGGCGGCGGCCATGCTGGGGCTGGCCAACCTCGGGGTCGAGGTGCTGCGCATCGACGCCACGCCCTACCTGTGGAAGGAGCTGGGCACCACCTGCCGCAACCTGCCGCAGGTGCACACCGTCATGCGTATGCTGCGCCTCATCACCGATACCGTCTGCCCCGGTGTGCTGCTCAAGGGCGAGGTGGTCATGGCGCCCAAAGAGCTGGCCGCCTATTTCGGCACGCCGGAAAAGCCGGAATGCCACCTTTTGTACAATTCCTCCACCATGTGCACCCAGTGGAGCGCGCTGGCCTCCGGCGATGTGCGCCAGCTCAAACACCAGCTGGACGCGCTCAACAGCCTGCCGCCGCACTGCCGGTTCGTCAACTACCTGCGCTGCCACGACGACATCGGCTGGGGCCTGGACGAGGCTTACGGCCAGAGCATCGGGCAGGACCCGCTTTTGCACAAAAAATACCTGTATACGTTTTATAAGGGCGATTTTCCGGGCAGCTGGGCGAAGGGCGAGCTTTACAACTACGACCCCGCCACCGGCGATGCGCGCACCTGCGGCACCACCGCCAGCCTGTGCGGCATCGAGAAGGGCCTGGACGAGGGCGACGAGGCCCAGGTCGCGCTGGGCATCCGGCGGGATCTGATGATGCACGCCGCCATGATGACGATGGCCGGCTTCCCCATGCTTTCGAGCGGCGACGAGATCGGCCAGCTCAACGGCTGGGCCTACCGCGATGACCCCGCCCTCGCCGAGGACAGCCGCAACCTGCACCGTACGCCCTTCAACTGGGGCAACGCCGCGCTGCGCACGCGGCTCGGCACGGTGCAGCAGCGCCTTTGGGACGGTTTGCGCCGGCTGGAAACGCTGCGCGCCGCCGAGCCCTGCTTTGCCCCCGGCGCGTGGGTCACGACGTGGGATACCCACAACGACCATGTGCTGGCGATCCGCCGGCAGGCCGACGGGCAGGACCTTATCGGCCTGTTCAACTTTACCGGCGCCGGGCAGGAGGTTTGGCTGGACGCGGCCGAAGGCCCCTACACCGACCTCGTCACCGGCGGGGCGGCCGCCCCCGCGCACTGCACGCTGGCGCCGTACCAGTACATACTGTGCCGCAAAGCCTGAAAAAAACAGCAACCGGCCCGCAGCGTGTCGAGTTTCTCGACACGCTGCGGGCCGGTGAGACTGTAAAAACGGCCGCTGCCATAGGGAAGCGTGTAGGGCGGGCCCTTGAGCCCGCCGCGGCGCAAACGGGTGCCCGGCATCCTCTTATGGCGCGCGTGCGCGCGCCGCCCATTTCGGAACGCCCTCGCTGCGCGCCGCTTTGCGGCGCTGCGCTCCGGGACGTTTTTGCCAAAGCAAATTTTTTATCGGGCGATAAAAATTTGCTTTGCGCGGCGCATGGCGCCGCGGGCAAAAGCCCCCGCCCTGCAAATCTACCCATAAAAGCGCTTTTTTGACACACCGGGCGGATGCCAGGGCCGCCGGCGCCGCTGCGCTTGATTTGCCCGCGCGCGTTTGGTATACTGTGTGTCACAGCCGCGGGCCGTGCAGCGGCGCCGCGGCGGAAAGGAAGGTGCGCCCCATGTATCTCATCGCCACAGGGCTGATCTTCGTGTTTTTTTACTACAACCTCCAGGTGGGCGCATACACGGTGGACCTTCTGCCGGATGCGCTGGGCTACCTGCTCATCGCCATCGGCCTGTTCCGCCTGCGGGGCGCCTCCCGCGCTTTTTCCCGCGGCATCGTGCTGTGCGCGGTGCTGGCGGTGTACGGCACCGCCATGCGGGTGCTGCTGCCCACCGGGCTGCCCGGCGCCGTGCTGAGCCTGGCGGAGCTGATCGCCCAGGTGCTGCTGCTCTATCTGCTCGTCAGCGGCGTGCAGGACCTGGAGGGCACGCTCGGCCTGCCGCTCAACAGCAAGGTGCTGGAGCGCTGGCGCGTCTGGCTCTCGGTGGTGTGGCTGGGCAGTTACCTGTTCGTGCTGCTGGGGCTGTTCGTGCCCACCGCGGCCCTGCTGGGGCTGCTGCTGGCGGCGGCATGGTTCGTGCTGTGCGTGCTGTTCGTCGTCGTCTTTTACCGCACCGCGCACCGCTACAAGCTGGTGCTGGAGCGCCGCGGCGGGTAACGGCACCGGGCGCGGCCCTTTTTTCTGCTAATGCGCCGCGCCGGCGGTCAGCGCCTGCCACAGCGCTTCGTCCGCCGCGGCCGCGGCTTTTTGTTCCTCATTCCAGACCGCCCTGCGGGCCACGTAGACGCCCCGCAGGGCGGTCTGGCCGTCGATGGGGGTCTCGTCCCGGTCAAAGAACTGCGTGTAGGTGCCAAGGTCCAGCCCGGCCAGCACCGGGCAGTCCTCCCAGCGGTAGGCCATCTGCTGCCAGTTCTCCGCCTCGGCGGTGGGGGCGTCGGCGGCCGGGTTGTGCCCGTCCAGGTAGCACAGCGCGCCCATGCGCCGCTGGAAGCCCTCAGGGTCCTCCAGCAGGACGGTGTACAGCTCGCCGGACATCAGATCCCCGGTCAGCCGCGTCATGCCCGACGAGGTGGCGTCCACGTCCAGCACGCCCTGCTCGTCAAAGGCCATCTGGTAGCTCAGGATCTCCACCCGCACGCGCCCGTCGCCGTTCACATCCACGCCCAGGGCCGCGATGCCCTCGGCCAGCGCGGCGCCCACCTCGGCCGGCAGCTCCCCGGTGCCCACATAGCCGATGCAGTAATCCGGCCGGGGGCGGAAAAACATATCCCGCACAAGGAACACCGCCAGCACCGCCCCCGCGATGCCCAGCACCACCCAGCCGGTGTGGTAGTCCCACCAGTTGCGGATGCGCTCCTGCCGGGTGTAGGTGCGCTCGGGCTCCTTTTCATAAGTCTCGGTGCTGCGCTTGGTCACCCACGGCATCAGGGCTCACCTCCCGCGCCGGTGCCCGCGTCGGGGCCGGCCTGTGTATCCGCCTCCGGGCCGGGGTACCGCTGCGCCTGCAGGGCGCGGCTGCCCTCCTCGATGTGGAAGGTATCGTCCAGCACCGGGTAGAGCAGCATCAGCGTGAGCAGCTCCGGCAGCCAGAAATTGACCAGCAAAAACAGGATGGAGGAAAACGGGAAGGTGATGACGATAAACGCCCAGTACAGCAGCTGCAAAAGCGTTGCGGCCAGCGTTTTCAGCGGGTGGCCCACGCACATCAGCATGGCGTTGAGCAGCGCCCGGGCCAGCGGCAGCTCCATCAGAACCAGCTGCGGCACCAGCCAGGTGGCGATGGCGGTGCTGAGCATGACCCCCAGCACCATGGCCGCCAGCAGGAACAGGTCCATCTCCACAAGGTCGGCGTGCGCCAGGATGAACATCTGGAACCCGAACAGCAGCCCGCCGAAGGCGCCGGGCAGCAGCGTGCCCTTGACGTTTTGCCGCCAAGCGCGGCGGTAGGTGGACCACCAGTAGCCCGGCTCATCCCGCAAAGCGCGCAGGATGGTATCGGCCAAACCGCAGATCTGCGGCGCCGCCAGCATACCGCCCAGCGGGCAGACGGTCAAAACAAGGATAAGGCCGTGGCTGTCGATGCTGATCATCATGCTCACGATGTACACAAGCGACGAAACCGCCGCCAGCGCCCCCGCCGCCAGCAGGCCGAGGGTATCGCGGGAGAAGATCTCCCACAAGCGGGCCAGCCCCTTCTTGCGCGGGGCGTTTGGGTCAACGCCGGGGCCGGGGCGGTTAAAATCCGGTCGAAACAGTGCCATAGGGGGTCTTCCCCTCCTTTTTTTATTTCTCCGCCTTCTCGGCGCGGGCGGGGCGGCGCGGCTCCATCCGGGGCGGCGTCAGCCAGCCGCTGTAGCGCGGCGGCGGGGCGGCGGGCTGCTCCAGATGGATGTGGCGGCGCCACGCGGTGGGCGGCTGGCCCATGATCTCGGAAAAATGGCGGTTGTAGCTGGACAGCGAGCGGAACCCCACCGCCTCGCACACCTCCACGATGGACAGGTTGGTGGTCTGCAGCAGCGTGCAGGAGCGGATGACCCGCGTGCGGTTGAGGTATTCCAGCGGCCCCACGCCCACCGTCTCGGTAAAGACATGGCGGAAATACGACGCGCTCACCTTGCACATGGCGGCAAGGTCCTCGATGGTGAAGGGGTCCATGTAGCAGCTGTCGATGTAGCGCAGCGCCGGCGAGATGAGCATGGGCGAATCGCTCCCAAAGGCGTCGAGCCGGGTGACGTGGCGGAAAAACTTGCACATCAGCGCGTCAAAAAGGCCGCGCACGGCGGGCTTGTAGTTGGGCTTCTTCTCCGTCATCTCCCGCACGATCTCCTCCACGAGCACGCCGAGGGCGGGGTCTTCCTTCGCGCTCACGATGAGCCGGCCGTTGTACAGCCGGACCTGCGGCGGGCCCAGCGGGGCCACCGCGGGATCCACAAGGGAGGCCATGTCCGCAAAAAGATAGCTCCACCGGCTGGCCTGCCCCGGGGCGGAATAGGTGGTGTGCGGCGTGCCGCTGGCGATGAGCGTGACATCGCCGGCCCCAAAGGGGCAGCGGGCGTCGGAAAATTCCAGAAAGCCGCTGTCGGAGTGGCACAGCCCGATCTCCAGGCAGTTGTGGAAATGCAGCACATCGGAGCGGATGTCGGAGATGCGCCAGTCCTCCCCGGTGATGGCCCGGATGGGAAGGTCAGGCGGAAGGTCGTAATCGCGGCATTCGATGGCGGGGCGGGGGTTCCTGGCCATAAGCACTACCTCAACAAAAGGGATGGCGCGGGCGGCCCCGCGCGCGGATACACCTTATTGTAGCACGGCGGGCCGGCGATGGAAAGCGGGCCACGCAAAAACGGCTTTGATTTGGCAGGCTGCACAACAATTAAAAAGAAAAATTGTCCATAATTCTCAAAGACGGGGGCAAAAAATTCGGGCTTTTCCCAGAAAATCTGCATATCGCGGCAGAAAAAAGACAGGAAAAAAGTGGGCTGCCCAGAAAATAAAAAGCCGAAATCGCATAATTAACGGCCTTTTACGCATAGACGGCGTGGGGAGGGCGCAGTAAAATGGTGGTGTATCAGTGCGGGTACCGGTGCGGGGCCACCGCTGCCCGCCCGTGCGGTGCCCGGCGGGGCCCTGCCGGCGGCCCGCGGCTTTCCGCGGCAGGCGGGGCAAAGCCGGCCGCACGCCCCTTTGGCACGGCCCAAACGCCGCTCTGGCGGCGCGGTGGCCGTAAAATCGATCGATGATAGGAGGAAACCGTATGAGCAATTCCGCCGCTTTGGCACCCGATGAGAAAGAATTGCGCGAGCTGGCCCGCAAGCACAACACATGGGGCAAGGCGCTGCGGCAGCACTACTGGCTGTACATCATGCTGGTACCCGGTGTGGTGTGGATGCTGGTGTTCTGCTACCTGCCCATGGGCGGCCTGGTCATGGCGTTCGAGAACTTCAGCCCCTACGCCGGCACCAGCATCGTGGACTGCCTGATCAAAAGCCCGAAGGTCGGCTTTGACAACTTCAAGCTGCTGTTCACCGGCACGGACTTTTTTGACCTGCTGCGCAACACGCTGGCCATCTCCATCGCCAACCTGCTGATCGCCTTCCCGGCGCCCATCATCCTGGCCCTGATCCTCAACGAGCTGCGCTGTATGTGGTTCAAGCGCCTGTCCCAGACGTTTGTCTACATCCCGCACTTTGTCTCGCTGGTCATCGTGGCCACCCTGACCTTCCAGCTCTTCAGCACCACCGAGGGCGTTGTGTACAACTTCCTCGCGCAGATCATGGGCGGCAAAGGCCCCGATGTTTTGTCGGACCCCAACCTGTTCGTGGCGCTGATCGTGGGCCAGAACATCTGGAAGGAGACCGGCTACGGCACCATCATCTACCTGTCGGCCCTGTCCGGTGTCGACACCGAGCTGTATGAGGCCGCCAAGATCGACGGCGCCGGCCGCTGGAACCTGATGTGGCACGTCACGCTGCCCTCCATCCGCGGCACCATCGTCATCATGCTCATCATGAAGGTCGGCGCGCTGCTGAACACCGGCTACGAGCAGATCTTCCTGATGCAGAACTCGATGAACCGCAAGGTGGCCGAGGTGTTCGACACCTACGTCTACACGCGCGGCGTCTCGCAGGGGCAATACTCCCTGGCCACCACCGCCGGCCTGTTCAAGAGCATCGTCAGCCTGATCATGGTCCTGAGCGCCGACCGCGTCGCCAAAGCCCTTGGCGAGAGCGGCCTGTACTGATAGGAGGTGCCAGACATGCCTGCTGTGACCAAAACCAACAACCCTGAGCACATCAAGGCCACCGGCGCGTTCGACAAACGCTCCCCCGGCGACCAGGTCGTCCAGGTGATCTTGTACATCTTTGTGGCGGCGTGCGCGCTGCTGTGCGTGCTGCCCTTCCTGTACGTGTTCGGCGCGTCCTTCGCCACCGAGCGCGAGATCCTGGAACGCCCGTTCTTCATCATCCCGCATGAGTGGTCCTTCAACGCCTATGTGTACATCGCGCGTGACGGCTCGGTCTTCAACGGCCTGAAAAACTCCGTCATCGTCACCGTCGTCGGCACGCTCATCAATATGTTCGTGTCCTGCACGATGGCGTACCCGCTGTCCCGCCCGTACCTGAAGGGGCGCAACTTCTTCATGAACATGGTCATCGTGATCATGCTGTTCGGCGGCGGCATGGTGCCCAGCTACCTGCTGATCGCCAACATTCTGAACCTGCGCAACACCTTCTGGGCGCTGTGGCTGCCCGGCGCGATGAGCGCGTTCAACATGATCATCATCAAAAACTACTTCCAGGGCCTGCCGCTGGAGCTGGAGGAGGCCGCCACCATCGACGGCTCCAACGACCTGCTCACCTTTGTGCGCATCATCCTGCCGCTGTCCACCCCGGTGCTGGCGTCCGTCTCGCTGTTCTACGCGGTCGGCCACTGGAACGCCTACTTCAACGCCATGATGTACATCAACGACCAGTCGATGGAAGTTGTGCAGATCGTGCTGCGGCGCATCATCTTCCTCACCGGCTCCGCCGCCGAGGACACCGGCTTTGACTGGGGTGCCTACGGCAGCCCGCCCACCAAGGCGGTGCGCATGGCCACCACCGTGGTCGCCACCATGCCCATCCTGCTCGTGTACCCCTTCATCCAGAAGTTCTTCACGCAGGGCGTCATGGTCGGCGCGGTCAAGGGTTAAAAGCCCGCAACCCCTTTTTGGCTCCGACAGTTATGGAGTTAGCTGTTTGAACAATACTAAGGAGGCACACAATGAAAAAAGCACTTTCCCTGATCCTGGCGCTGGCCATGGTCACGAGCCTGCTGGCCGCCTGCGGCGGTTCCGGCACCTCGTCCGGCGGCGCCGCGGCACCGTCCGGTGCCAGCACCCCGGCCAGCACCCCCGCCGAGGGCGGTGATGCTGAACAGGGCCCGACCAGCAGCCTCGGCATGTCCGACTCGGGCTATCCGCTCATCTCCTTCATGGTCCCGTCCTACTTCGGCGGCGAGCTGGTGGACACCCGCGACGGGTTCCCCGCCATCCGCGAAGCGTATGAGAAGGCCATCGGCGTGAGCGTGGCGTGGCAGCCCATGGCCAGCGACGCCTACGGCGACACCTTTGGCCTGACCCTGATGGACCGCGCCAATATGCCCATGGTCCTGGCGGCCACCGGCTCCATCACCGGCACCGTCATCCAGGCCGCCCAGCAGGGCGCGTTCTGGGACCTCAAGCCCTTCCTGGACAGCGGCGACTACCCCTACCTGTCCCAGGCCCCGCAGGACGTCTATGACATCCTCACCGTCAACGGCCAGATCATCGGCATCCCCAAGCTGCGCAACACCGGCCGCTACGGCCTGAGCTACCGGCAGGACTGGGCGGAGGCCGTCGGCGTGACCGAGACCCCCGACACCCCCGAGGAAGTCTATGACCTGCTCGACAAGTTCACCCACAATGACCCCGACGGCAACGGCAAGGACGACACCTACGGCCTGGAGGCCGTCGGTGAGTACACCGGCTGGATGGACATCATCCTGACCTGGTTCGGCTGCGGCTACGGCTGGGTCGAGAAGGACGGCGACCTCGTCCCCGTCTTTGAGACCGAAGAGTACAAGACCGCCGTCGATTGGCTGAAGAAGTGCTATGACGAAGGCATCATCCGCTCCGACTTCATCACCGTGCCCACCAGCGAGTGGGGCCAGAAGGTGCAGAGCGGCGAGGCCGGCGCCATCGTCGACTGCCTGGACAGCGCCGGCCGCCGTGCGTGGCTGTCCTTCCAGCAGAACGACATCAAGAGCGTTGTCAACCCCGATGAGTATGCCAGCATGAACCTTGTCGGCCCGGTCGGCGGCCACACCGCTGCCGTGCAGGTCTACAACGGCTACTTCCTCATCACCAAGGACGGCGCCAAGACCGAGGACGACGTCAAGAACTGCCTGAAGTTCCTTGACCAGATGAACAGCGTCGAGATGCGCGCCCTGGCCGACTACGGCATCGAGGGCGTCACCTACGAGATCGACGAGACCGGCGCCGCCATCATGCATGAGGACCTCGAGCAGGCCAGCTACCCGCAGCAGGGCCTGAACCAGGCTGTTGCGTACATCCCGTACAACCTCGAAGGCGCCATCGGCGGCGCGCAGACCGAGCCCTATGTCGCCTGCACCGAGGCCATGGAGCGCAGCGCTGCGGTGGCCGTGTTCAAC
The DNA here is from genome assembly GCA_947629015.1 of uncultured Gemmiger sp. Classification (GTDB taxonomy): domain Bacteria; phylum Bacillota; class Clostridia; order Oscillospirales; family Ruminococcaceae; genus Gemmiger. The sequence goes on from CANRCB010000008.1 coordinate 21,129, forward strand.
CCCGCCGAGGCGTACCTGAGCATGTCCGAGACCAACATCAACAACGGCACCATCCTCACCCAGACCATCAACGACGCCCGCACCCAGTACATCACCGGCGCCATTGACTGGGACGGCTTCCAGAAGGCTGTCCAGACCTGGGAAGGCCAGGGCGGCGCTGCCGTTAAGGAAGAGGTCAACGAGCTTTACCACGCCGGCTGATGACCACCGGCACCAAAGCAACCGATAACTGACCGGATCACAAGGGGGCGCCGCGAACGCTGCACAGCGCTCGCGGCGCCCCTGCATTGGTCCAGTGCCGGCCCCGCCGGCAAAGGGAGCGCGCGGCCTGCCGCGCAGGCCGCGCGCTCCGTCTGCCGGGGTATGCCGGCAGCCTTGGAAGGAGGCCCGCTATGCAAAAGGAACTGCCCATCCGCCTGGAGGGGCTGGCGCACGACGGCGTGACCGCGGTGTGGGACCGCGTGCCCGGTGCGCACAGCTACCGTGTTTTGTGGTCCGACCGCAGCACAGCGGCGCAGTACTATAAGCCCCTGCCCGCCGTCACCGAGCCGCGCTGCCGCTTCCCGCGCGCGCTGAACATCCCCTATTACCTGAGGGTGCAGGCCCTGGACGGGGCCGGCGCCGTTATCGCCGAGGGCGGGCCGGTGCGCACGCCGGTGGCCGACGCGCCGCGCCCCCAGCTGGAGGCGCTGGGCCGGGGCCTTGTGGCGGTGTGCACGGGCGGCGGCGTGTTTTTGAGCTGGCGCCTGCTGCGCAGCGAGGTCAACGGCTATACCGACACCGGCCTGGCGGGGGCGGATTTCGTCGTGTACAAAAACGGCGCCCCCCTTGCCACCGTGGCCGACCGCACCAGCTACCGTGACGCACAGGGCACCGCGGCGGATACCTACGCGGTGGCGGCCGTGTACGCGGGTGTGGAGCAGCCGCCCTGCCGCGCGGTGGCGCCCTGGGCACAGGACTACATCGACCTGCCGCTGCAGCGCCCGGCGGACGGCGTGACCCCCGCCGGCGAGGCCTACACCTACCACGCCAACGATATGAGCGTGGGTGACGTGGACGGCGACGGCGAGTATGAGTTCATCGTCAAGTGGGACCCCAGCAACTCCAAAGACGTGAGCCAGCGCGGCTACACCGGCCGCTGCATCCTGGACTGCTACCGCCTGGACGGCACGCTGCTGTGGCGGCTGGACATGGGCCCCAACATCCGCGCCGGGGCGCACTACACCCAGTTCATGGTGTATGATTTCAACGGCGACGGCCGGGCCGAGATGGCCCTCAAGACCGCGCCCGGCACCTGCATGACCCGCTTTGCCCCCGACGGCAGCGTGCTGAGCCGCCGTTTCGTCACCATGCCGCAGGCGGACATCGAGGCCGGCTATTCCCACGGCGACGACTACGTCTGCACGGCACAGGAATACCGCGAACACCTCATCGATATGTTTGCCGGCTGGCACCTCCACCCCGAGGTGGCGGCGGGGCACTGGCCCGCCACGCTGGAGGAATGCTTCGGCATCCCGCAGCGGTTCGAGTACCCGCTGGCCCGGCAGGACGCCGAACAGCTGGCGGACTACTTTATCCGGGAATGGGCGCCGCAGCGCGACCCCAAAAACCGCCTGTGGGAGTTCGAGGGGTTTATCTACCGCGGCCCCGAATACCTGACCATGTTCGACGGCATGGGCCGTGAGCTGGACACCATCCCCTACAAGCCCGCCCGCACCGACGACGGCCTGCTCTGGGGCGATTACGCGTGGCGGCGCATCGAGCCCTGCAACCGCGTGGACCGTTTCCTCGCGGGCGTGGCCTACCTGGACGGGGAGCGCCCCTATCTCATCGCCTGCCGCGGGTACTATACCCGCGCCTGCGTGGTGGCGTATGATTTCTTTGCCAACAAATTCCACGAGGTGTGGTGCTGCGACACCGGCTTTGTGCGCATGGACAACCCCTTCAACGCCGTGAAAAAGGCCGACGCCGGCACCGACCCGCACTGCGGCGCGCTGGCCGGGCAGGGCAACCACAGCATCTCGGCCGCCGACATCGACGGCGACGGCCGCATGGAGATCGTGTACGGCGCCGCGGCGGTGGACCATGACGGCAGCGTACTCTACTCCGCCCGCGGCACCCTGCCGGACGGACGCGATGCCAAGCTGGGGCACGGCGATTCCATGCACGTGGCGGACATCGACCCCGACCGCCCCGGCTTTGAGATCTTCAACGTCTTTGAGGAAGGCAAGGCGGCCCCCTACGGCTACGCCCTGCGCGATGCCGAGACTGGCGGCGTCTATTTCGGCGAGTATTTCGAGGGGGATCTCGGCCGCTGCATGGTGGGCGACATCGTGGACGGTGTGCGCGGGCTGCAGGTCTGGGTCAACGACGTGATGGACTGCAAGGGCAACCCGCTGGACGTGCCGGCCCCCTCCACCAATATGCGCATCTATTGGGCGGGCGACCTGACCACCCAGTTCACCGACGGGCCGGACTATCTGGGCGAGCACGCCGAAAACCGGCAGATCGGCCGCGTGTGCGATGTGCGCCGCGGCACGCTGCTGGAGCCCCAGGGCACCGCCACCAACAACGGCACCAAGGCCAACCCCTGCCTTGTGGCGGATATCTTTGGCGACTGGCGCGAGGAGCTGCTGCTGCGCCTTGCCGATGACAGCGCCATCCGCATCTACACCGCCACCGACGACGCGCCGCACAAGCTGTACACCCTCATGCAGGACCCGCAGTACCGCTGCGGCGTGGCGTGGCAGAACAACTGCTACAACCAGCCGGTGTACCCGTCGTTCTACTATGCCAGCGATATGAACTTTGCCGACGTGCTGCGCGCGCAGGCCGCCCGCCCGGTGCTGTACCTGGCGGGGGATTCCACCATGCAGACCTATGCGGAGCCTGCCCCCGGCGGGCAGTGGGGCTGGGGGCAGGCGCTGGCGGCACAGGCGTGCGGCGGCGCGCTTTGCACCGAGGCCCGCCGCCCCGGCTGCCCCTACCCGCAGCAGCGGCGCTATCTGCTGCCGGAGCTCATCATCGACAACTGCGCCATCGGCGCGCGCAGCAGCCGCACCTTCCTCGAGGAGGGCCGCCTGCAGGACATCGCGCGGCAGCTCGCCTGCGGGGACTTCCTGGCCGTGCAGTTCGGCCACAACGACGCCGACCCCACCCACCCCGAGCGCGGCACCACGCCGGAAGCCTTTGCCGGCTGCCTGCGGCAGTACGCGCAGGCGGCGGCGGAAAAAGGCGCGCAGCTGCTCCTCGTCACGCCCATCCCCACGCTGCACGGCGAAGCCGCCCCCGCCCACACCGCCGCCATGCGGCAGTTCGCGGCGGCCGAGGGCCTGCCCTGCCTCGACCTTGGCGCGGCGATGGCGGCGGTGTGCGCCCAGATGGGCCCGCGCCGCAGCGCCGCGCTGTACCAGCCGGACGGCGTGCACCTCACCCGCGCGGGCGCGCAGACGGCGGCGGCCGTGTTCGCCCGGCTTCTGCGCGGCAGCCGGGATGCGCGCCTGCGCTACCTGCGCACCGTCTTTGGCGGCCGCGGCCCCGGCGAGGCCTGACCCCATGCAAAACGGAGGCACACAAAAATGCTTGAACAAACGCTGAAAAACAGTTACATCTGCTTCCCCGGCGGGCGGCACAAGGTGCTGACGATGAGCTATGACGACGGCCGGCAGGAGGACCGCCGCCTTGTAGAGCTGTTTGACCGGTACGGCATCCGGGGCACCTTCAACCTCAACGGCGGGATACAGGGCGACGAAAAGCGCATCCCCCAGAGCGAGTACGCGGCCCTGTACAAAAACCACGAGATCGCCTGCCACACCTACCTGCACCCCACCATCGCCCGCCTCCCGCCCGAGCAGGTGGCGCTGGAGGTCCTGCGCGACCGCCTTACCCTTGAGCGCGTGACCGGCCGCCCGGTGCGGGGGCTTGCGTACCCCAACGGCTCCTACAGCAGGCAGATCATGGCGCTGCTGCCCGCGCTGGGCATCCGCTATGCGCGCGTGGTGCCCACCACCGGCAGCTTTGCCATGCCGGAGGACTGGTACGCCTGGGCCGGCACCTGCCACCACAACCAGGACCTGCTGCGGCGCGGGAAGGACTTCCTGGCCCTGCACAAGACGCAGTACCTGTACATGATGTACGTCTGGGGCCACAGCTATGAATTTACCGACTATGGCAACTGGGACGTGATGGAGGATTTCTGCGCCATGATGGCGGGGCATGAGGACATCTGGTACGCCACCAACATCGAGATCGCGGAGTATATGGACGCCGCGCAGCGCCTGCAGTTCACGGCGGCGGGGGACAAGGTCTACAACCCCTCGGCCTGCACCGTCTGGGTGGAGGCCGGCGGGCAAAAGGCCGCCGTGCCCGGCGGGCAGCTGGTATCGCTGTAAACAAGGCTGCTTTTGTGCAAAAACAGGCACGGGGCGGGCCGGACGGCCCGCCCCGTGCCTGACGCGGCAAAAGGGCTGTGTATTTATTTTCAGGCGGGGGGCGCCGCGCCCGCCGTCAGGGCCTGCCAGAACGCCGCCTCGGCGGGGGGCGTTTCGCCCGCGGCGGGCAGGCGGCGGGCCGCGTACAGGCCCTGTACCGCCTGCGCACCGTCCAAAAACACCGTGCCGTCGTCGGTATAGGCGGGGTAGCGGCCCAGGTCCAGCGCGGCGAGCACCGGGCAGTCCTGCCAACGGTAGGCAAACGTCTGCCCGCCGCCGTCCAGGGGGGCCAGCAGGTCAAATTCCTGCTGGAGGTGTGCGGGGTCATCCAGCAGCAGCGTGTAAAAGTTGCCGGCGCTGATGTCCGCCACAAGGCTGGCCCGCGCGCCCATGTCCGCCTCGGCCGAAAACGCGTCGTTGCGGCCAAAGTCCAGCACATAGGGCACGGCCTGCACCACCACACGCCCGTCGCCGTTGACATCGGCGGCCAGGGGGGCAAGGCCCGTTTCCAGCGCGGCGAGCACCTCGTCCGGCAGGGCCGTGCGCGTCACGCAGGCGATGCGGATGTCCGCCCTGGGGCGGAAGACGGTATCGTGCAAAACGGCCCCCAGCACAACAAGGCCCGCCGCGCCCAGCGCCACCCAGGCCCAATGGTAGTGCCACCAGTTCTGCCGCCGCTCCGCCCGCGTGTATTCGCGCGGGGGCGGGGGCGGCGCATAGGTCTCGGTGCTGTGTTTGGTCACCCAGGGCATGAGGCCGGCCTCCCTTCAGGGGTTTGTGCGGCAAAGCCGCGCGTTGTCTTTTTATCGTATACCACAGTATACCACAGCCGCCCGGGCGGCGCAAACGCGGCCGCGTTTGCGCGGTTCCCGGTACCGCAAAACGGAGGTGCGCAGGGATGGAGTTTTTGCAGCAGCTGGCCGAGCCCGGCCGCGAATACACGCCCTTCCCGTTCTGGTTTTTGAACGGGGACCTTACCGCCGGCGAACTGCGCCGCCAGCTGGCGGATCTCTGCGCGCACGGCGTGTACGGGGTGGTACTGCACCCGCGCATGGGGCTGGCGAAACGCATCGGGTACCTGACGCCGCGGTTTTTCCGCTATATACGCGCCGCGGTCGAGGCGGCGGCCGCGCTGGGGATGCGCGTGGTGCTGTATGACGAGGGGATGTACCCCTCCGGCTCGGCCTGCGGGCAGGTGGTAAAGGGCCACCCGGAGCTGGCCAGCGTCGGGCTGGCGCTGGTGCAAACGCCCCGCCCCGGCGATACGGTGCTGGCGCATACCGCGGAAGGGGTGCTGGTCACGCGCGCGAGCGGCGGCACCATCCGCGGCGTGCATTACGGCCAGGACGACGGCGAGCCGGGCGCGCCTTTGAGCGCCGATATCCTGGCCCCCGCGGCGGTGGCGCGCTTCCTGGAGCTGACGCACGAGGCCTATTACCGGGCGCTCAAGCCGTGGTTCGGCACGGTGGTCATCGGCTTTTTTACCGATGAGCCGTGCATCCTTGGCCGCAACGTGCAGGGCCTTCAGCCGTGGACGCACGGCTTTGAGGCGGAGTTCACCGCCGCGGGCGGCCGCCTGGCGGGCCTGACGGCGCTTTTTGCCGGCACCGAAAACGCCGACACCCGCCTGTACCGCGCGCTGCTGCGCCGGCGCACGGGCGAGGTGTACTACAAAGCCCTCTCGGACTGGTGCGCCGCGCACGGCGTGGCGCTGATGGGCCACCCCGAGCACAGCGGCGACATCGAATTCGAGCGCTATTTCCACATCCCCGGGCAGGACCTTGTCTACCGGCAGGTCGCGCCGGAGAAGGGCAGCCTGCGCGGGGCGGACAGCGTGCAGGCCAAATGCGCCGCCGATGCCGCGCTGCTGGCGGGGCGGCGCCGCAATTCCAGCGAGTGTTTCGGCGCCTGCAACCGGGACGGCAATGACTGGCACTTTACCGGCGGCGACATGAAATGGATGCTGGACTGGCTGGCGGTGCGCGGGGTCAACCTGTTCATCCCGCACGCCTTCTACTACAGCATCGCCGGCGCGCGCAAGCATGAGCGCGCGCCCGACGTGGGCCCGCACAGCCTTTGGTGGGCGCAGTACCGGCAATGGGCGCTGTATATGCGGCGCCTCTCCTGGCTGATGACCGACGCCGAACCGTATGCCGAGGCCGCCGTTCTCTGCTGCGGCCATGACCTCCTGCCCGACACCGTGGCCCCGCTGTTTGAGCGGCAGATCGGCTTTTGCTACCTGCCGCAAAGCGTCTGGCCCGCCTGCCGGGAGGAAGACGGCGCCTTGGTCTGCGGCGGCCGGCGGTACACGGCGGTGCTGGGCGAGGCGGGTGCCTTCCCCACCGTGCCGCGCACGCCGGGCCCCGCCGCGGCGGCCTGCCGCTGCACGCCGCCGCAGCCGATGCTGCGCGCCGCCCGCTTTACCAAGCAGGGCCGCCAATGCTGGCTGCTGGTCAACGAGGGCGAGGCCCCATTGCACTGCGCGCTGGCGCTGCCCGGCGCGCCGGCCGCCGCAGCGTATGACCTGTGGGGCGGGCGGGCGTACCGCTGGCAGGGCCCGTTGGCGCTGCCGCGCCGCGGCAGCCTTTTGCTGTTTGCCTGCACGGACGCGGAATGGGCCGCCCTTCCCGCACCGCCGGCCGGCCGCGTGCTGCCGGTGCCGGATTTCCGTTTGGAGGCGCAGGACCCGCGCCGGGTGCAGCGCGTCTACCGCGCCGTGCTCACGCTGGGCGCGGCGGAGCTGGACGCGCCGAACCTCTGGCTGGAGCTGGACGCCGAGGAGATGGCGCAGCTCACCGTCAACGGTGCGGACGCGGGCACGGCGTTCTGGCCGCCGCAGCGGTTCGAGATACGCCGCCTGCTGCGCGCGGGGCAAAACGAGCTGCGCCTGACGGTGACCGGCAGCCTGGCCAACCGCTACGGCACAAAGCCGGTGTGGTACGGCCTGCGCGGCGCGGATACTATGCAGTAAAAGGCGCGCCCCCGCGGCCGCCGGGGATACCGGCCGCCGCGGGGGCGTTTTGCCGCGGCCGGTCAGCCCGGTTCGCGGATATGCTGCTCGGCGCGGGTCCAGCCGGGCTTGTGCTGCAAAAGGTAGGGCCGCTCGGCGTTGATGCTGTGGCGGTAGGCGGTGGGGGAGATGTGCATGACCTCGGCAAAATGGCGGTTGAAGCTGGACAGCGAGCGGAAGCCCACCGCCTCGCCCACGCCCAGGACCGAAAGGTCCGTCATCTGCAAAAGGTTGCACGCGCGCATCACCCGCGTGCGGTTGAGGTATTCCAGCGGCCCGGTGCCCACCGTCTCGTTGAACACGCGGCGGAAATACGAGGGGCTCATCCGGCACAGGCGAGCGAGGTCCTCAATGGAAAAATTTTCCATAAAATGGCTGGCGATGTATTGCAGCGCCGGCGCCACCAGGAAGGGCTTGCCGTCGCCGCGGTAATCGCTCTCGGAGGAGGCGCGCGCCAGCTTGCACAGCAGCGCGTTGAGCAGGCTGCGCACATAAAATTTGTAGTTGTCGGGCTTTTCGGTCATCTCGCGCACGATGTCCTCGACCAGCAGCGCCACCAGCGGATCCTGCGCGGGGTGCACGATCTTGCGCGAATCGTACAAAAACCCCTTGCACAGCCCGGCGGGGGTCTGCTCGGCCGCGGTGGTGAGCGGGTCGGACAGGGGGCTGACGTCGAAAAAGATATAGCTCCACCGGCTGATATCCCCCGGCTGGGACCAGGTGGTGTGCGGCGTGCCGCTGGAGATCACCGTCACGTCCCCGGCATGGATGGGCACCTCGGCGTCCTTGAAGGCGAGCACGGCGCTGCCGCTGTGGCACAGCCCGATCTCGAGATGGTTGTGGAAGTGCATCACGCCGGAGGGCACCTCGGAAAGGTGCCACTTGTCCCCCGTCAGCACCATGACAGGGAACTCCGGCGGCAGGGCGTAGTCGCGGCATTCCAGCGTTTCGCGCGGGCGGCGTGACATCCGGCGTCCCCCCTTTTTTTCTCCCATGCCCGGTCGGCTTTCCAAGTGGTATTATACCGTCCCCGGCGGCAAGATACTCCCCAGAAAAGCGGCAAAACCGGGCAAAAACGATTTTATTGCAGGCTTTCGCCCAAAACTGCGCTTCCCACAAAGGCATGGCGGCGCCGCCGGCTGTGAAAGGTCAACGAAAACTGTAAACATCGGCGCGGGATTCCGGGCGGAACCGCAAAAAATAAAGGCGCGTTTTTTCCCGCAAAAAGAGATAAAAAGCGAAACTGCACAATATGGGCGGGAAAATGATGAGAAAAACCGCGGGGGAGGGTGTACAATAAAATGGGTCGTACCAAACCGCACGCCCGCGCGGGCGTGCGCAAAGCATACAGGGGCGGCGCCGCCGCCGATACGCCGAAAGGGGAGCACAACATGGATACGCAGGAAAAACGCACGGGCGGGTTCACCCTGCCGGGGGAGGCCGGGCACGAGGAGCTGACGCTGCGCCTGGCCAAAACGTGGGGGGCGGACGTCATCCGTGACAGTGACGGCACCGAGCTTTCGCCCGAGATCGTGCAGGCGGGGTACGATATCTATTCCACCATCTGCATCATCCGCGGCCACAACGAGTTTGCGCGCCGGCACCCGGAGTGTTTGCAGCAGACCTTCCTGTGCACGCAGCCGGCGGTGGCCACGGGCGGGGCGCTGGTGCTGGATCCCATGGCCGGCTTCTTTGCCGAGCAGTTCCGCCCCAATGACAGCGCCGAGGCGCTGCCCTATTGGCAGGTGTGGGACCGCACGGCCGGCGTGCTGCTGCCCGCCGATGCCTGGCACTATGCCGGCGGCAAAGTCACCGTACCGGCGCCGGAACCCTTCCATGCCTACACCGTCAGCTTCCTGGCCTGGCGCCTGTGGGAAGAGATCTCGATGTACAACCACGTCACCAACGGCTGGCAGAAGGAACACCTCATACCCATCGACCCGCGCCTGCCCGCCGCGCAGGAATACCTGTACGCCTGGCTGGAGGACTGGTGCAAGACCCACCCCAACACCAACGTCGTGCGGTTCACGAGTATGTTCTACAACTTTGTGTGGATCTGGGGCGCGAGCGAGCGCGACCGCACCCTCTTCACCGACTGGGGCAGCTACGATTTCACCGTCAGCACCAGGGCCCTTGCGGATTTCGCGGCGGAATACGGCTACGCCCTCACGGCGGAGGATTTCATCAACCGGGGCGATCTGCACGTCACCCATATGCCGCCCACCGCCCGCCAGCGCGATTACATGGCCTTCACCCAGAGGTTCGTCGCCGGTTTCGGCCGTAAGCTGGTCAGCCTTGTGCAGAGCTACGGCAAAAAAGCCTATGTGTTCTACGATGACAGCTGGGTCGGCGTGGAGCCGTACGGCCCGTGCTTCCCGCAGTTCGGGTTCGACGGCATCATCAAATGCGTGTTCTCCGGCTACGAGGCGCGGCTGTGCGCCGGCGTGCCGGCCCAAACGCATGAGCTGCGCCTGCACCCCTACCTGTTCCCGGTGGGGCTGGGCGGCGCGCCCACCTTTGCCCCCGGCGGCGACCCCACGCGGGACGCGCGCCAGTACTGGGGCCGCGTGCGCCGTGCGCTGCTGCGCGACAAGATCGACCGCATCGGGCTGGGCGGTTACCTGCACCTCGTCGAGGATTATCCGGATTTTGTGCAGTATATCGCCGATGTGGCCGATGAGTTCCGCACCATCCGCGCCCTGCACGAGGCGGGCGCCCCCGCCGCCCTGCCCTTGACGGTGGCGGTGCTGCACGTCTGGGGCGCGCTGCGGCCGTGGACGCTCTCCGGCCATTTCCACGAGACGTATATGCACGACCTCATCCATGTCAACGAGGCTTTGTCCGGGCTGCCGGTCAACGTCAAATTCATCAGCTTTGAGGACCTGCAAACGGACGCCGCCGGTACGCTTTCGGGCGTCGATGTCGTCATCAACGCCGGGCGCGCCGGCTCGGCGTGGAGCGGCGGCGCCGTCTGGATCGACCCCGCGCTCGTCGCCGCGCTGCAAAAGTGGGTGTATGAGGGCGGCGTGTTCCTCGGCGTCGGCGAGCCGAGCGCCGCGCCCGGCGGCGGGGGCTTTTTCCGCATGGCGCAGGTGCTGGGCATCGACCGTGACACCGGCGCGCGGGTGTGCCACGGGCGCTGGCAGTTCACGGTGGAGCCGGTGCCCGGCGTGCTGCCGGCGGGCTGCGGCGTGAAGGGGCTGGACGGTTTGTACCTGACCGACGGCACCGCCCGCGTGCTGGCCGCCGACGCGGCCACCGGCCTGCCCACCGTGACGGCGCACAAATTCGGCAGCGGGTGCGGCGTGTACCTGAGCAGCTTCCAGTACAGCGACGCGAACACCCGTATGCTGCTGGACCTGCTGCTGTGGGCAAGCGGCAAGGGCCTTGCCCAGCCGTGGCTGAGCGATACCCCCGGCGTGGAATGCGCATGGTACCCGGCCAGCCGGCAGCTCATCGTCATCAACGACACCGACGCCGAACAGGCGGCAAACATCGCCGCCGAGGGCGGCCCGCTCTCCGTCGTGCTGCCGCCGTACGGCAGCCGCGTCCTGGCTTTGTAAGGTGGCGCCGGTGGAGGCGGCCCCCGGCACCGGGGTGCGGCGCTGCAAGCGCTGCCTGCTGCGCGAGATGCAGGATGAAAACAGCTACTACCAGAGCGTCGTGCGCTACCGCGCGGCGCTGCCGGGCAAAAAGCGTGCCCCGGACGATGTGTACGAACAGCGCCTCGCGGCCTGCAAGGGCTGCGCCGCGCTGCAAAACGGCACCTGTATGCAGTGCGGCTGCTATGTCGAGATGCGCGCGGCGCGCGCCGATATGCACTGCCCGCTGGCACACTGGTGAAGGATAAGGGAGGTTTTTGTATGGAACGTATGGCATGGCGCGGGCGCATCAAACCCGGCTGCAAGGCGGAGTATATCCGCCGCCACAACGAGATCTGGCCCGAGATGAAGGCCCTGCTCAAGAGCGCCGGCATCTGCAACTACACCATCTTCGCCGACGGCGAGGAGCTGTTCGGCTACTATGAGTGCGAGAAGGGCATCGCCTTTGCCGAGCGCACCCAGGCCGAAAGCCCCATCGTCGACCGCTGGAACGAGTATATGGCCGACATCCTGGAGCTCGTCATGGATCCCGTGACCGGCGCCCAGCCCAAGCTGGAGCCGGTGTTCCGGCTGGACTGAGCCGGGCGGAGGTGCGCGATGGCGACTTTTACCTTTGGCGTGCGCCTGCATGACTATGGCCGCCACGCCCCGGAGGAGCTGTTCCGCCTTGTGAGGGCCGACGGCTGGACCTGCGGGCAGCTGGCCTTCCGCATGGCGGTGGACGGCGTGCGGGATTACCCCGACATCACGCCGGGCATCGTCCAAACCACCAAAGCCGCGCTGGAAAAGACCGGGCTGCGCGTGGCGGTGCTGGGCACCTATGTGGAGCTTGCCCTGGACGATGCGGCGGTGCGGGAGAAAAACGTGGCCACCTTTATCAGCCAGCTGCCGGTGTGCAAGGCGCTGGGCGCGGGCTGCGTCGGCACCGAGACGACCAGCCTGGCCCTGCAGCCCCCTGGCACCACGCGGGAGCGCGGGCGCTACCTTTTGTGCCAAAGCCTTGCCAAGATCCTGCCCGAGGCCGAGCGCCTGGGCGTGAAGGTGGGCATCGAGCCGGTGAGCTGGCACAGCATGAACGACCCCGCCGCCACGCGGGAGGTGCTGGATACCATGCGCAGCCCGGCGCTGGGCGTCATCTTTGACGCCGGCAACCTGCTCACCGCCGACGCCGTGCCACGCCAGGCCGCCTTGTGGGACGCCGCGCGCGAGGCATTTGGCGGGCGCATCTTGGCCGTGCATTTCAAGGGCCAGCGCTTTGGCGCCGACGGCGCCCCCGTGCAGGGCCCGCTGGAAGGCTCCGTCATCGACTGGGACGGCGTTTTCGCCATGCTGCGCACGCTGCCGCAGGCGCTGCCCGTCCTGCGGGAGGAGGCCGTGCCCGCCAACGCCGCGGCCGACCTGGCCGCCATGCGCCGCTACAGCGGGCAGTGAGGGCGCCGCGATGCCGCCGCCCCCGGCGGCGCGCACGAGGGGTACATGAGCGCGGGGGCCCTGTATTACCGCTGCAAATTCGGCCTGCCGGATACCGCCGGCAGGCGTTTTTGGCTGGAGTTCGAGGGCGTGGCCGGCACCGCGCAGGTGTAGGTGAACGGGCATTGGCTCTGCGTCCACCGTGACTCCTACACCCCCATCCTGGCCGAGGTCACGGCGCTGCTGCGCCCTGGCGAAAACGAGGTCATGCTGCACTGTGACGCCCGCGCTAAGCCGGGATTCCCGCTGGTATGTGGGGTGCGGGCTCTACCGCCCCGTCTTTTTGTGGGAGGGCGGCCCCGCCGCGCCCTCCTTGCCGCTGCAACAATGGTTTCCGGCGGGCTCAAGAGCCCGCCCTGCACGCTTCCGTGAAGCAACGGCCGCTTTTTGACAGTTTCCGCCCGCCGGGCCGCGTCTGCGGCCCGGCGGGCGGTGTTTGGCGTTTAGGGGGCGGGGGCTCAGCCCGCGGCGCCCGCGGCGTCGATGGCGGCAAGCTCCTGCGCGGTGAAGGCGGTGTTCTGCACGGCCTTCAGGTTGTCGAGCAGCTGCTCCGGCCGCGAGGCTCCCACCAGCACGCTGGTCACGGCGCCGTCCCGCAGGATCCAGCTCAGGGCCATCTGGGCAAGGGTCTGGCCGCGCTGCGCCGCCAGGGCATTCAGGGCACGGATCTGGGCAAGGCGCTGCGGTGTCAGGGCGCCGGCGTTCAAAAAGCGGCCGTCCGTCTTCATGCGGCTGTCGGCCGGGATGCCGTCAAGGTAACGGTCGGTCAAAAGGCTCTGCGCCAGCGGCGAGAAGGCGATAATGCCCTTGCCCAGCCGCACGGCGGTGCTCTTCAAACCGTTTTGCTCGATGGTGCGGTCAAAGATGGAATAGCGGTTCTGGTTGATGACGAAGGGCACCCCCAGCCGGCGCAGGATGGCCTCGGCCTGCTCCAGCTGGGGGCCGCTGTAGTTGGAAAGCCCCGCGTACAGCGCTTTGCCGCTGCGCACGGCGTCCGCCAGGGCGCCCATCGTCTCCTCCAGCGGGGTGTCCGGGTCGGGGCGGTGGTGGTAGAAGATGTCCACATAATCGACGCCCAGCCGCGCAAGGCTCTGGTCCAGGCTGGCCAGCAGGTATTTGCGGCCGCCCCCGTCGCCGCAGGGGCCGGGCCACATCCCGTAGCCGGCCTTGGTGCTGATGATAAGCTCGTCCCGGTAGGGGGCAAGGTCCAGCGCGAGGATGCGGCCAAAATTGCGCTCGGCGCTGCCGGGCGCGGGGCCGTAGTTGTTGGCAAGGTCAAAATGGATGATGCCGTGGTCAAAGGCCGTGCGGCAGATGCGGCGCATGGTGTCAAAATCACCGGTATCGCCGAAATTGTGCCACAGCCCCAGCGACAAAGCGGGCAGCCTCAGCCCGCTCCGGCCGCAGCGCGGGTAGGGCATGGCGTCATAGCGGCCGTCGGCGGCAGAATACATAATAAGGATCCCCCTTCCGTTTTTTCCAGGGCGGCGGCCCCGCTCAGGGGCGGCCCTCCTGCTCATGCAGGGCCTTGATCTGGCTTTCCAGGTCCAGCGCCTGCTCCAGCGGCGGGTACAGCGTCTGCAAAGCGATGAGCTCCGGCAGCCAGAAGGTCGTCAGCACGAACACCGCCAGCGAATACGGGTACAGCACCGTCACGGCGCCCCAGTACACCAGCTGCACCGCGGTGGCCGCCAGCGTGCGCAGCGGCTTGCGGAAGCACAGCAGCACGGCGTTGCGCAGCTGCGCGGGGAGCGGCGCGTCCAAAACGGCGAGCAGCGGCAGCAAAAACCCCGCCGCGGCCGTGGCCAGCACGATGCCCAGCACCAGCCATACCAGATACCCAAAGTCCGGCGCGATGAACACGAAATACCGCAGCATGAACAGCTGCACGCCGAACAAAAGCCCGCCCACGGCGCCGGGCAGCAGCGCCGCCTTCCAGTTGCGGCGCCACGCCTTGCGGTACACCGGCCACCAGTAGCCGGGCTCATCGCGCAAAGCGCGCAGGATGGTGTCGGCCAAACCGACGAGCTGCGGCGCGGCCAGCATACCGCCCAGCGGGCAGGTGAGGAGCATGGGCAGCAGCGCCAGCGTCTCGACACTCACGACCATGCCCGCCGCGTAGGGCAAAATGCTCACCGCCGCGAGCGCCCCCGCCCCCAAAAAGCGCCCCCAATCGCGGGAGAACACCTCCCAAAACCGGGCAAGGCCCTTTTTGCGCGGCTCATCCGGGCGCACGCCGGGGCCGGGCTTCATCTCAAACAGGTTGAACAGCCCCATCGGGGCAACACCTCACTTTCGCGCCTTGTGCCGCCGCGGGCCGCGCCGGCGGGCACAGGGCCTGCTTTTATCATACCCCAACGCCCCAAAAAGGCAAGTTTTCCCGCCAAAACGCGGCCGATTTTAGCACATTTTCCAGTTTCCAAAGGCCGGTTTTGGGCATTATGGCGAAAACGACCCCCCGAACGGGGGTGCTTCCGCAAAAAACTGTGCAAGCGCCCCCGAAAATAAAAAAGCGAAATTGCACAGTATTCGCCCCAAAATGCCGAGAAATGGGATGGTGGAATGCGCTACAATTATATCGACAATCTGGGGATATTTTGGGCAACTCGCCGGCATCCCCGCACCACGCAAGAAGGAGGAGGATTTGTATGGGCAAAGCCAAGGCGAACGCCGAGCCCGCCCTGCTGGGGCGCAAAAAGGGCCTCGGGTTCTACCTGAAACGGGACTGGCAGCTGTACGTGCTGCTCATCCTGCCGATGCTGCACCTGATCATCTTCAAGTATCTGGCCTACAGCGGCCTGTCCATCGCATTTTTGGACTACAAGGTCGCCAAAGGGTACATGGGCAGCAAATTCGTCGGGCTGGATATCTTTAAAAAGGTGTTCAGCCACCGCAATTTCCTGCCCGCGCTGCGCAACACCCTGCTGCTGAACGTGCTGGACCTGGTGTTCAGCTTCCCGATGCCCATCATCCTGGCGCTGCTGCTCAACGAGGTGCGCGTCAAATGGTTCAAGAGCGTCACCCAGACGCTTCTGTATCTGCCGCACTTTTTGTCCTGGGTGGTCATCGGCGCGTTGGCGTACCAGCTGTTCGGCGTGAACAACGGCGTCATCAACTCGCTCATCACCTCGGGCGGCGGCTCGGCCATCCCGTTCCTGCAGGAGGATGGCTGGTGGCTGTTCACCTACGTCTTTATCGGCGTATGGCAGACGATGGGCTGGGGCACCATCATCTACCTGGCCGCCATCACCAACGTCAACGCCGAGCTGTACGAGGCGGCCAAGGTGGACGGCGCCAACCGCTGGCAGCAGTGCCTCCACGTCACGCTGCCCAGCATCCGCAGCACCATCGTGGTCATGCTCATCATGCAGCTGGGCAAGGTCATGGGCGGCTCCTTTGAGCGCATCTTGGCGTTGAGCAACGCCGCCGTGCCGGAGTATTCCACCACCATCCCCATGCTCGTGTATGACTGGTTCCGCTCCAACAAATTCAGTGAGTCCACCGCTTTGGGCCTGTTCCAGTCCGTCATCGGCGTCATCCTCGTGCTTGTGTCCGACCGTGTGGCCAAGCGCCTGGGCGAAGACGGCCTGCTGTAAGGGAAGGAGGGATCTGCAATGGCTGAAAATACCGCTGCCGTACAAAACGGCGAAATGCTCCCCCTGAACAAGCGCGGCTGGACCGTGAACCGCGTCATCAACTACATCGGCGACGCCGTGTGCTGGATCATCATCGCCATCGCGGCGTTGAGCTGCGTGCTGCCGTTCGTGCACGTGGCCTCCAAATCCGTCTCGGAAGAGGCGTTCGTCGTCGCCAACAAGATCGTGCTGCTGCCCAAGGGCTTCCAGACCGAGGCCTACGGCCGCATCTTCCAGGATGCCTCGCTGATGCGCAGCATGTTCGTGACCGTCGTGGTCACCGCGTCCTTCACCGCCATCGGCATGGTGTTGACCATCTGCTGCGCCTATGCGCTGACCCGCTCCGACCTGAAGGGCCGCAGCGTGTTCACCATGATGATCATGTTCACCTACTACTTCACCGCCGGCATCATCCCGGACTATTTGCTCATGCACAACCTGCATATGCTGGATACCTGGTGGTGCCTGATCCTGCCGCTGTGCTTTGCGCCCTACAACCTGCTGATCATGAAAAACAACTTCCAGGGCTCCATCCCCGAAAGTTTGATCGAATCCGCCCGCTTGGACGGCGCCTCGCACTTTACCATCCTGGCCAGGATCGTGGTGCCGCTGTCCAAGCCCATCCTGGCCACCATCGCGCTGTTCTACGCCGTCGGCCGGTGGAACGCCTACTCGGACGCGCTGTACTACATCCAGCGCCGCACCGACCTGCGCCCGCTGCAGCTCAAGCTGTACAACCTCATCGTGGCGGCCAGCGAGAGCTTCCAGATGGACGCCGGTGCCGTGCAGGTGACCACCAACCCCGAAGTCATGCGCGCGGCGTGCATCATGTTCGCGGCCATCCCCATCATCTGCGTCTACCCGTTCATCCAGCGCTACTTTGTGCAGGGCACGATGGTCGGCGCTGTTAAGGGCTGAAAATGCCGGGACCGCAGGAAAGCACAAAGTGGTTGACCGGGCCCCTATGCCCGGTAAAGATACACAACCGAACCACCAAAATCTAAAGGAGGATACCCCATGAAGAAGTACACCAAAAAAGTGGCGGCCCTGCTGATGGCCACCGCGCTGGCGGCCACCCTGCTGGCCGGCTGCGGCGGCAGCGGCAGCTCTGCCCCTGCCGGGAATTCCACCCCGAGCACCCCCGCCTCGGAACCCGCCGGTGACACCACCCCGGACACCCCCGCCTCGGAGGGCGGCTTCACCGATTATTCGGCCGGCTTCCCCGAGAACGTGACCATCCAGATCCCCGTCTATGACCGCGCCTTCGAGGGCTGGAACGTCACCGACAACTACTACACCCAGTGGATCCAGGAAGAATTCGGCGACCCCCTCAACGTCACCGTTGAGTATGTCGCCATCCCCCGCGGCGATGAAGTGAACACCTTCATGCAGCTCATCGCCTCCCACACCGCGCCCGACATCATCTTCCACTACGATATGCCGGCCGCCGTCAACTACTGGGATCAGGGCGCCATGCAGCCCATCGACTACGATGAGGTCGCCTTCTACGCCCCCGATTACTGGGCCAACATGGAAGACACCATCAAGACCTACGGCAACGTCGACGGTGAGCAGGCGTTCATCTTCGCCAGCCGCTATTCTCTTGGCACCTACTACCAGTGGATCACCCTCGTCCGTCAGGACTGGCTGGATGCCGTCAACATGGATATGCCGACCAACTGGGATGAGGCCATGGCCGTCGGCGAGGCCTGGAAGGAAGCCGGCCTCGGCACTTGGGGCTACAGCCTGCCCACCAGCTCCTTCACCTACTTCTACGGCTTCATCGGCCCCGATGTCTCGGACGAAGAGAAGGCTTTGTATCTTGACCTGAACGTCGCTCCGCTGACCTGGTCCGCCACCGAGAACTACCTGCGTGCCTACAACGAGGCCTACAACAAGGGCGTCGTCGACACCGAGTTCTACCTCAACCTCACCGATGCTGACAACAAGGCCAAGTTCGTCTCCGGCCAGGTCGGCACCTACGGCTTCTACATCGCCAACAACACCGACGTCTTCTCCAGCCTGCTCGCCAACGACCCCGACGCCAAGGTCAGCGTGCTGGGCACCAACTCCATGATCCCCGCCGGCAACCCCGCCTACTTCTATGAGTACCCGGCCTACGGCATGATCATGGGCATCAACGCCGATTCCACCCCGGAAGAGCGCGCCGCCACCTATATGTTCCTCAACTGGATGAGCCAGCCCGACAACCTGTTCAAGCTGGAGCACGGCGTTGAGGGCGAGACCTTCGAGTATGACGAGAACGGCCTGCCCATCCACATCGACAACACCGCCGAGAGCAAGCTCAGCGGCAACAACAACAAGGACTACTGGTGCTTGGTCGAGGAGGCCGTCACCTACGGCGACGATGAGGACAACTTCATCGCCAACAAGAGCAACTGGGCGCCGGAAGGCTATGCCGACCTCATCGACACCAACTACCATCAGGTGGTCGACAATCTTGACAACGGCCTCATCACGCCTATCTTCACCAAGGTCGTGGCCAGCACCGCCGAGTATTCCGGCGACCTGAACAGCCTCTGGCAGGAAGCCTGCACCGCCTGCGTGCGCTGCGCCCCCGAGGAGTTCGACGACACCTACGCCGAGTACTGCGAGGAGTACCTCAAGGCCGGCTACCAGGAGATCCTGGACGAGAAGCAGGCCCTGATCGACGAGGGCTCCTACCTCGTGATCGAGTAAGGCCGGCTTCGGCCCGATACCGGCGCGCACTGCACGCCGCAAACAACAGACCCTGAAGCGTGGGGCGGGCGCTTGCGCCCGCCCCACGCCCTGTAAAGGACCTGACCGGAAAGGAAGGTAACCAATGGCAAGCCTGCAATATGACCGCGAACAGATCCTCGCCACGATGGACCGCATCGTGGACCGCACCATGCGCATGGATATGCCGTGGGACTGGCCCTCCGGCGTTGCCTACTACGGCATCTGCGAGGCATTTGCCGCCACCGGCAAGCAGGAGTATATCACCGCCCTCAAGGAGCGTGTCGATGAGCTCATCGACCTCGGCCTGCCCAGCCCGTGGACCGTCAACGCCTGCGCGATGGGGCACTGCTGCCTGTCGCTGTACCAGATCACCGGCGAGCAGAAATACCTTGACATCGTCAAAAGCAAGATCGACTACATCTCCCACGAGGCGCTGCGCTTCGGCGACCATGTGCTGCAGCACACCGTCTCCGCCAACAATGATTTCCCCGAGCAGGCGTGGGCCGACACGCTGTTCATGGCAGCCTTCCTGATGCTGCGCGTGGGTGTGGAGCTCAAGGACGCCGCCCTCATCGACGATTCCCTCAACCAGTGGTACTGGCACATCAAGTATTTGCAGGACCAGGACACCGGCCTGTACTACCACGGCTACAACAACATCACCGGGGACCATATGTCCGGTATGTACTGGGGCCGCGCCAACGCGTGGGCGGCCTACACCATGAGCCAGGTCGGCATGCGCCTGCCGGAAAGCTACCTGTACCCCAAATTCCTCGATATCGTCGGCAGCCTCAACGACCAGCTGGCCGCGCTCAAGCTGCTGCAAACGGAGAACGGCCTGTGGCGCACCGTCCTCGATGATCCCGAAAGCTACGAGGAGATCTCCGCCTCCGCCGGCATCGCGGCGGCGATGGTGTGCAAGGGCAACCCGCTGCACATCAAATACATCAACAAGGCCATCCCGGGCATCCTGTCCAACGTGGCGCCGGACGGCCGCGTCAAGAATGTCTCCGGCGGCACCGCCGTCATGAAGGACCGCGAGGGCTACCGCGGCATCAGCCGGGATTGGATCCAGGGCTGGGGCCAGGGCCTGGCGCTGGCGTTCCTGGCCGGCGTGCTGGACTATGACAAGCACCGCGCCGACGGCGCGCTGTGACCCGCCCGCCGGGCAAAACGCTTTTACGGGTGGATTTGCAGGGCGGGGGCTTGCCCCCGCCGAAAACCCTTGCCGCTGCAACGACGTTTTCCGGCGGGCTCAAGAGCCCGCCCTACACGCTCCCATGAGGCGGCGATCGTTTTTCAACAGTCTGGGGCTGCCGCATTTTGCGGCAGCCCCTTCAGCGTGTCAAAAAAGGCAACTGCGATTCTAAGGCAAGCTGTAGGGGGCGGCGATCTCCGCGCCAAGAGCCGGGCCCTTGGCCCGGTTGCGCTCCGAAACGCCTCGCTGCGGCTCGGCGTCCTCAACGCCCCGTAAACGTTGCAACGACGGAAAGTTCGCGGGACGTCCGGAGGCCGTCCCCTACAAGCGCTCCAAAAAGCGTTTGTTGCCCTTTTCCTATGTCTGGCGGCACGTTTGCGGCGGAAACAACTTTGCAACAACTGTACCGTACACTGGGCGGTATGGCAGCTCTGACAAAGGAAGGGGACACCACCATGCCGCAGCCCGGCCTTGCGCTCCATGCGCTGTACAAAAGCTACCCCGCGCCGCACCGGGGCAAAAAACCGGTGCTGCGGGGCGTCACGCTCACCTTTGGGCCGGGGCTGTACGGCCTGCTGGGGCCAAACGGCACCGGCAAAAGCACGATGATACGCATTATCACAGGCGGCGAAGCGCCGGACAGCGGGCAGGTGCTGTGGGGTGGGCGGCCCATTTCCGCCCTGGGCATCCGGTACCGGCGGGTGCTGGGGTATATGCCGCAGCAGCAAACGCTGTACGAAAGCTACACCGGGCGGCGGTTTTTAGCCTACATGGCCGCCCTTAAGGAGATACCGCGCCGCGCCGTGGCCGCCGAGGTGGCGCGGGTGGCGGCCGAGGTCGGCCTGCAAGCCGGGCTGGACACACGCCTGGGGGCCTGTTCCGGCGGGATGCGGCAGCGCCTTCTGCTGGCGGCCGCGCTGCTGGGGGCGCCGCAGCTGCTCGTGCTGGACGAGCCCACCGCCGGCCTTGACCCGCGCGAGCGCGTGCGTCTGCGGGGGCTGCTGGCGCGCCTTGCGGCGGAGCGCGTCATCCTGGTGGCCACGCACGTCGTCTCCGACGTCGAGACGGTGGCCGCGCAGGTGGTGCTGCTGCGCGCGGGCACGGTGGTGGATGCAGCGCCGGTGCCGGCGCTCATCGAAAAATACGCCCCCGGCGGGGGGCTGGAGGACGTGTATCTGGCCGTATTCGGCGAGGGGGACGGCAGATGAGCCTGTTTTGGGCCGAGATGCGCAAGGTGTGGGGCGGCCGGCTGGCCCCGCTGCTGGCGGCGGTGCTGGCGGCGGCCAACCTGCTGCTGTTGTGGCTGGGCACCCGCCCCGCAGCGGACCGGCCCGCCCCCGCGGCCTACCGCGCCGCCGGCCGGGAACTGACGGGCCTGACCATGGCGGAAAAGGGCGCCTTTTTGCAGCAAAAGCTGGCCGAGGCCACCGCGCTGTGCAGCCTGCAAGCCTATTACCGGGACGCGGCCTGGGGCAGCACCTGGGCGCAGGCGTGGCGCGCGCAGAACGCCGATACCCTCGCGCGGTACGGCGCCCTGTACCGCGAAAGGGCCTACACGCTCTACACCGGCAGCCTGGAGACGGAGCGCCGCTTTTGGGCGGAGCTTGTGCAGGAGTACGATACCGTCAATGCCTACGGCGATTTTTTGCGCGGCGTGCAGCAAAACGCCGCGCAGCTGGCCACTGTTTCCGTCTTCCGCCGCAGCGGGGACGATTACGCCCGCAAAAACATCGAGGACATCGCCGCCGTGTACGCGGGGCTGGGCGCGGTGGCCATTGACTACTGGCCGCAGAAGGGGTTGATGACCGCGCTCGAATCCCCCTTTACCGACCTGCTGGCCCTGGCCGCCATGCTGCTGCTGGCGCTGGGCCTTGTCCGGCAGGAGCGGGATGCCGGGGTGCTGGGGCTGGTGCGCAGCACCCCGGGCGGGCGGCTGAAAACGGCGCTGGCCAAGCTGGCGGCGTTTGCGGCCAGCCTGCTGGCGGTGCTGGCGCTGCTCTACGGCGTAAACCTTTTGTGGTGCGGCGCCATGTACGGCATGGGGCCGCTCTCCCGCAGTGTGCAAAGCGTGCCGGCGCTCATGCGCAGCACCCTGCAGGTCACGGTGGGGCGGTATCTGGCGCGGTTCCTGCTGGCCAAGTGGGCGGGCGCCGCCGTGACGGGGCTGTGGGTGATGCTGGCGGCGCTGGCGGCCCGCCGCGCCTGGGGCGGCTTCCTGGCGGCGCTGGCGCTGCCGCTGGCCATGTACGGCGTGCGCGCGGCCATCCCCGCCACGGCGCGGCTGAACGTGCTCCGGTATGCGAACCTCGCAAGCCTTCTGCACACCGACGAGCTGCTGGGCACCTACCGCAACCTGTATTGGTTCGGGTCACCGGTGCCGCTGCCGGCGGTGGCGTGGTGCGCCGCCGCCGTGTACGGCGCGGTGCTGGGCGGGGGGTTCTGCCTGCTGTTCGCGCGCGGGAGGCTGGCGGCGGCGCCGCCGCGCGCCCCCGCCGGGCGCGCGCGCCGCACCCGGCCCGCCACCGTATGGGGCGCCGAGGCGCGCAAGCTGCTGCTCACCGGCGGGGCGGGGCTGTGCCTGGCGGTGTTTTTGGGGCTGGGGGCGTGGCAGGGCGCGCACACCCGAACGTGGCGCGGCCCGGCCGAAACGTTTTACGCCGAATGCCTTGCCCGGGTCACCGGCCCGTGGAGCGCCCAAAGCCGGGACCGCCTTGCCGCGATGGGGCAAAAATTCCTGCCGCTGGCCCGGACGCGGCAGCGCGTCGCGGCCGGCCTGCAGCCGCAGGAGGCGCTGTACGCCTACGGCACGCTGGAACTGGAATACGATGCCTACCAAAAGGTGCGGGACCACATCGCCGCCTATCTGCCGCAGCACCCCGCCGCGTGGCTGTTGTATGACGGCGGCTACCGCGCGCTGCTGGGGCTGGACACCGGCGGCGACGCGCAGGACGCGTTGCTGGCGGGGCTTTTGTGCGCGGTGTGCTTTGCCTCGCTTTTCGCGCAGGAGCGCCGCGCCGGCGCCGAGGCGCTGCTGCTTACAACGCCGCTGGGGCGCGGGCGCACGGCGTGCGCCAAGCTGGGCTGCGCGGCGGCGGTGGCGGTGGGCATCGCGCTGGGCACCTGCCTGCCGCGCGTCCTGGTGGCCGTGCGGGACTACGGCCTGCCCGCGCCCTTTGCCCCCGCGTGCAGCATGGAGGCTTTCGCTGCGCTGCCGCCGGCCGTGACGCTGAGCGACGTTTTGCTGCTGTGGGTGCTGTGCCGCGTGGCGGCGTGCCTGTGCATGGGCGCCTTCACGCTGTGGCTGGGGCGGCGGCTGGGCGGCGCGCTGCCCGCCATCTGCCTGGGCACGGTGCTCTACTGCCTGCCTCCGCTGCTGGCCATGGCCGGTATGCAAGGCGGCATCGAGTGGCTGGGCGGGTACGGGCTGTTCCACGCCGCCGCCCTGCTCACCGTGCAGGGGTACGGCGCCGCCGGGCAGCCGTATACGCTGGCGTGGGCGGTGTTCGTGCTGCTGGCGGCGGCGCTGCTCATCACGGCCGCGCTGGCCCAAAGCCTGTACGCCGCCTATGCGTGGGCCGGCCGCGGGTAGGGCGGGCACTGGCATTTTTGCGCGCGGTGTGGTATGCTGGTGGCAAAACCTTTTGCCGGGGGGCACCGTTTGTATGTACGCCAACTACCACACCCACACCCCGCGCTGCCGCCACGCCCAGGGCACCGGGCGCGAATACGCCGCGGCCGCGGTGGCCGCGGGGCTCAAAGTCCTGGGCTTTTCCGACCATACGCCGCAGTTTTTCCCGGGGGAGTACTACTCCCACTTCCGTATGCGCCCGCAGGAGCTGGACGGCTACTGCGCCGAGGTCACCGCCCTGCGGGAGGAATACGCCGGCCGGCTGGACATCCGCCTTGGCCTTGAGGCGGAATACTACCCCGCGCTGTTCGGCGCGCTGTGCCGGCGGCTGCGCGGCACGCCGGTCGAGTATCTGATCCTGGGCCAGCACGCGCTGGGCAACGAATACGACGCCCCCTACACCGGCACCCCCACCGCCGACGCGGCGCTGCTGCGCCGGTATGTGGACCAGTGCATCGAGGCGCTGGGCACGGGGATGTTCAGCTACATCGCCCACCCCGACATCTTCAACTTCCAGGGCGAAGAGGCCGTGTATGCGCGCGAGATGGAGCGCCTGTGCCGGGCCGCCAGGGACGCCGGCGTGCCGCTGGAGATCAACCTCCTCGGCATGGAGGAGGGCCGCTGCTACCCCGGCGAGCGGTTTTTCCGCCTGGCCGGGCAGGTGGGCAACGCCGCCGTGCTGGGCTGCGATGCCCACGCCCCCGCCATGCTCGCCCGCCCCGACCTGGAAGCGCGCGGCCGCGCGCTGGCCGCGCGCTGCGGCCTTGCCCTGCTCGACACCGTGCCCCTGCGCCCGCTGTAACGGCAAACCGGCGGTGCGCCGCCGGGCCCCGCCCCCACCCCGCAACTGCCGGAAAACGCATATCGCAAAGGGATCGGCCCTGACCGGCCTATGCCGGTCAGGGCCGATCCCTTTATGCGTTACGGGTCGATGACGGTGGAGGTGCGCCCGATGCCCACGACCGCGGCCGTCAGCTTTTTCCAGCTGTTGCAGCCGCACACGCCGTCCGCCGTCAGGCTGAAGCTGCGCTGCGCCGCGCGCAGCGCGCTGGCCGTGCGGGTGCCGAACACGCCGTCCAGCGTGCCGGTGGAGTAGCCCAGCGCGTTGAGCGCGTCCTGCAGGACCAGTACGTAGGTGCTGCGGCTGCCGCTGCGCAGCGTCGGGTAGCCGCTGGTCGTGCCGGGGCAGGCGGGCGTGCCGTAGCGGCGGTCAAAGTGCACCCAGGTGGGGGTGTCGGCCAAAGGCTCCACATAACCCCACGCGCCGGTGGCCACGGCGGCGCTGCGGATGGCGCGCCGGGTGGCGTTGGAGGTGCCCTGCCCCACGTCAAAGCTGACGCCGGCATAGTGCTGGCTGGCGGTGCCGTGGCCGCCCTCCCAGATGCGCTTGAAGGCGTACCCCACCGGGATGCCCGCGCCGTAGCGGCGGCGGGTCAGGTTCCACGCCTCCATGGCGCGCACGGTGGTCCACAGCACGCTTGCCCCGCTGGAGCCGCGGAACTCCCGCAGGCGCAGCGTGTTGCCGTAGGAATAGGGCATGGGGTCGTTCTCGTTGAGGGTGTAGGTGTAAAAGCGGTCGACATACGCGTCATAGACGAACAGTTTTGCCATCGAAGATCCCCTCCTTACTGATTTGGCAGCGGGCAGGCGATGGCCGCCGCGTCCGCCTGCAAAAGCGCCCAGGTGGCGTCGTCCACAAAACCCGGCGGGCTGCCGGCCTCGGGGTCGGTCAGGCCGCGATCCAGCTGGTAGACCTCCAGCGCCAGGCGGGTATCCTCGCCCAGAATGCCGTCTTGCGGCACAAAGGGGCTGGCACAGTCCACCCCCGCCACGGCGTTGAGCCATTGCTGCACCTGCAGCACGGGGGCCCCGGCGCTGCCGGGGGCCAGCACGCTGCCCGGCCACACCCCGCGCGGCCGCGGCCCGGCGGCCGCCGGGTCCGCGGCGAACAGCTCCGCCGCCGCGGCGACGAACACCGCCCAGTCCTCCGGGGTGACGGTGCCGGTTTCGGCAAGGCCCAGCAGCCGCTGCGCGCCGGCCACGGCCGCCGCAAGCCCCGGGGTAAAGGTATCGGTGGGGGCGTCCAGGCCGAAAAGGTTCACCTCCGGCAGCCACGCGCCCAAAAAGAGCATCGCCTCGGACAGAGCGCGCACGTCGGCGCCGGTATCCCCCTGGGTGAGGGTGCGCGTCAGCGCGGGGGCCGCCGCGCGCCGCACCGCGGGCCCGTTGGCCGCCAGGCTTTGCGCCGCTGCGTACAGGCTTTGCCAGGTGGCGGGGCCGACCACGCCGTCGGGCGCAAGGCCGGCCCGCCGCTGCCAGGCCACCACGGCGGCACGGGTGGCGGGGCCGAAGCTGCCGTCCACCTCCACGGCGGGGATATCGCTGTAATAGGCCGAGAGCAGGGCCAGACAGTATTGCACGGCGCGCACGGCGGTGCCGGTGGAGCCCTCGCGCACCGTGCCGGGGAACTGCCCCGGCAAAACGCCCGGCTCGACCAGATCCTCGATGATGGCCACCGCCGCCTCGCGCAGCTTGTTCCACGTCACGCGGCCGACGGCGCCGTCGGCGTCAAGGCCGAACAGCGTCTGGAAGCTGCGCACCGCCGCGGCGGTGGCGGCGCCGAAGCTGCCGTCCACCGTCACGGTGGGCAGCGTGGGGTAGTTGTCCGCCGCCAGGCGCAGCCACAGCTGCACAAGGCGCACGCTGTTGCCGGTGCTGCCGCGGCGCAGCACGGTGCCGGGCCACGCGCTGCCGCCAAGGTCGCTCTGCACATCCAGCCAGGCGGCGTACAGCGCCGTCCAGGTCGCGCGGCCGACCACGCCGTCCTCCGCAAGGCCGGCAAAGGCCTGGAAGGCGCGCACGGCGCGCTCCGTCGCGGCGCCGAACACCCCGTCCACCGCCACGTTCAGCAGGGCGTCGTCAAAGCGGGCCAGCTCCGAAAGCCAGAACTGCACCAGCTCCACATCCTGCCCGGTGGCGCCGCGGCGCAGCGTGCGGCCGGGCCAGGCGCCCGGCGTCTCGGCGCCGAAATAATCCTCCCCCTCGCTGGTGAGCTCGGCCAGGTCCTTGACCGAGACGTAGATATAGCTGATCTTGTACCACGTCGCGCGGCCGACCACGCCGTCGGCGGTTAGCGAAAAATACCGCTGGAAATTGCGCACGGCGGCCTCGGTATCGGCGTCGAAGGTGCCGGTCACGGCCGGCTTGCCGAAGCTGGGATAATCCTTGGCGATGCGGGAAAGCTGGCGCTGGATCGTCGATACCGCCACCCCGGTATCGCCGCGGCGCAGCGCCGTGCCGCCGTAGCTCTGCGGGATGGCGGTGATGTTTGCCGTCGTCACCAGCTCCACCCGGCTGCCGTAGTAGTAGCGCAGGATCTCCAGCGCCGAAAGCCCGGCGTTGGCGCGCTCCACGGTGCCCCACTGCTTCATGCCGGGGCAGGTGACGAGGCGGCCGTCGCAGTATTCGGTAAAATAGGGCTCGTTGTCGCCGGCGCGGCGCACATAGGTGTTGAACAGCTCGGCGGTGATGCGCTCCATCACGGCGTAGACGGTGTGCCCGCGGGTGTAGGCCTGGTCATAGCTGGGGCTGCCGGTGATGTTGAAGGCGTACCCCCGGCTGGGGTACCACTCGGTAAAAATGCGGTTGAGGGCCAGGCTGATCTGCGCCAGGATGTTGGCGCGGATGGCCTGTTCCGGCCAGGTGGGGTAGATCTCGCAGCTGGCGACGGTGGCGATGTAGGTCTGGAAATCCACCGTCACGTCGGCGGCGCTGGCGTTCGGCGCGCCAAGGTGCACCGTGATGCGCCGGGGCACCACCACCTGCGGCAGCACCAGCGGCACCGGGCAGCCGCTGCGCGGGGCGGGGCCGCTGCCGCCCTGCTCATTGTTGCCGGCGAACAGCGGGTGCGGCGGGATGACGATGGGCGCCTGCGCAATGCGCCCCAGCGCCGAGGCATCGCGGGTGCCGGCGGCCTCGCCGGGCAAAAATTCCAGCCGGGCAATGCTCTCCTGCCCGTCAAACACCTGCACGCCCTCGGCGCGCACGGCGCGCCAGCCGGGCTTTTCGGCCGTGACGGTGTAGACGCTGTAGGGGCGCACGTCGGTGTTGGTTTCGTCAAGGCTGTAGCGTTTGTCCGGCGCTGGCAGAGGGAACGCCGGCGCGCGGCCGTCCGCGCCGGTCACGGCGGCAGAGAGGACGGCGCCGTTCTCGTCCAGCACCGTCACCGATACCCCCTCCAGCGGCGCGGCCTGCTGCGCGATGGCGGCAAATACGGTCAAAGTTCCTGTGGGCATGGTAACACCTCCTGCCCACAGGCTATGCCGCGCAAAAGCAAATTGACAAAAATACGTTGAGGGGGTACAATCAAACCAGAAAAAACACAAGCGGAGGCACGGTATGCGGTATGTACTCCAAAACGGCCAGCTGCGCCTGATGGTGGATACCCATGGCGCCGAGGCGGTCAGCGTGCGCAATATGCGCACCGGGGCCGAGATGCTCTGGTGCGGGGACAAGGCGGTCTGGAGCCGGCACGCGCCCATCCTGTTCCCCTATACCGGCAAGCTGCCGGGCGGCAGGATGATGGCCAAAGGGGTGGAATATCAGGGCGCCCAGCACGGCTTTGCCCGCGATGTGGAGCACCGCCTTGTGCGGCGCACCGCCGATACGCTGATGTTTGAGCTCACGGCTGACAGCCAGACCCTGCCGCTGTGGCCCTACGCCTTTGTGCTGCGCAGCACCTTCACGCTGGCGGGCAACACCGTGCACCACAGCCTGACGGTGGAAAACCCCGTCGAGCCGGTGCTGCGGTTCGGCATCGGGTACCACCCGGCGTTCGCCATCCCGTTTGACGAGGCGCACACCACCACCGACTATGAGTTCCGCTTTGAATGCGAGGAAAGCCCCCTGTGCGTGAGCGCGCTGCCCAACGGCCTGCTCAACGGCAAAAGCTACTACCTGGGCAGCAACATCCGCAGCATCCCGCTGACCGACGAGCTGTTCCAGAACGACAGCCATTGTATGCTCAACCTGCGCAGCCGCACGCTGGCCATCGTCGAGAAGGATACCGGGCGCGCCGTTTCCTGCCGCATCGAGGGCTACCCCTATGTATTGATCTGGAGCGCCAAGGCCCAGCCGGTGCGCTTTGTGTGCATCGAGCCGTGGCACAGCCTGACCGCCGTCGAGGACGCCCCACCGGAATGGGAGCGCCGCCCCGCCGCGGCCGCCCTCAAAAAAGGGGAGAGCTGGTCCACGACGCTCTCCACCACCTTTGCACGGTAAAAAAACAAAAAGCACGCCCCCGCGCCGCGAAAGCGGCGCGGGGGCGTGGCAGCGTGTCGCGTGCCAAAAGAGGGGTTCGGCTTTGCTGGCTGCGCCAGTCCGCCTGCACCCCTCTCACAGGACACACCCCGTCGCGAAAAATACCGTTCTCATGCCTAAAGGCGACTCGACCGGTATTTTTCGCTCTAGCGGTATCGCCCTCGTCTGCGCATGTCAGCCGAGGGCGATAGATTTTTCAGCCGCGCCCTCCCGCTGCAACAACGTTTTCCGGCGGGCTCAAGAGCCCGCCCTACGCGCTTCCATAAGGCGGCTATCCTTTTTCGGCAGTTTGCGGGGGCTCATGCCCCGGCGTTCGGGGCCAGCAGCACGATGCCAAGGTAAAGCCCGTACAGCGCCAGGCACACGGCGCCCTGCCAGCGGTACAGCCGCTTTTTGGCCAGCGGCGGCACGCCCAGCACCAGCGCCAGCACAAGGCACAGCGGTACGTCATACCGGCGGAACTGCGCGCCCACCGGCAGGCGCCCGGCGCGGTACATCAGGCTGGAAAGCGGCAGCGCCAGCGTCAGGTTGAGGATGGCGCTGTTGAGCAGCTGTATCGGCAGCGAGGCGGCCGGGTAGTAGCGGCACCGCTCGGAAAAAACCTTCCACACCGTGCCGAAGGGATGCTCCAGCACCTCGGCCAGCAGTGGCAGGCAGAACCCGAAACTGATGAGCGTGGCCGCCCACAGCGCCTGGATGGTGCCGGTCGCGGCGGCAAGGCGCCCGGCGCTGGCCAGCAGTGCCCGCGCGCCCAGGGCCAGCAGCGCAAGGCCGCCCAATACGCCGCCCAGGTTGCGCAGCGCGTTGGGCACGCTCATCACCGGAAAGGTGCCGGTGCTGCCCGTCCCGGCGGGCGGCGCGGCGCTTTGCGGGGCGTCGGCGCTGCGCGGCAGCGCCAAAAGGCGGGGCGCGCCGCCGGTCAGGGCGGCGTACCGGCAGCCGATGCTGTGCAGCACGAACACCACGAACAGCGCCATCAGCAGCCCGGTGCCGGTGTAGGACAAAGCCCCGTCCCGCACAAACAGCGCCAGCACCAGCGCGGCCGCCGCCAGCAGCGCGCATTTGCCGGTAAACTCCCCAAAAGCGACCTGGCCGCGCCGCCGCAGCAGGAACAGCGCCAGCGCAAGGCCAAGGTCGGTCACGGCGCCGGCCAGCGCCACGCCCACCGCCAGCCCGGTGGCCGAAAGCCCCGCCGCCAAAAACGCCAGAAGCAGCTGCGGCAGCGCCGCGCACAGGCCGACCACCGTGCCGGCCACCACCCAGTGCGGAAAGCCGAACAGCGCGCAGCACCATGTGGCGCAGCGCCCCGCAAGCCGGCTGCCGACGGCCGTCAGCACCAGGCCCAGGGCGTAGAGCAAAAGCAGAAAGACCAGATACAGCATAGGCGGGCCCTTTCGGTGCGGCAGTGTTTTTGCGGGCGAAACCGCACAGGGGGAGGCACCGCCTCCCCCTGCAAATGTGTGGCCCTCAGTACGCCACGCCCCAAACCACCATGTGTTTGGCCGGCTTGCCGCACACCGGGCACACATCGCCGATGTGCTCCTGCGCAAACGGCATGTTGCGGCTGGAAAGCCCGGCCTGCTCCTTCATCGCTTCCTCGCAGGCCAGGTCGCCGCACCACATGGCTTTGATGAAGCCGGTCTTTCCGGCGGCCTGCGCCTTGACCTCCTCCATCGTTTTGGCGGCGGTGGTGCGGGCCTCCATGTTGGCCTTGGCGCGGTCAAAAAGGTCTTTGGCCAGGGCGTCCAGCGCCGCCGGGATGGCCGTGGCAAGCTCGTCCAGCCTGACGGTCTGCTTTTCGCGCGTGTCGCGCCGGACCAGCACGCACTGCCCCTGCTCAAGGTCGCGCGGGCCGAGCTCGACGCGCACCGGCACGCCCTTCATCTCCCACTGGCTGAACTTCCAGCCGGGGGCCTTGTCGGAATCGTCCAGCTTGACGCGGGCATACTTGGCGATCTCGGCCGCCACCTCGGCGGCTTTTTCGGCCACGCCGGGCTTGTGGGCGGCGATGGGCACGACCACCACCTGGTAGGGCGCGATGGCCGGCGGCAGGATCAGGCCGTCGTCGTCGCCGTGGGTCATGATGATGGCGCCCATCAGGCGGGTCGAGGCGCCCCAGCTGGTCTGGAAGGGGTATTGCAGCGTGTTGTCCCGCCCGGTGAAGGTCACGTCGTAGGCGCGGGAGAATTTGTCGCCGAAATAGTGGCTGGTGCCGCTCTGCAGCGCCTTGCCATCCTTGCACATCGTTTCGATGGAATAGGTCGCCTCGGCGCCGGCGAACTTCTCTTTGTCGGTCTTGCGGCCGCGGATGACCGGCATACACAGGTCTTCCTCACAGAAATCGGCGTAGCAGTTGAGCTGCTGCTGCGTTTCGGCTTGGGCCTCGGCGGCGGTCTCGTGGATGGTGTGGCCCTCCTGCCACCAGAATTCCCGCGTGCGCAGGAAGGGGCGGGTGGATTTCTCCCACCGCACCACGCTGCACCACTGGTTGTAGAGCATCGGCAGATCCCGCCAGGAATGCAGCACATGGGCGAAATGGTCACAGAACAGCGTCTCGCTCGTGGGGCGCACGGCGAGCCGCTCCTCCAGCGGCTCACTGCCGCCGGCGGTCACCCATGCGACCTCGGGCGCAAAGCCGTTGACGAGCTCGCCCTCTTTTTTGAGCAGGCTCTCGGGGATGAGCATCGGCATCGCCACGTTCTCATGCCCGGTGGCCTTGAAGCGGGCGTCCAGCAGTTTTTGGATGTTCTCCCAGATGGCGTAGCCGTAGGGGCGCACCACCACAAAGCCCTTGACGCTGGAATACTCCACCAATTCGGCCTTCGTACAGATATCGGTATACCACTGCGCGAAGTCATCCTCCTGCGCGGTGATCGCCTCAACGAGCTTTTTTTTGTCCTGTGCCATAACTACCTCGCATCCCGGCCGCGGCGGAAGCGGCCGTTTGTCTTGAAAAAATGGAACAGGCGTGGCACATGCCGGCCCGCGCGCACAGCGCGCGGGCCGTTGGCAGGCCAGCCTGTTTGCAGCATGCCCGGAGGAGGTTCAGATACGCTCCTCCACGTAGGTGACGACGTCGCCCACGGTGTGAAAATTTTCAATGTCCTCATCGGGGATGTCGATGCCGAACTCATCCGACAAAGTGGTGATCATATCGATGACATCCAGGCTGTCGGCGCCGAAATCGTTGACGATATCACTGTCCGCCGAGATCTTTGCGGGGTCCACGTCCAGCTGGTCGGCCAGATATTCCCGAATGCGCTCAAAAACTTCCGATTCCATCCCAAAACGCCTCCCTGATACAATAGAATGAATGGGTGCGCAGCGTTGCTAGTTCTTTTATAGCGTATCTGCCCATGCTTGTCAAGGCGGTGCGGAACTTTTTTGCCGGGCATGGTTGTTGCGCGGCGGGCGGTATGCTATAATAGGAACAGCGGCCCCGCGCGGCGCGCGGCGGCAGGCAAAGGAGGCCAACGATGAAACTGCCTTTTACAAAAATGCATGGCTGCGGCAACGATTATATCTACCTTGACTGCCGCGGCACCGGCCTGCCCGCCGAGGTAGGGCAGTGGAGCGTGAAACTTTCCCGGCGGCGGCTCTCGGTCGGGGCGGACGGCATCATTTGCATCTGTGCGCCCGAGACCCCGGACGCCGACGCCGCCATGCGTATGTACAACGCCGACGGCTCCGAGGGGCTGATGTGCGGCAACGGCATCCGCTGCGTGGCGCAGTACCTGTACACCCACGGCGCGCCAAAGGATACGCTGGAGATCGACACCGCCTGCGGCCGCAAGACGCTGCGCCGCCTGAAAGAAGGCTGGTGGCAGGTCGAGATGGGCCGCTTCTCCGCCATGGCGGCCGACCTGCCCGCCAAGGGGCTGGGGCCGGGCCCGCTGGTGAACGTGCCGCTCACGGTGTTTGGCGCGCCTTTCACCGTGACCTGCGTGAGCATGGGCAACCCGCACTGCGTGGTGCTGTGGGATAAGACCACCGAGCCGCTGCCCACCGGCGCGCCGCTGGCGGCCATCGGCCCGGGGTTTGAGAAGAACAGCGCCTTCCCCGAGCGCACCAATACCGAGTTCGTCACCGTGCAGGACCCCACGCACATCACCATGCGCGTGTGGGAGCGCGGCAGCGGCGAGACGCTTGCCTGCGGCACCGGCGCCTGCGCCAGCGTTTCGGCGATGGTGCTGCAGGGCCTCTGCCCGCGCGGGGAGCCGGTGACGGTATCGCTGCTGGGCGGGGAGCTGACCGTGACGGTGCGCGAAGACGACAGCGTGCTGCTGGCCGGCCCGGCCGAGACGGCGTACGAGGGCACAACGGAAGTGTAAGCGGCCGGCCTGCGGCGCGCGCCTGCGGGCGCGCCGGCGTATGGCGGCCGATGGCGATGGATCAAGAAATATTGTACAGGAGGCGACTGCATTGCAGCTCAATCCGCATTATGCCGAACTGAAAGAGAGTTACCTGTTCAGCGATATCGCGCACAAGGTGGCCGCTTACCAGGCCGCCCACCCCGAGGCGGACATCATCCGCCTCGGCATCGGCGATGTCACGCTGCCGCTGGCCGCGCCGGTCGTGGAGGCGCTGCACGCCGCCGTGGCCGAGATGGGCGTCAAGGAGACGTTCCGCGGCTACATCCCCACCGAGCAGGGGTATGATTTCCTGCGCGAGGCCATCCGCGCCTACTACGCCGGGCGCGGTGTCGATTTGGACATGAGCGAGATCTTTATCTCCGACGGCGCCAAGAGCGACTTGGGCAACCTGCTCGACCTGTTCGACACCGAAAACACCGTCCTTGTGCCGGACCCCGTCTACCCCGTCTATGTCGACGACAACGTCATGGCCGGGCGGCGCATCGTGTATATGCCGGCCAACGCCGAAAACGATTTCCTGCCCATGCCGCCCGCCGACGGCGAGGGCGCCGTGGCCGATATCGTCTACCTGTGCAGCCCCAACAACCCCACCGGCGCCGTCTACAGCCGTGAGCAGCTGCAGACCTGGGTGGACTGGGCCAAAGCGCATGATGCCGTGATCCTGTTCGACGCCGCGTATGAGTGTTTTGTGGCCGAGGAAGGCAAGGCCCGCAGCATCTACGAGGTGGAGGGCGCGAAGGACTGCGCCGTGGAGGTGTGCAGCTTTTCCAAGATGGCGGGCTTTACCGGCACGCGCTGCGGCTGGACCGTGGTGCCGCAGGGCATTGCGGGCGAGGACCCCGAGACCGGCCTGCGCCAGAGCCTGAACAAGATGTGGCTGCGCCGCCAGACGACCAAATTCAACGGCGTGGCGTACATCGTGCAGCGCGGCGCGGCGGCGGTGTTCACCCCCGAGGGGCGCGCCGCCATTGAGGAGAACCTGGATTATTACCGCAAAAATGCCGCCGTCATCGCCGCCGCGCTGGACGCGGCCGGCGTGTGGTACTGCGGCGGCAAAAACAGCCCCTACATCTGGCTGCGCTGCCCCGGCGGCATGGGCAGCTGGCAGTTCTTTGACTGGCTGCTCGACACCGCGCACGTCGTGGGCACGCCGGGCGCCGGGTTCGGCCCCTGCGGCGAGGGGTATTTCCGCCTGACCGCTTTCGGCGACGCCGCCCGCACCGCCGAGGCGGCGCAGCGCCTGACCGCCGCGCTCAGATCGCTGTAAAACCGCGCAAACCGGAAACCGACCGATAAAGGAGGGCGAACGCCATGCAACCGCAGGACAAGATGATGGACTTTTTAAAAAGCTGCCCGGTCTTTTACGCCGCCACGGTGGAGGGGTATCTGCCGCGGGTGCGCCCGCTGGGCTTTGCGATGTGGTACAACGGCCATTTGTGCCTGGCCGTGGGCAAGCACAAGCAGGTCTACAAGCAGCTGCTGGACAACACCAACATCGAGCTCTGCGCCGCCAATGACCGCGGCGAATGGCTGCGCGTGGAGGGCACCGTCAATTTTGACAACACGCCCGAAGCGCAGGCGGCCGCCTTCCGGGCGATGCCGCAGCTGGCCGATTTGTACAACGACGAGACGGGCAAAAAGCTCGGCATCGTGTACCTGGACAAGCTCTCGGCCAAGCTGTTCTCGATGTCCGGCACCGAAAAGGAACTCCTGCGCTACTAAGCGCCCCCGAAAAGCACACCGCCCCGCCCTGCAAAGGTACGGTACGTTCCGCGCGATTTGCGGGCCGATTGTAATCGGCCCCTACGGGGCGAGGGATACGGTTCTCATATCTCCGTAGGGCGGGGTGCCCTCACCCCGCCGCGGGTGGATGATGTTTTCGGGTAAACCGTAGGGGGCGGCGATCTCCGCGCCAAGAGCCGGGCCCTTGGCCCGCTTGGCTCCGGTGCGAAGCCCGGAGCTTGCGCTCCGAAACGCCTCGCTACGGCTCGGCGTCCCCGACGCCCCGCAAATGGCATCCCCTTTGCGGGCCGATTATAATCGGCCCCTACGGGGTGAGGGATACGGTTCTCATATCTCCGTAGGGCGGGGTGCCCTCACCCCGCCGCGGGTGGATGATGTTTTCGGGTAAACCGTAGGGGGCGGCGATCTCCGCGCCAAGAGCCGGGCCCTTGGCCCGCTTGGCTCCGGTGCGAAGCCCGGAGCTTGCGCTCCGAAACGCCTCGCTGCGGCTCGGCGTCCCCGACGCCCCGCAGACGGGATGGCCGTAAACGCCTGCGCTGCGAAATGCCCTCAAAAAAACACACCGCCCCGCCGCCCGGCAGACGCCGGGCGGCGGGGCTTTTGCGTTTGGGGAGCCGCGCCTTTACGGGTTGAGGATGGCGCGCCAGGCAAGGTCACCGTGCTCCAGGCCGTGGATGAGCACCTCGGCGGTGGCAATGTTGGTGGCCACGGGGATGTTGTGCACATCACAGATGCGCAGCAGGTTCATCTCGTTCGGCTCACTGGGGCGGGCGTTGATGGGGTCCCGGAAAAACAGCAGCATATCCACCTCGTCACAGGCGATATGCGCCACGATCTGCTCGTCCCCGCCGTGGGCACCGGGCAAAAACTGCTGCACATCCAGGCGCGCCGCCGCAGCCACGGCACGCCCGGTGGCCGCGGTGGAAATGAGAATGTGCTCCTTAAATATATGGCGGTAAGCCGTACAAAATTGCGCCAGCAGCTCCTTCTTGCTGTCATGCGCGACCAGTGCGATCGTCATAATAGGTCTCCACTTCTTGGGGGCAGGCTCCCAAACGCGCAGGTGGGCCCGGCGGCCCGTGCGGCACGCCGGGGTCAGGGGTGGGGGTGGGGCCGCGGCCTTGCGCGGCAGGTATCGGGCGAGCACGCCCAAAACACACTCAAAACGGGAAACGCAAACCGACCCGCTCCCCGCAGAAGCGGGCGGCCAGGGCGGCGCCGGCCAGGGCGGCCGGGCAGCCGGGCGGCAGCGCCGCGCCGGTGGCGGCGGCCTGCTGCAAAGCGGGGCTCTCGGGGATAACGGCCAACAGCTGCGCGCCGACGGTGTCGATGCATTCGTCCAGATCGGCCACCGCGGCCCGCGGGCCAAACCGGTCCCGCGCGGCGCGGTTCACGACCAGCCGCAAACGGCCGGCCGGCATACCGTCCGCGATGAGCCGGTCCGCCACGATGCGCCCGTCCCGCAAGGCGACGGGATCCGGCGTGAGCACCAGCAGCGCGCGCTCGCTCACGGCGGCGGCCGCGCAAAACGGCGCGCCCATGCCGGCGGCGGTGTCCAGCAGGATACAGTCAAAATACGGGCGCATGGCCGCCAGCAGCGCGCGCAGCGGCCCGGGGCGGATATCGCCCCCCTCATACGGGGCCGATATCACCGAAAGGCCGCGGTACAGCGGGCTTTCCACCACGGCCTTCTCGCCGGCGCAGCGCCCGCACAAAACGTCCTCGATGTCATAGACGGTGCGGCCGTAGACCCCGGCGATGATGTCCACACTGCGCAGGCCAGAATCCAGCTCCACCAGCAGCACCTTCTGCCCGCGCGCCGCCAGCTGTGCGCCCAGCAGCACGGCCACCGTGCTTTTGCCGGTGCCGCCCTTGCCGGAGCAGAGCATGGCGATCTGTGCGTTCAAAGGCGCGGCCCCTCCCCGGCGGCGCGGCCAAAGGCGGCAAAGCGTGCCACAGGCCGCAAAAGCAGAAATAAAGCGAACTATTCCGACTATTATTCTACCACAAAAACCGCCGGGCGGCAACCGTATTTTGCCCGGAAAATGTGCCAGAAATTTGCCCGGTTTATAGGGCATTTCGCTACTTTTGCCGCCAAAACCGATAATTTGTAGCAGTTTCTTTTTATCGCTTTAGCGCATCAAATCGGCAGGCGGCCGAAAACCGTCCGCCCGCCGGCGGAGTAATGCCCCTTCATTCATGCAGCCACAGCGGCGCGGCGTCCAGTACGGCGCGCAGCACGCCCCCGGCGTTCGCGCCGCCGCCGCCGTATTCCAGCACCACCGCGACGGCGATCTGCGGTGCCTCGGCGGGGGCGTAGGCGATGAGCACCGAGTTGGTGTAGTGCCCGCCGCCGGGCAGCGTGGCGGGCAGCTGCGGGCTGCCGGTCTTGGCGGCGCAGGTCACGCCGGCGCCGCGCAGCGCCGCCAGCGTGCCGGCCATGCGCACCATCCCCTCCCGTATGGGGCCGAACACCGCCTCCCCGCCGGGGGCGGTATCGGCCACGGCGGGCTGCGCCTGCCACACCACCGCGCCGGTGCGCGGGTCGGTGGCGCTTTGGGCAAAATGCAGCACGGGGCGCGCGCCGCCGTTGGCCAGCGCGGCGGCGTAGGCCGCCAGCTGCAGCGGCGTCACGGCGGTGTTGGCCTGCCCGATGGCGGCCTGCAGC
This sequence comes from uncultured Gemmiger sp., assembly GCA_947629015.1. Lineage (GTDB taxonomy): Bacteria > Bacillota > Clostridia > Oscillospirales > Ruminococcaceae > Gemmiger. The sequence continues at coordinate 58,926 of CANRCB010000008.1, forward strand.
TCCAGCCCGTTTTGGAAATTTTCATCCCCGGACCAGGTCAGCCGGCCGGCGGCGCCGGGCAGCTCGGCGCCGGTGTCGGCGGCAAGGCCCAGCCGCTGCGCCGTGGCCGAGAACGCGTCCACGCCAAGGCGGCGGCCCACATCGTAAAAATAGATGTTGCAGCTGTATTGCAGCGCCGTGCGCAGGTCCACCGCGCCGCCGTGGCTGATCTGCAAACAGCGCGGGCGGTAACCCGCGTAATAGGTGTAGCGCCCGCCGCAGTACACGGTGTCCTGCGGGGTGATGAGCCCTGCCGCCAGCGCGCAGGCCGCCACCGCCGGCTTGAACGCCGACCCCGGCGCGTACTGCCCCCACAGCACCCGGTCCAGCAGGGGGGCGTCGTCCGCCGCGGCCAGCGCGGCATACCCCGCCCGATAGGCGGCCAGGTCGTACCCCGGCCAGCTGACGGCGGCCAGGACGCCGCCGGTGTGCACATCCACCACCGCGGCCGCGCCGGCGCACGCCTCCCGCCCGGCGCCGGCGGCTTTGGTGGTACGCAGGCGCTCCAGCTCGCTTTGCAGGGCCTGCTGCACCACGCGCTGCAACCCGGCGTCCAGATACAGGTGCAGGTCCGCCCCCGGGCTTGGCGCCGTGCGCACGGCGGCGCTCCGCACCTCGCCGCTGCCGATGCCGGCGCGCACCGCCAGCGTGCCGGGCACCCCGCGCAGAAGGGTGTCCCACGCGGCTTCCAGCCCGCTCTGGCCGATGTCGGCATCCATCGGCACGCCGGCCGCGCGCAGCGCGCCGCCGTCCGCCTGCCACTGCTCCGCCGTGATGGGCCCGGTCAGGCCCAGCGTGTGCGGGGCCAGCGCGCCCGCGCCCTCCGGCCAGGTGCGCTGCCCGCGCGGGATCAGCCACACCGCCCCCTGCTGCGGCAGCCCGGCGGCGTACAGCGCGGCGGCGTCCGCGTCCGAAAGCCCCCGGGCCAGCGGCATCGCCCCCGCCGACACCGACAAAGCAAAGGCGGCGAGCTGTGTTTCCACATCCTCGCCGCCCTGGGGGACAAGGCCCCTGCGTTCCAATTCCGTTATCGTCTGAGCCAAGCTGCTGCCCGGCGGCGCCGGGTAGGCAAGATACAGGTCATACACCGTCTCGTCCCGCGCCAGGACCGTGCCGTCCCGGCTGAGGATGGCCCCGCGCGCTGCGGGCAGCGGCAGGGTATAGGCGGCGGTGCTGGCCTCGGCCGCCTTTTGGGCGTAGGTGTCCGCCGCGAAAAACTGCATCCACACAAGGCGGGCCGCAAAGGCCGCGAACACGGCGCCGCACAGCACCGCCAGCAGGGCGATGCGCGCCCTGCCGCCCACCCCGCCATGCCGCGGCCGTTTTGCCATGCCCCGCACCCCCTTTTGCCTCTTGCCTGCCATTATACCCGTTTTTTCATCCGGCTGCAACAAAATACACGGCCCCGGCCAGGTCGGCCGTATCGGCCAGGGGGGCGCGGGCGGTCAGGGCGGTGTCGTCGGGGGTGGGGTCGGCGGCCAGCAGGCCCACCCAGTAGCCGTCCGCCGTGGTCACCAGCGTGCCCGCGTGCGGCGCGGCGGCGCGCGCCAGCCCCGCCACCGCCCAGCCGCCGTCGGTTTGCAGGACGCCGCCGCTGGCCCCGGCAAGGCAGGCGGCCGCGGCGCCCACCGTCACCGTCAGCCCGCCGCCGCCGTCATCGGCCGTGACGCGCCCCACATACCGCCCGCGCCGGTCCAGCACCGCGGCGCCGGCGGGCACCGCCGCGCCGCAGGCAAGCACCAGCGTGCCCGGCGCCGCCCGCACCAGCCGCGCCGGCGCAAAGCGGCCGCCCTGCGGCCGGGCGGGGCTGTGGGCAAAGTCCCGCAGGGCGTCGTTCTCCTCGATCAAGGGCACCGTCTCGGCCAGCGCGGTGCGCAAAGCGAAATTTTCCTCCCGCAAAGCCGAAAGCTGCGCCTCGAACGCCGGCGCCGCCAGCGCCAGCACCCGGTCCGGCACGCCGCGCGCCCACGCCGCCAGGTACGGCCCGCCCAGCCAGGCCCCGAACCCCAGCACCGCCGCCGCCAGCCCCCAGGCCAGCCACCGCGCCCCGCGCCGCCAGCGGCGCACCGGCCGCCCGCCCCGCCGGTAATCCAACTGCCTGCCCATACGCCCGCCCCCCGCGCTTTGCCTGCTTTTACTGTATGCCGCCACGCGCCCCTTTTACCACCGGCGGGTTTGTGCTATAATGAGCGTAATGATACAGGGAAGGGGATGCCCGCCTTGGCCTACCGGCTGCTGCTTTTGGATATCGACGGCACGCTGCGCCCGCAGGGGCACAGCGTCATCCCGGCCGAAAACGTCGCCGCCGTGCGCGCGGTGCAGCGCGCCGGGGTGCTGGTGGCGGCGGCCACCGGGCGCGGCCGCGCCAGCGTGACGCCAAAGCTGCTCAACGGCCTGGTGCCGGACCACTGGCTGTGCGCCGCCGGCGCACAGGTGGAGGACGCCGCCGGCCGGGTGCTGCACAAGGCCACCATGAGCGCCGCCGAGGTCGATGCGGTGACGGCGTTCTGCGCCGACCGCGGGTACCCCGTGCGCTTCACCTTTGCCGACGGCAGCTACGCCTACGTGGGGTACGAGGTTTTTGCCGCGCAGGAACGCCGGCTGGACCACGGCATCGGCTTGAAGGACGGCAGCGCGCGGGACCGCCACCTGGGCGGCGACGGGCCTTTTTCCGCCTATGGGCCCATCCCGCGCGGCGCGGCGGAGGGGTTTGCCGCGCAGTACCCCGGCCTTGCGCTGCGCTTTGTGTACGAGGGCAGCGCGGCGCTTGCCGCGGCGGCCGAGGCCGCCAGCTGTGACATCCTGCCCGCCGGGGTGGACAAGGCCGCCGGCCTGCGGGCGCTGTGCGCGGCCGTCGGCATAAAGGAGGGCGAGTGCGCCGCCATCGGCGATTCCGACAACGACGCCGGTATGCTGCGCGCCGCCGGCCTTGGCGTGTGCGTGGCGGGCGGCAGCGCGGCCGCCCTGGCCGCGGCGGATTGGGTCTGCCCGCCCGCCGCCGAAAACGGCGTGGCCGCCGCCTGCCGGCGCATCTGGCCGCAGGCTTTTGCGTGAGCGCGCCGCTGCCCGCGGGCTATACCCGCGTGGGGCCGGGCCTGCCGCCGGTCTTTGATGCGCAAAAGGGCGCCGCCGCCCTGCTTTTGGGCAGCTTCCCCAGCCCCAAAAGCCGGGAACAGGGCTTTTATTACGGCCACCCGCAGAACCGATTCTGGCCGCTGCTCGCCGCCCTGACCGGGGAGCCGGTGCCCGCATGGGGCGATATCGCTGCCAAGCGCGCCCTGCTCACCCGCCACGGGCTGGCCTTGTGGGATACCATTGCAAGCTGCGCCATCCGCGGCGCGTCGGATGCCTCCATCCGGGAGGCGGTGCCCAACGATATCGCCGCGCTCGCCAAACGGCTGGGCGTGCGGGCGGTGTTCTGCAACGGCGGCACATCGGCGCGGCTGTACGCCAAATACTGCGAACAGGCGGTGGGCATCGCGGCCGTTGCGCTGCCCTCCACCAGCCTCGCCAACGCCGGCTGGGGGCTGCCGGCGCTGCAGGCGGCCTGGGGCGCCGCCCTCGCGCCGTATCTGGCGCGGTAAAAATCCCGCCGCGGGGCGCGCCGCACCTTGCAACCCGGGCGGTTTTGTTTTATAATACCAATGTATGGGCATTTTGCCCGCAGGGGAGGCGCATCGCCATGGAAAAATGGGAGGAAAAACGCCAAAAGCCCGTGCTGCCGCTGTATATGGCGGCGGCGGTGTGGCTGGTGGGCGCGCTCGTGCTGCCGCCGTACACGCTTTCCAACCTGCTCATCCTGGCGGGGGCGTCGCTGCTGGTGTACGCCGTGGGGCTGCGCCTTTGCCCCACCCGCGTGGTGAGGACGCCGGTCGCCTACGCCACCGGCAGTGAGGACACCGACGCGCTGCTGGCCGGCATCACGAAAAACCTGGACGGGCTCCACGCCCTCAACATCGACATCCCCGACGCGGCGCTCTCCGCCGCGATGGACCGCATGGAGAAGGCCGGCCGCGGCATCGTGGACGCCGTGGCCCAGGCCCCCGGCAAGGCGCGCCAGGTGGACCGCTTCGCGCGGTATTACCTGCCGGAGGTGCTCAAGATCCTTTCCGCCTACGCCGGCATGGAAAAGGCGGGCGTCAAGGGCGAAAACGCCGACCAGATCCTGGGCGACGTGCGCAGAAACGCCGAGACGATGGCCACCGCGTTTGAGAACCAGCTGGACGCGCTCTACTCCGCCGAGGCGCTGGACATCTCCACCGACATCGAGGTGCTGGACGGCATCCTCAAGGCGCAAAACCTGGCCCAATAGGCAAGACCTGCTCAAAAATATACATTGCAACGAAAGGATGGAACCTGCCATGGCCGACCTCAACACCACCCCCGAACTGGACCTCAACGCCCCCGCCGCCCCCAGCCTGACGCTGGAGGCCGAACCCGCGCCCAGCCTGACGCTGGACCCCGCCGCCGGGACCGCCGAGGAGGCCAAACCCGCCGTGCCCGAAGCGGAGCCCTTCAAGCTGGAGGACACGCCCCTGTCGCCGGAAGAGCAGAAGATGGTGGATGACTTCGCCGAGAAGATCGACGTGACCAACAGCCAGATGATCCTGCAATACGGCGCCGCCAGCCAGAAAAAGCTCAGCGATTTTTCCGACACGGCGCTCTCCCGCGTCAAGACCAAGGACATGGGCGAGACCGGCAAGATGCTCACCGACCTCATCGGCGAGCTCAAGGGTTTTGACGCCACCGAGGAGCAGAAGGGCCTGCTGGGGCTGTTCTTCAAGGGCAAAAACAACGTCGAAACGCTGAAGATGAAGTACGAAAGCGCCGACAAGAACGTAGAGCGCATCAAGGCCCAGCTGGAGGACCACCAGGTCACCCTGATGAAGGACATCACGATGCTGGACAAAATGTACCAGCTCAACATGGTGTACTTCAAGGAATTGACGATGTACATCCTTGCCGGGCAGAAGCGCCTCAAGCAGGTGCGCGGGACCACCCTGAAAGAGGCGCAGGACAAGGCCGCCCGCACCCAGCTGCCGGAGGACGCGCAGGCCGCGCGGGATCTGGCCGATTTGTGCGACCGGTTCGAGAAAAAGCTGTATGACCTGCAGCTCACCCGCAACATCGCCATCCAGATGGGCCCGCAGATCCGCCTGATCCAGAGCAACGACACCATGATGGCGGAAAAGATCCAGACCACCATCGTCAACACCATCCCGCTGTGGAAAAACCAGATGGTGCTGGCGCTGGGCATGGCCCACAGCCGCCAGGCCATGGAGGCCGAGCGCGCCGTGACCGATACCACCAACGAGCTGCTGCGCAAAAACGCCGAGGCGCTCAAGCAGGGCACCATCGACATCGCGAAGGAATCCGAGCGCGGCATCGTGGACATCGAGACGCTGCAGCAGACCAACCAGAAGCTCATCGAGACGCTGGACGAGCTCAACAAGATCCGCGCCGACGGCAAGGCCAAGCGCGCCGCCGCCGAGGAGCAGCTGGGCCGCATCGAGGGCCAGCTGCGCGCCAAATTGCTGGAGCAGCAAAAAGCATAAATATGCTTTAAGAGGGAGGTTCGGCTTGGTTGGCTCGCGCGCTTTGCGCGCTCCCCAAGTCGCCTGTGCTGGTTGCGGTGCCCGGCTCGCGCGGCGGCCGCTGAAGCGACCTTGCGCTTGCCGACCGCTGCCCCTGCTCCGGCTCCCTGTTTCCGCCGCAGGCGGCGGTCGCCTCCGCAGTCCCTTAGATTCCCCTCCGTCGCAAAAATGCCTTGTTCATGCCTGAAGGCGACTCACTGCGGCATTTTTGCTCTAGAAGTATCTCCATCGTCGGCGCATGTCCGCCGATGGAGATGGATTGAAACAGACGTGATACCCTGTCTTTGAATCGAGGTGGCCCGCTTATGGCACAGGGACCGCAGGAAACTTTTGAGGCCAAGGCCCCGCAGCGGGAGGCGCTGGGCACGCTGGAAAGCAGGCTGCCCGCGCCGGCGCGCCGGCGCCCGTTTGCCAACATCGTGCTGGCGCTGGCCGTCGTGCTCAGCGTGTTCGGCATCGGCGGGGCGCGCCTGAAAGGCGCGCAGGGCGCGGCGCTCGCGCAGTTTACCGCCGCCGATGAGTACGGCCACGGCATCCCGGGGGATCTGAGCACCCAGGCGGACGCCGCCGCCAGCCTCATCCGGCAGACGGAGAACGTGCTGGGCGAAAGCGACGCGGCCGTCACCGAGGCGCGGCAGGCGCTGGACGCATTCAACGCGGCGCCCACCGGTACGCCGGGCGCCGCCTATGACGCCAACGTCCGGCTGTACAGTGCCGTCGAGATGCTGTACAACGCCGCCAAGCCCGAAGCGGACGGCACTGCGCTGAAAAACATCGAGGGCCTGCACGCGGCCTTTGTCTCGGCACAGACCACCATCGACCGCGCCGGCGCGCGGTACAACGAGGCCGCCAAAGCCTACAACAAAACGGCGGCCGCCTTCCCGGCCAACGTCATCGGCGCTTTATGGGGCGCCGGCGAAGCGCCGCTGTTTGCGTCCTGAGGTACGGCCGGCGGCACGGCGCGCCACGCCGAAACACACACCGGGACCCACCATGACGGTGGACGCCCGCACGCTGCGGTACGGAGTAAAACGATGGAACAACTGACCAAACGCATCCTTGCCCTCGGCGCGGCGCTGGTGCTGGCGCTGGGCCTGTGCGCCTGCGGCGGCAGCCCCGAAAGCGCCGCCCCCCGCGTGGACAGCGGCGACAGTGCCGTCATCGACGGGGCGGGCGTCCTCTCGCAGGATACCGAGAACTACGTCACCAACCTTTCGGCCGCCTTGCAGGAGGGCTGCGGCGCGCAGATCGGCGTGTATACGGTGGACTACATCGGCAACACGACGATGGAGGAATACGCCTATACCGTCGCCAACGGCTGGGCGCTGGGCGACGCGCAGAAAAAAAACGGCATCCTGCTGCTGCTGGCCGTCGGCGAGGACGATTACTGGGCCATGTGCGGCGCGGGGCTGGAGACACAGCTCAGCGCCGCCACGCTGGACAGCCTGCTCCATCGTGAGTTGGAGCCGTCCTGGCTGGAGGGCGATTACGATACCGGCACGCGCAACACCGTCGCCGCCCTGGCAGAGGAGCTGTGCGGCATCTACGGCCTGACGATGGACATCGACGCCGTCGCCGCGGGCGGCACGGCCGCCGCGCCGGCACAGCCCGCGCGGCAAGAATCCGGCGGCGGATTTATAACGGTGCTGCTCATCATTTTGGCCATTGTGGTGGTGCTCATCATCCTGGGGCAGATCCGGCGCGCGCCGCGCAACCCGCCGCCTCCCCCGCCCCCGCCCGGCGCTTACGGCGGCTATGGCGGCGGGTACTACACCGCGCCCCGCCGGAGCTCGGGCTTTGGCAGCGGCTTTGCCAGCGGGCTTGGGTTCGGCGTGGGGCAAAGCGTGGGGCGCCGGATGTTCGGCGGCGGCACGCGGCGGCAGAGCCCGCCCCCGCCGCCCCCGCCGCACGCCGGCGGCAGAAGCGGCGGATTTTCCGCCCCCAGCCGGCCCAGCGCGCCGCGCAGCGGCGGGTTCAGCGGCGCGGGGCGCCGCACGGGCGGCAGCATCGGCCGTTCGGGCGGGAGCTTCCGCGCGGGCGGCGGCTCCTTCCGCGGCGGCGGCGCGGGGCGCCGCAAGTAAAATGGCATGACCGGGCCGGCCGGCGCTGCGCAGCACCGGCCGGCCCTACCGTTTTGTAAGGAAGGCAATGGCAAAGGCATGACGTTTTCCTCGGTACAATTCCTGTTCGTGTTTTTCCCGCTGGCGCTGGCCGCGGGCCTGCTGCTGCCGCGCCGCGCGCGCGGGGCGGCGCTGGCCGTGTTCAGCGTGCTGTTCTGTTTGTGGAGCGGCGCGCGCGGCACGCTGCTGCTCCTCGCCATGGCGCTGTTCAACTGGGGCGCGGGGCTTGTGCTCGCGGCGCGGCGCGGCAAAAAGGGCGGCCGGGCGCTGCTGGCGGCGGCCCTTGCGGCCGATTTTGCGCCGCTGTGCCTGTGCAAGTACGCCGCCTTTTTTGCCGAAAACGTCAACGCCCTGCTGCCCGGCCTGCTGCCGGCGGAGGCGCTGCGCTTTGCGCTGCCGCTGGGCGTGAGCTTTTACACCTTCCAGGCCGTGGGGTACTGTGTGGACGTATACCGCGGCGATACGCCGCCGGAGCGCAGTTTCCTGCGCTTTTTCCTGTTTTTGGGGTTTTTCGGGCATCTGCCCAGCGGGCCCATCCTGCGCTACGGCCGGCAGGCCGCGGCGCTGGCGCGGCCGGGCGCGCGCCCCGGCGCGGTGCGCTTTTGTTACGGCGCCAAGCGGTTCATCCTGGGGCTGGCGAAAAAGGCCATCCTGGCCGACCAGCTGGGCCTTCTCTACGCGCGGGCCACGGCGGCGCCCGCGGCGCAGCTGCCCGGCAGCGTGCTGCTGCTGGGGTACGGCGCGTTCATGCTGCAGCTGTACTACGATTTTTCCGGCTACAGCGATATGGCGGTGGGGCTGGGCGTGCTGTTCGGCCTGCCGGTGCCGGAAAATTTTGACTGGCCGTACCTTTCCCAAAGCATTGCGGAGTTTTGGCGCCGCTGGCACATCACGCTGGGCACCTGGTTCCGGGATTATGTGTACATCCCGCTGGGCGGCAGCCGCCGCGGCACGGCGCGCACCTGCCTGAACCTGCTGGCGGTGTTTTTGCTCACCGGGTTGTGGCACGGCGCCGCGTGGCAGTTCCTCGCGTTCGGGCTGGTGCACGGCATCGCCCGCTGCGCCGAGTATCTGGCCGGCCCGCGGCTGGAAAAATGCCCCGCGCCGCTGCGCCGCGCCGGCACGCTGGCGGTGGTGTTCGTGGGGTGGGTGTTTTTCGGCGCACCGGGCTTTGGCGAGGCCGCGGCCGCCTTGTGGGGCATCCTGCGCTGGCAGCCGGGCGCGCCCGGCATGGCCTTTGCCGCTTTCGCGCCGCCCAAGCTGCTGTGCCTGCTGGCGGCGGGCGCGGCGCTGTGCGGGCCGGTGCAGGCGCTCTGCCCGCGCCTGAAGGCCGCCCTGCAAAGCGAGGAGGCGCCCGGCATCCCCATGATGCTCTGCCTGCTGGCGCTGCTGTTTTTCAGCGTGATGCGGCTGACCGCCAACTCCTACAATGGGTTCATCTACGCGCAATTCTGACAAAAGGAAGGGGGCCCCGCCCATGGCGAAGGATACCCGCCCCACCGCCGCGCCGCTGCGCGCGCGGGTGTTCACGGCGCTGTTCTGCGCGCTGGTGGGGCTGCCGTTTTTGGTGTTCAACCTGTTTTCCAGCCGGCTCTCGCTGGACAACCACGAAAACCGCCTGCTGACCACCCTGCCGCAGGTGCTCGCCAGTGCGCCGAAGGAGTTCCTGCCCAACCTCAACACCTTTTTGCTGGACAACTCCCCCTTCCGGTACCAGTTCGTGCTGCTGGACGCGGGGCTGGATTACCGGCTGTTCGGCACCGTACAAAACGACCAGGTGCTGGCCGGGCGGGACGGCTGGCTGTTCTACAAGGCGGGGCCGGACGCCGCCCGCCCCATGGCGGACTATCAGGGCCTGCCCGCCCGCAACGACAGCGCGCAAACGCTGGCCGACGCGGCCGCCGCCCTGCAGCGCCTGAGCGATGCGCTGGCCGCGCGCGGCTGCACCCTGGTGCTGGATCTTGCGCCCGCCAAGGAGCGCGTCTACCGCGAATATATGCCCGCGGGCTACCCCATCGTGGACGAGGCCAACCGCACCGACCGTTTCGCCGCCTATATGGCCGAAAACACCGCCGTGCCCGTCAACTGGCGGTATGCGCAGCTGCGCGCGCAGGCCCTTGCGGCGCCGGACCTTTTGCTGTACAACAAGACCGATACCCACTGGAACGCCGCCGGCGCGCTGCTGGGGCTGGACGGTGTGTTCACGGCGCTGGGGATGCCCACGCTGCCCTTTGCGGAATACCGCTTTGCCGAAGGCGAGCCCCGCACCGGCGATATGGCCAACGTGGCGGCGCTGTATACGCTGCTGCCCCCCGACGCACAGCCGGTGGCGCAGGATTACGGCGCGCTGTTTGCGCCCGACGCGCGCACCGTGGCGGTGTACGGCGATTCCTTCACGTGGTCGTATGTGGAATATCTTTCCCTGCGTTTTGCCGGGGCCACACGGGAGGAACTGGAGGCCCTTACCCCCGAAGCGCTGGCCGGGGTGCAGGCGGACGTTTTGATTTTGGAAGCGACCGAACGCAACCTGGACCTGCTTTTGGAAGTCCTCGCCCGGTTTTGAGCCGCGGCGGGAAAGCAAAAAAATAAAGCCCCCGCATTTTGGGGCCCGGCGGCCGGACGGCCGTGCACGGGGCCACAAATGCGGGGGCTTTTGCGTTTGCCTGTTTTTGTGCGGCGCCCGGTTCTGGCGGCGGGTGCTCAGCACAGGGGCGCCAGCAGGCGCAGCACGGCGCTGACGAGGGTGCCGGGGATGCTGGTGCGGCAGTCCGCCAGGGCGACGGGGGCGCTGTGGGCCTCGATATCGGCAAAATCCCGCTCGATGTCGGCAAGGGCCCGGCCGCCGTACAAAAGGGCCGCGCACTCAAAATGCAGGTACAGGCTGCGGTAATCGAGGTTGACGGAGCCCACCACGCCGACGCGGTCATCGCACAGCCAGGTCTTGTTGTGCAAAAAGCCCGGCGTGTAGGTAAAGATCTTGACGCCCGCCTCCAGCAGGGGGGCAAAATAGCTGCGCGTGAGCTGGTAGATCGTCTTTTTGTCCGGGATGCCGGGGGTGTAGATGCGCAGATCCACCCCGCGCCGGGCGGCCAGGCGCAGTGCGGTGAGCAGGTCATTGTCCAAAACCAGATACGGCGTGCAGATGGACAGCCGCCGCTGCGCCTGGTTGATGAGCTCCAGATACACGTTGCGGGCGACGTTCTCGCGGTCCACCGGGCTGTCACAGAACGGCTGGACAAGGCAGTCCGCCTCCGGCACGGCCAGGCGGGGGCGGAACACGGCGGGGTCCGGCGCCGGCTCGTCGGGGCGGTTGGCGGCCCAAAACTCCAAAAACATGGTGGTGAAGCTCCAGGCCGCGGCGCCGCGCAGGCGCACGGCACTGTCCCGCCAATGGCCGAACCGCGCGATGCGGTTGATGTATTCGTCGGCCAGGTTGGCGCCGCCGGTAAAGGCGGTGTCACCGTCCACCACCACGATCTTACGGTGGTCGCGGTTGTTCATCACCAGGTTGAGCATCGGCACAAAGGGGTTGAAGGGCACCGCGCGGATGCCCTCGGCCTCCAGCCGGCGCCAGTAATGGTTGGGCAGGCCGGCGGCGCAGCCCGCGTCGTCATAGATGACGCGCACATCCACCCCGGCCGCCGCCTTGCGGCGCAGCACGTCCAGCACGGCCTGCCACATACTGCCCTGGCTGATGATAAAAAACTCCACAAAGATAAAATGCTCGGCACTCTCCAGCGCGGGCAGAAGGTCGGCAAAAAAGGCCTCGCCGCCGGCATAGTAGGTGGCCTCGGTCCCGCCGTACAGCGGAAAGCCATTGCGCCGCAGATAGGCGGCGGTGGCCGCCAGGCGCGGGGAGGCCGCCTGCAAAGCCTGCATCGGCTGCGGCGCCTGCGCGGCGGTGCGCAGCGGCTGTACCGTGCCGACGGCGCGCGCCAGCTTGCGGCGCAGCTTCCACGCGGGGCGTTTGTCGCCCCACATCAGGTACAAAAGCCCGCCCGGCGCCGGCATGACGATGAACAAAATGATCCAGCTGATCTTGAACTCGGGGGCGGTAGAGTCCTGCCGGACCAGGACAAAGCACATCACGATGCTCAGCACCAGGCCCGCGCCGTTGAGCCAGCGCGCATAGTCCGCCAGGCGGCTGAAGATGAGCGCGATCCACAAAACCTGCGCCAACAGCAGCAGCGCCGTCACGACCGGACGGCTGAACAGCCGCGCGCCGAACTTGCGCAGCCGCTTGCCGACCTTGTCCATGCCTGCCACCCCCTTTGCGCCCCGCGGGTACGCCTGCCTTTATTATAGCAGTATGGCGGGGCGGTTTCAACCGTGCGGGGGCGGAAAAAAGGGGAAAAAGAAACTATTGACAACTATAGGTTGTCACGCTATATTATAATACAGGATTCTGTAAAAACGATGCGGCACCGCCGCGGAAGGAGACACCATGGACAAACAGACCGAACAGGAAAACCGCCGGCAAAAGGCCGCCTGGCTGGGGCGTTACCGCGCCGCGTTGCGCCGGCAGGACCTTCTTGCGCAGGAATTGGCGCAGCTGCGCGCCGCGGCGGAACACATCGGCACGCCGCTGCGCACAGTGCCCGGCGGCGCCGCGCCGGGCCCCGACCGCCTGCCGCGCGCGGTGGAGCGGCTGGCCGAGGCGGAGGAGGCGCTGCAAAACCAGATCGCCGCCTGCCTGCAATGCCGGGCCGAGGTCGCCACCGCGGTGGGCCTTGTGCCCAACCCCCAACAGCAGGAGGTGCTGCGCCGCCGCTATCTGCTGGGGCAGACCTATGCCGAGATCGCCGACGCGATGGGCCTTGTGGAGCGGCGCATCTTCCAGCTGCACCGCGCCGCGCTGGAGCAGGTGGCGGCCGAGTGAACGGAAAACAGTATATTTTCCGGCGGAATATAAACAGATTTCAGTATATTTGCATTGTAATTCCGTAAAACCGGTGCTAAACTGGTAGCATGCAAAAGCGGGCGGCGCGAAAACGCGCCCGGCAGGGGGGTGTGAAAACAAATACGGATATCCCGCGGGGGCCGCAGACACAGCCGGCCCCCGCGGCGTTTGGCGGCGGGCCCCCGGGGCAGGGGGCGCCGCTTTTTTTGCGGCTGTATGGGGGAAGGGGGAGTTGTATGCGCAAGATCGAGGCGGAACGGGTGCTGGATGAGCTGGCGGAGATCGCCTTTGCCCAGCCCGGCGAGGAGGGCGGCCCGCCCGTCAAGGTGGCGGACAAGCTGCGCGCGCTGGAGCTGCTGTACAAGCATCTGGGCCTGGGCGAAAGCGCCGGCGTGCCGGCGGTGACGGTCATCGACGACCTGGCGCCGCAGGGGGAGGAGGTGGTGCCATGACGGTGCGTTTGAGCGGCTGCATCGCGCCGGTGTTCTGGGGGGTGCACCGCGCCGTGCGCGGCGGCACCGCGCAGGAAGTGGTGGCCAAGGGCGGGCGCGGCAGCGGAAAATCCAGCTGCCTTTCGCTTGAGGTGGTGCTGTGCCTGCTGCGCCATCCGGACTGCCACGCCGTGGTGCTGCGCAAGGTGGCGGGCACGCTGCGCACCAGCGTCTACGCGCAGGTGTTGTGGGCCATCGATACGCTGGGCCTTTCGCGGCATTTCCGCTGCACCGTCAGCCCGATGGAGTGCACCTACCTGCCCACCGGGCAGAAGATCTGGTTTTTCGGCCTGGACGACGCCGGCAAGCTGAAAAGCCTCAAGGCGCCTTTCGGCTCCATCGGCATTTGCTGGTTTGAGGAGCTGGACCAGTTCTCCGGCCCCGAGGAGGTGCGCAAGGTGGAGCAGAGCGTCTTCCGCGGCGGGGGCTACGCGCTCAGCCTCAAGAGCTTCAACCCCCCGGCGATGGGCCGCAGCTGGGCCAACCGCTACGCGCTGGAAGCGCGCCCCGGCAAGCTGGTGCACCATTCCACCTACCGGGATCTGCCCCCCGGCTGGCTGGGCCCGCGCTTTCTGGCCGATGCCGGGCACCTGTGCGCCACCAACCCCATCGCCTACCGGCACGAATATCTCGGCGAGGTGGTGGGCAGCGGCGCGGCGGTGTTCGCCAACCTGCGGCTGGAGCCCATCCCCGCCGAGGCGCTCGCCGCGTTCGACCGGCTGTACCACGGCGTCGACTGGGGCTGGTACCCCGACCCGTGGGCCTACAACGCCGTCCACTACGACGCCGCGCGCCGCACCTTATATATCTTTGACGAGCTCACCCGCACCCGCACGCCCAACCGCGAGACGGCGCAGCTGCTGTTGGACCGGGGGCTGGGCAGCGGCGACGCCGGCCCCCTCACCGCCGACGCGGCGGAGCCCAAAAGCTGTGCCGACTACCGCGCCTGGGGCCTTGCCTGCCGCGCCGCGCAAAAGGGCCCGGGCAGCGTGGCGCAGGGCATGAAATGGCTCCAAAGCCTGGCCGCCATCGTCATAGACCCCGCGCGCTGCCCCGAGACGGCGGCCGAGTTCTCGGCCTATGAGTATGCGCGCGATGCCCGCACCGGCGAGGTGCTGCCCGGCTACCCCGACCTCAACAACCACCACATCGACGCCGTGCGCTATGCGCTGGAAAGCGTCTGGCGCCGCCGCGGCGCGTAAACGCCCGCCCCTCGTCCGCGGTACGCGGCCCTCATGCCGCGCCCGCCCAGCAAAAAAAGGAGATGTAGGATGCCACAAAGCTATCTCGAACAGGCCTTTGGCCGCCAGGATGTGACCACGCCCAAGATGCAGGCGGCCATCCGGGACTGGTTCGCCCTTTATTACGGCGCCATGCGCCCCGGCGAGGACGGCGCCGCGCGGCTGCCGGTGCTCATCGTCGGCAAGCTGTGCCGCACCGTTTTTGCCGAGTATGAGGCCCGCCTCATGCCCGGCGCGAAGCCGGATGCCAAAACGCGCTGGATGCAAGGCAACCTCGCCGCGCTGGACGCCGTGCGCGCGCAGGCGGTGCAGATGGCCCTCATCGGCGGGGAATGCCTGCTCAAGCCGGTGCCGCGCGGCGCCGGATTCGATTTCGTGCCCATCCGACGGGACTGCTTCGTCCCCCTTGCGCGGGACGCGCATGGCACGCTGCTGGCCGTCGGCACCATGGAGGAGCTAACCCACGCGGGGGCGCGCTACGCGCTGGTGGAACGCCGCGCCGCCGCGCCGGACGGGCTGCACATCGACACCCGCCTGTACCAGCTCAACGGCGCCGCGCTCGGCCGCCGGCTGCCGCTTTCGGCCCTGCCGCAGACGGCCGCCCTTGTGCCGGAGCTCGTGCTGCCGGGCGTGCCGGGGCTGGGCCTTGCGGCGCTGCGCACGCCGCTGCACAACTGTGTGGACGGCAGCGCCGACGCCGTTTCGGTGTTCGCGCCGGCGGCGGAGCTCATCCGCGCGGTGGGCGTTTTGGAAAAGCAGCTGGACGCCGAGTTCAAAAACGGCGCCTCCCGTGTGTTCGCGTCGGAGGATCTGCTGCGCACCGCGCCCGACGGCCGCCGCGCCCTGGCCGACGACCTTTTCGTCGGCCTGCCGGAGGATCCCGCCGCCCTTGGCGTGACGGTGTACAGCCCCGCGCTGCGGGTCGAGGGGTACCTTGCCCGCAAGCAGGACCTGCTGCGCGCCTGCGAGAGCCTGCTGGGTATGCAGCGCGGCATCCTGAGCGAGGTCGAGGAGGTCGAGCGCACCGCCACCGAGGTCACGGCCTCCGCCGGTGACTACGCCCTCACCGTGCGGGACCTGCAAACCGTGTGGGAGGGCGCCGCGAAGGCGGCGCTGGCCCAGTGCGACGCGCTGGGGAGGCTGTACGGCCTGTGCGGCGCCGAGCCCTTTGACACCGCCGCCCTTGCCATCGACTGGGGCGACGGCGTCCTCTATGACCGCGCCCGCGTCTGGGCCGAGCAGCGGCAGATGGTGGCGGACGGCCTTTTGCGCCCCGAGCTGGCGCTGGCATGGTACTTTGACCTGCCCCACGCCACCGAGGCCGACCTGGCCGCCATCCGCGAAAAATTCATGCCCCGCCAGGCCCCGGAAAGGAGGTGAAGCCCATGGATACGACCCCGGTCCCCGCCGCGGCCGCGCAGGCCGCCCCGGCGCCCTACGCCGCCGGCACCGGCGCCGCCCCGCTGGCCGTCGACGCCAACGCCCTCGCGCAGATGAACTACCGCGAGCGGCTGGCGTTCAAACGGCAGGACCCCGACGCCTACGCCGCGCTGCGCGGCTGAGGCACCCCGCCGCCGCGGCCGTCTGCGCCGCGGCCCCCCGTTTTGTGTTTTTTGAAAGGAGCGAGAAACCCGTATGGCTGATGTCATCACCAAAATTTCCGACCTGATCGACCCCGAGGTCATGGGCGACATGGTGTCCGCCCGCATCCCCAAAAAGCTGCGCGTGGCGCCCTTCGCCAAGATCGACGACACCCTGGCCGGCGTGCCCGGCGACACCATCACCGTGCCGGCCTACGCCTACATCGGCGACGCCGCCGACGTGGCCGAGGGCGGCGAGGTGAGCATTGAAAAGATGACCACCTCCACCCGCAAGGCCACCATCAAAAAGGCGATGAAGGGCATCGGCCTCACCGACGAGGCCGTGCTCTCGGGCTACGGCAACCCCGTGGGCGAGGCCAACACCCAGCTGGCCATGGCCATCGCCGCCAAGATCGACAACGACTGCATGGACGAGCTGCAGAAGGCGAGCCTTGTCTACGACGGCTCCGAAGCGGCTGTCTCCTACAACGCCATCGTCGACGCGCTGGACCTGTTCGAGGAGGAGGTCTCGGGGCTGGACAAGGTGCTGTTCGTGCACCCCAAGCAGGTCACCCAGCTGCGCAAGGACGCCAGCTTCCTCTCGGCCGACAAGTACCAGCCCGGCGTGATGGTCACCGGTGAGATCGGCATGGTGGCGGGCTGCCACATCGTGCCCAGCAAAAAGGTGCCGCTGTCCGCCGGTGTGTACGCCTGCCCCATCGTCAAGCTGGAGGCGGATGCCGAGGTCGAGGACGAGGTCCCGGCGCTGACCATCTACCGCAAGCGCGACGTCAACATCGAGACGGAGCGCAAACCCAAGACCCGCACCACCGAGATCACCGCCGACGAGTTCTATGTAGCGGTGCTCTCCAACGAGGCAAAGGTCGTGCTGGCCAAGTTCAAGGCGTAAAGGGGGTGCGCGCCATGCCGGATTTTGCCTTCTACCGCGACAAATACCTCGGCGAGGACATCCCGGAGGATCAGTTCCCGCGGTATGCAAAGCGCGCGCAGGCCAAGCTGGCGCGCTTTCGGCAGATGTTCCTCGTCACCCCGCGGCCCGGCGTGCCGGACGCCGAGGAGAACGCTGTGTGCGCCATCGCCGACGCCCTGTATGACTTTGCCCAGGAGGATATGCGCCGCGGCCTGGCCGTGGCTTCGGCCAGCGTGGGCAGCGTGAGCGAAAGCTATGCCGCGCCCGAAGCGCTCTCGGCCACCACGCTCTACCTGCGGGAACGCCACTGCTATGAGCTGGCGTCGGATTTCCTGCTGCTGCAAAGGTGGGTGGCCCATGCCTGAAGCAAGCCTGCCGCGCTATGCGCTGTGCCGCCAGACCGTCACCCTCTACCACGCCGACCCGGCGCAAAAGGCCGTTGCCCGCACCGTGGTGCGAGGGGCCTTCCTGGATACGCGCCGCCGCGCCGTGCAGGATGCCGCGGGCACGCAGGGGGCCAACGCCTTTCTGCTCATCATCCCGCAGGCCGCCGCCGCGTACGGCACCGCCTATACGCTGGCCCCGGGGGACCGGGTGCTGGCCGGCGAGGGCCCGGCGGTGCCCTACGCGCAGTGGCCGGGCTTTGTGCCGGCGGCGGTGCCGGGGCTGTGCGTGGTGCAGTATGTCGACCCCAAGACGCTGGGCGGCGTGCCCTGCCATGTGGAGGCCGGCGGGTACTGGACCGGCAGCGGCACCGGCGCCCGCAGCCTGACCGGCTGACGCGCCCGCAAGGAGGTGCCCATCCATGACCGAAGAAAGCATCCAAACCCTGCGCGCCTGGCTCGCCGCCGCGCCGGCACTGGCCGGCGCGGCGCGCATCTGGGTGGACGAGACCCCCGCCCCCGGGGCGCAAAGCGCCCTGTTCCCGCAGGGGGTACAGGTGGTGGCGCGGCGGCAGAACCTGCTGGGCGATACCGCGCTGCGCTGCCGCGCCCGTTTCACCCTGCGCCTTGTGCTGCCCTTTGTGCCCGGCAACGATGCCCTGGCCGCCCAAAACGCACAGCGCCTTCTCGCGCTGCGGCAGTGGGTGGCAAGGCAGAGCGCCGCACACACCGCGCCCACCTTTGGCGACGACCCCGCGGCCGAGACGCTGGCCGCCACCGCCGCGCAGCTGGAAAGTATGCCCAACGGCGGCAGCGAGGGCACGGCCGTCTACGCCGTGACCCTCACCGCCGAATTTACCGAGCGCTGGCCCGCCGAGGGCTGACGCGCCACACCAAAGCAAAGGAGAAAACGCATGAAGATCGAACGCAAGTATATGGCCCATTACCTCAACGCCCACTTTGCCAGCGCCGGCCCCGGCGAGGCCAGCTATGTGCGCCTGGGCGACGATCTGGAGGAGTACAGCCCCGAGCTCTCGGCCAATGTGGAGAAAAAATCCAACATCCTCGGCCAGACCTCCGTCACCATCGACAGCTACCAGAAGCAGGGCGAGGTGACGCCCTACTACGCCAACAAGGGCGACAAGCTGTTCGAGCGTTTGCAGGCCATCATCGACGGCGACATGGTGCTCGATGACCTCAAGACCGACATCGTCGAGGTCAAGCTGTGGGACGAGTCCGGCCTGGAGGGCGGCACCTTCCCCGCCGTGCGGGAGGAGTGCTACATCGAGGTCGTGAGCTACGGCGGCGACACCACCGGCTACCAGATCCCCTTCAACGTGCACTACACCGGCGTGAAGGAGAGCGGCACCTTTGACGTGAAGGCCAAGACCTTCACCGCCGCGGAGTAAGCCCCCGCCGCAAAACCGCGCCCCCGCCGCAAAACCGTGCCCCCGGCCGCAGGGCCGGGGGCATACCGCCCAACCAAAACCATACAGGCCCAAAACCATACAGGAGGAACACCATGCAGGATCTTGTCATTGATGCCGGCGTGCAGGAATTCACCGTCAACGGGCGGGGATGCCTGCGCTTCAACCCCGGCGACCCCAACCTTTACCACCGCTTTTTCACCGCGCGGGAGCCCCTCGCCGCAATGGATACCGAGCTGAACACCGCCCTGCAGGCGTTGCAGAGGGTGCAGGGCCTTGCGGAGGAGGAGCGTTCCGCCCGCGCGCTGGCTATGCTGGCCGACTACGATGCCCGCATCAAGGCGCTGCTGGGGGAGATCTTCGGCCCCGAAAACGATTTCAACGCCGTTTTGGAGGGCGTCAACCTGGCCGCCCCCGCCGCGAACGGGCAGCGCGTGGTGCAAAACCTGCTCGCCGCGCTGGCCCCGGTGCTGGAGCAGGGCGCCCGCCGCACGGTGGAAGAGACTGCCGCCGCCGCCGTGGAGCAGGCGCAGCAGGAACGCGCCCGCCGCGCCGGTGCCGGCGCCGCGCCGTGACGCCGGACCTTTGGGCGCTGCCCCGCGCCGCCCGCCTGGGGCAGGCCGAATACCCCATTTACAGTGACTACCGGGACATCCTTACCGTCATCGGGTGGCTGAGCGGCGCGCAGGGCGCCGCCCTCCCGGAAAGCGCCCGCTGGTATGTGGCCCTGCGCCTGTTTTACCGCGATTTTGCCGCCGTGCCGCCCGCGCAGCGGCAGGCGGCGGCGGAGTTCCTGGCGGCTTTCCTGGCCGGGGGGCGCGCGCCGCAAAAGGGCCCGGCGCCCCCGCGCCTGCTGGATTGGCAGCAGGATGCCCCGCTCATCGCCGCCGGCGTCAACCGGGCCGCCGGGTGCGATGTGCGCAGCCTGCCCTACCTGCACTGGTGGAGCTTCCTCGCGTTTTTCGACGCCATCGGCGACGGCGCTTTGAGCACCGTCGTGGCCATCCGCGGCAAGCTGCGCCGCGGCAAAAAGCTGGAGCCGTGGGAGCAGGAATATTACCGTGAGCACCGCGCGCAGGTGGATCTGCCCCCGCGCCCGGCCGCCCGCACGCTGGGGACACAGGGGGAAGAGGCCGCCGCCAAAGCCGAGCATGACCGCCTGCTGGCGCTGCTGGACGGCTGACGGCGCCGCCCCGGGCCTTGCGGCCCAAACAAAAACGCGCCCCCCTGGCCGGAAGGCCGGCGAGGCGTTTGCACCCTTACCGAGACGATACAAGAGGGAGGAGATACGCTTTGGCAACCACGACGCAAGCGGTGCGGGATATCCGGTTCGACGCCAAAACCGCGGCGCAGGACGTTACCCAAACGACAAAGGGGATGGAGCGGCAGCTCACCGCGTTGGCCGCCCGACTCCCAAAGCTGTGGGCGCCGGCCGCCAGCGGGGCGGCCGCGGTGGGCAAAGCCATCGAAAACGGGCTGCGGCTGCCGCTGGCCCTGGCCCAAAAGGGCGTGGAGGGGCTGCGGAAGGCGTTCGCGGGCCTGTTCGGCATGCAGCTGCAGCAGGCGTTCGCGGGCATCGGCAGCGCCATCCTGTCGGCCTTTGGGGCCGCAGGGCAGCTGCACACCGCCATCGCCCACCTGCAAACGGGCTTTGCGCAGATGCTTTCGCCCATCGTGCAGGCCCTGACCCCGGCGCTGGCGGCGCTGGCCAACGGTTTGGCCACCGTGCTTGCCTACGCGGGGCGGCTGTTCAGCTTTTTGACGGGCAAGGCCGTCAAAGGGGCCGATGCCGCCGCCGGCGCGGTGGCAAATGCCGGCACGGCGGCGGGCCGCACCGCCAAAAAGGCCGCGGCGGCCGCCAGGACGCTGACCGCCTTTGACGAGCTCGAGCGGTTGGGCGCGCCCAAAACGGGCGGTACGGCCGCCGGCAGCGGCGGGGGGAGCACGGCCGCCGCCACCGCCCCCGCGCCGGGGTGGGTGGCATCCTCCCCGTTTTTGGACCAGCTCCTCGCCGCCATCGAGGGCGGGGACTACGGCCGCGTGGGCACGCTGCTGGCCAAAAAGCTGGGGGATACGCTTTCCGGCATCCCGTGGGACGGCATCCAGGCCACCGCCAAAAAATGGGCCCTGGATCTGACGGACGCCCTCAACGCGTTTTTGGCGGCGCCGGATGTGTGGGCCACCGTCGGCCGGACGCTGGGCGAGGGGCTGGACACCGCGCTGCTGTTTTTGAGCACGGCGCTGCAAAATTTTGACTGGGCCGCCTTCGGCCGCAGCGCGGCGCTGCTGTTCAACAATGCGGTGGGGGCCATCAGCTGGGCGGAGGCCGGCCAGGGCATCAGCGCGCTGGCCATCGGCCTTTTGACGGCTTTGCAGACCTTTTTGCTTACGGCGGACTGGCAGCAGGTGGGCGAGGCCATCGGCCTCGTGCTCGCCAACATCGACTGGCCAACCCTGCTCTCGGCCGCGGCCGGGGCCATCGGCGCCGCGATGCAGGCCCTGCTGGAGCTCGACCTGCCCCTGCCCCTGCTGGCGGCCTTTGCCGCGGCGCTGTGCGGGGTGAGCGACGCCGGCGGCCGGTGGGAGGCGATGAACGCCACCGTGGGGCGCACGGCCGGCCTGTTTACCGCAGGGCTCAGCCCGGCGGTCCTGCTGGCGGGCACCGCCGTGGCGGGCCTCATCGCCCAGGGCGGGCAGCTCTGCCGCAACTGGGAGGACGTCTCCGCGCAGGGGCAAACGCTCTGGCAGGGCATCCAAACCGTGTGGGGCGGCATCTGCGCCTGGTTTGACGGCACCGTCGTGCAGCCGCTGGCCCGCCTGTGGGGCAGCTTTGCCGCCGCCCTCGGGGCGGTGTGGGGCGGCATCACGGCGGCTTTTACCACGGCGTGGGGCGGCGTCAGCGGCTGGTTTGGTGCCAACGTCGTCGCGCCGCTCACCGCCCTGTGGCAGCGCTTTTCCGCCACCGTTTCGGGCGTGTGGACCGGTTTACGGGACACGGTGCGCGGCGTCATCAACGGCATCATCGGGTTCGTCAACGGGCTCATCGGCGGCGTAGCCGGGGGCATCAACGCCATTGTGTGGGGGTTCAACCACCTGCGCGTGGATGTGCCGGCCTGGGTGCCGGGGATGGGCGGCAAAACGCTGGGCTTTGACCTGCCCACCGTCAGCCTGCCGCAGATCCCCTACCTCGCGCAGGGGGCGGTCATCCCCGCCAACCGGGAATTCCTCGCGGTTTTGGGCGACCAGCCCCACGGCACCAACGTCGAGGCGCCGCTGGCCGTCATCGAGCAGGCGGTGGCCAACGTCATGGACCGCAACGCCGACCTGCTCACCGCCATGGCGGAGTACATCGTGAACGCCATCGAGCATAAGGATACCGCCGTCTACATCGGCGACGACGCCATCGGCCGCGCGGCCGCGCGCTACCAGCGGCACCAGGCCATCATGAGGGGAGGTGCTTACTGATGCGCCCTTTCGCACCCATCTTTGCCGTGGACGGGCAGCCGCTGCTCGCCCCCGACGCCGGCATGGAGCAGAGCTTTGAGGACCTCGACAGCGCCGACAGCGGCCGGGACGAGGCGGGGGTCATGCACCGCGCGATGGTCCGCACAAAGGTGGGGACCTGGAGCTTTGCTTACGCCTTCCTCACCGAGGAGGAGCGGCAATACCTGTTGAGCCTGTTCGCGGGGAAAAGCACCTTCGTGTTCACCCACCCCGGCAAGGCCGACAGTGCCCGCCCCGAAAGCTGCGCCGCCTACATGAGCAAATACGGCCTTGCCTGGCATGACGCCAAGCGCGGGCTGTGGCGCAACCTCAAGTTCAACATCATCGAGTGCTGACCCCCCAAAACCCCTGAAAGGAGGGACCCTTTTGCCACAGGACCCTACACCGCGCCCCGCCGCGACGGCCGTGGACGGCATCCGCCACTGGCTCGTTTTGCCGGACGGCACCGTGTTTTCGAGCGGGGAGGCCGGGCAGGCGGCCATCCGCAGCGTCACGCTGGAGGAAAGCGTCAACGACGAAGCCGAGCTCATGCCCGGCGCCGCCGGCGCGGCGTCCATCACCGTCACGCTGTGGGCGGACGGCGCGGCGGCCAAGGCGCTGTGCGCCGGGCAGGAATTGGCGTGCTACCGCCAGCTGCCCGGCCAACAGCGGGAGCTGCTGGGCCGTTTTATCGCCGAGCAGCCCACCCGGGCCACCGCCAACACCCTGCGCCTGACGGCGTATGACCGCCTCATCCTTGCCGACCGGGATCTTTCCCCCTGGCTGCGCGGGATGCAAGGCCGTTTCCCCATGCCGCTTTTGGAGTTTGCGGGGGCGGTGTGCGCGCAGTGCGGCCTTACGCTGGAAAACGACACCCTGCCCAACGGGGCCTACCCCGTGCAGCCCTTTTATGCCGACGGCCTGACCGGCCGTGACCTGCTGCAATGGGTGGGGCAGGCCGCGGGCTGCTTCTGCCGTGCCACACCGCAGGGCGGGGTGCGCTTTGGCTGGTATACGCCCGGCCCGTCCGGCCGCGGCATCACCCCCGGCGGCGGGGCCCGGCCGTGCCTGGTGCGCCTGGCCGGCCGCACGCTGCGCACCGCCGCGCCGCCGGGCGCGGCGCGGTACCGCCTTGGCATGGAGCAGATCTGGTACCACGCCGACAGCCTGCGCTATGAAAGCTACACCACCGCCCCGCTGGAAAAGATCATCGTCCGCCAAAGCGGCAGCGACGTCGGCGTGCAGTGGCCCCCCGGGGCCGCCGGCACCAACGCCCTTGTGCTGGAGGGCAACCTTCTGCTGTGCAGCGGCAGCGCCGGCGCGCTGCGCGGGGTGGCCCAAACGCTGTATGAGCGCCTGCACGCCTTCACCTATACGCCCTGTACCGTCACGGTGGATGCCGCTTCCGGCCTGCGCGCGGGCATGGTGCTGCCGGTGGAGGATGCCGCGGGCCGCCGCTTTACCGCCTGCGTGATGCAGTGCACCCTCACGGGCCGCGCCGCCCGGCTGGAGAGCAGCGGCAGCGCCCGGCGGGACGTGGGCAGCGCCGTCAGCGGGCACGGCACGCGGGATCTGCGCGGCAAGATGCTGGAGATCAAGGCGGACATCGACGGCCTGACCGTCAAGGCCGGGGAGCTGGCGGGCGGCTACAGTGAGCTGCGCCAGACGACCGAAACCATCCGCGCCGAGGTGGCGGCCGGCGACGCGGCCAACAAGAGCCTCATCGAACAGACCGCCGCATCCATCCGCGCAGAAGTCACCGCCGGCGACGGCGCCAACAAGAGCCTTATCGAGCAAAACACAAGCGCCATCCAGCTGCGGGTGGAAAAAAGCGGCATCGTTTCGGCCATCAACCAGAGCGCCGAGGCGGTCAAGATCCAGGCCGGCAAGGTAAGCCTTGAGGGCCTTGTCACCGTCAACGGCACATTTAAAATTGACGAGCAAGGGTATTTGCAATGCATCGGCGGTACCATCGGCGGATGGCAGATCACCAGCGAAGCCATCGGCAACGGAAAGCCGTACACCGGCCAGGGCATCCTGGACGAGAACGGCATTGGGGCGACCGGCATCGGCACCTACGGCGGCGGCTGGGCGTTCTGGGCCGGCGATGGGCGGTACAGCGTCGACCAGTCCGGCCGCCTGCACGCCGTGGACGCCGATATCACCGGCACCGTCAACGCCAACGCCGGCGTCTTCAACAGCGTGACCATCAGCGGCTCGACCTTTGGCGGCACGCTCGACAGCCCTGGCGGCAGTTATGTTGGCAGCATCAGCAGCGGCGGCACCTTTACCGGCGAGCACAGCGGCGGGTCGTTAAGCTATACCGGCGGCAGCTTTACCGGCATAAACAGCGGCAGCCTGACCGGCACGCACAGCGGCGGCACGGTGAGCAGCTGCAACCTTGGCGGCACGAGCCTGACGACAGCCTCCGGCTCGAGTGCGTATGTGGCGACCTATTCCACCAACAACAGCATCAATGTATATGGCGGTGCAGGCGCGCAGTTACAAGGCGGCAGCAATTACATATTTGTTGGAACGTCCGGCGCGTACCCCATCACCATCCACGGCGCGGTCAACGCGCAAAACGGCATCCACACGGCAAGTTTGGCGCTGCCGACCCAAACGGTGAGCTACGGCACAAAGCAGCTGGCGGTCGTGGAAAGCGCCGCCCAAAGCATCTCCGACCATGGGGAAGGGCGCCTGGACGCCGCCGGCGTATGCGCCATCGTCACCGACCCCGTATTGGGCGAGATGGCCGCGCGCAGCGCAAGGCCCACCGTGCTGCTGACGCCCTACGGGGAGGGCCAAATCTGGGTGGACGCGGAAAACAGCACGGCGGAGCTTGTGCTCGTGCGCGGCACGCCGGGGCTGGCGTTCGCGTGGCAGATGTTCTACCGGCCCGCGGGCGGGGAGACGGAACGCCTGCAAAGCGAGGCCGGTTTTGCCGTAAACGAACCGGATTATTCCGCCGAGGCCGCCGTCGACCTTGAGCACACCGCGCCAGACATGGAGATTTTGGCCGACGGATACCTTGCCCTTTACGCCGCTACCGCCCCCGACTACGGGGCCGAGGGCGCAAAGTATTACACACAATTTGAAAGGAGTTTGGCATGAACGTACTGACCAGCATCACCATGCACACCACCAGCGAGGGGCAGCGCCTCTCCTACACCTATTCCCGTGTGGACGAGGCCACCGGCGCCATCTTGCAGGACAACATCCGCGAAAGCATGATCGTGATGGACATCCCGGCCAACGCCGAGGCCCTTGCCCATATGCAGGCGCTGCGCGCCTTTGTCGGCAAGCGGCTTGCCGGGTGAGCGCGCGGCGGGCCGAAGGAGGTGGATCCATGGAAGAACTGTATTATGACAGCACCCTGACGGGCGAGGAGCTGGACGAGGCGCTGCGCAGCCTCAAGGCCAATGTGGCGCGCAGCGAGACGGCCGCGAAAGCCGCCGAAAGCTGGGCGCAGGGCGGCACCGGCACCCGCGAGGGGGAAAACACCGACAACGCCGAATACTGGGC
>CANRCB010000009.1 GCA_947629015.1 uncultured Gemmiger sp.
ATCAACGACGCGCAGGGCCGCACGGTGGATTTTTCCAACACCGTCATCTGCATGACCTCCAACGCCGGCAGCACCGACGAGGTCGGCAGTTTGGGCTTTGGCAAGAGCGACGAGCAGGCCAGCAGCGACAAGACGCTGCGCGCCCTGCGCCAGTTCCTGCGCCCCGAATTTTTGGGCCGCGTGGACGAGGTCATCACCTTCCGCCCGCTCGGGCAGGAGGATCTTGAAAAGATCGCCGCCCTCATGCTGGAGGAATACCGCCCCGGCATGGAGGCCCGCGGCCTGACGCTTTCCTACACGCCGGCGGCGCTGGCGGCGCTCGTGGCGGCAAGCCCCGCCAAATTCGGCGCGCGGGAGCTGCGCAAGACCATCCGCAAACAGGTCGAGGACCCGGTCGCGCAGGGCCTGATCGAAGGGCGGCTGGCGGCTGGCGCGGCCGTATCGCTGGACGCCGAAAACGGCGTGCTCACCCTCAAGACGGAATAACAGGTGCCCCCATGCCCAAACGTGCTTTTGCCATACGTCTCGCGGCCTGCCTGCTGGCGGGCTGCCTTGTGTGCCCCGCGCCGCGCGCCGCCGCCTTGTGGGATCCGTTCGGCTTTTGGGGCGGTTTTGACGCCGGGGACGGCGGCGACGGCTGGCAGGCCCCCGGCGGCACGGCCGCGCCGCTGCGCAGCGAGACGCAGCGCGCCTACGGCAGCGCCGGGCTGGTGGCGTGGCCGGGCGTGCTTATCAGCGTGTATCTGGACGAGCAGGGCGGCGAACGCTGGGACGACGACGAGATCGCGCGCAGCCGCCGCCAGCTGGCGGTGGCGATGGAGTGGATCGGCGCGCAGTGCGCCGCCTACCACGCCGCGCCCGCCATCCGGTACGACACCGGCGAGGAGGGCAGCGGCCTGTACCGCTATCTGGAGTACCCGGGCCGCTTCCGCGGCGGCGAGGACGCCGACGAGGGCGACGACTTCTACGACGCCATTGACGCCCTGTGCGCCGAGCTGGACACCGACGCCCTGCACGAGCGCTACGGCACCTCCAGCGTGGGGTTTTTGATCTTTCTGCCGGTGGCGGGCAGCGATTTTACCATCGTGCACTACTGCGAGGACGGCAGCGACTTTTACTATGAATACAGCTGCCTGTACCAGTACGACATCTGGTCCGCCCCCGATACATGGAACACCCCCGCCGTCTACGCGCACGAGATCCTGCACCTGTTCGGCGCGCCGGACCTCTACGACGGCAGCACCGACCCGTATGTCACGCCCGAGCTGCTCGATTACGTCCTGCAGAACTGGCCCGACGCCATCATGGCCGACACCTACGGCACCGGCGGCCCGGTGTATGACCGGGTGGACCGCGCCCTCAGCCCGCTGACGGCCTACCGCCTTGGCCTTTGCGGGGACTGGCCCGGCCTTGCCGATTTCCCCGATACCGCGGCCGCGCCGGCGGCGGTGTTCACCCTGACCAACGCCCCGCCGGGCTATCAGGACGCTTTGCTGCCGGTATGATACAACAAAAATGCAAGCCGTTCCGCAAAACGTCCATGGCGGGCAACGCCCATGCGGAAGTATAATAAAACCGAAAACAGCGGGCCGCGCGGCCCTTTGGCCCGCAACAATATTCCATAGGATACAAAGGAGGAAACCATGACCATTTTAGTTACCGGCGGCGCGGGGTACATCGGCTCCCATACGGTCATCGAGCTCGTCAAGGCGGGGTACGACGTTGTTGTGGCGGACAATTTCGTCAATTCCTGCATGGAGGCGGTGCGCCGCACCCGCAAGCTCTGCGGGGTGGAGTTCCCCTTTGAGGAGGTCGACCTGACGGACTACGCCGCCACCGACCGCCTGTTTGACACCTACGCCATCGACGCCGTCATCCATTTTGCCGGCCTCAAGGCGGTGGGCGAGAGCACCCGCATCCCCATCGAGTACTACAAAAACAACCTCGACAGCGCTTTGGCGGTGCTCGCCGCCATGAAAAAGCACGGCGTCAACAACTTTATCTTCTCCTCCTCGGCCACCGTCTACGGCGCCGACGCCCCCGTGCCCTACAACGAGGCGACGCCGGTGTCCCGCTCGGCGTCCAGCCCCTACGGCAACACCAAGCTGATGATCGAGTACATCCTCAAGGATACCGTCAAGGCCATCCCCGGCTTCAACGCCGTGCTGCTGCGGTACTTCAACCCCGTCGGCGCGCACGAGAGCGGCGACATCGGCGAGGATCCCGCCGGCATCCCCAACAACCTCATGCCCTATGTGGCCAAGGTGGCGGTGGGCAAGCTGGACATGGTGCACATCTTCGGCAATGACTACCCCACCCCGGACGGCACCTGCCAGCGCGACTACATCCATGTGGTGGACCTGGCCAAGGGCCATGTGGCGGCGGTGAAAAAGGCCGCCGCGGGCTGCGGGCTGTTCGTGTGCAACCTGGGCACCGGCAAGGGCACCAGCGTGCTGGAGATGGTCAAGGCGTTCTCCAAAGCCTGCGGGCACGGCCTGCCGTATGAGTTCGCGCCCCGCCGCGCCGGCGACCTGCCCGCCTACTGGGCGGACCCCGCCTTCGCCAAAGAGCAGCTGGGCTGGGTGGCCGAGAAGGGCATCCAGGAAATGTGCGACGATGTCTGGCGCTGGCAGAGCAAGAACCCCAACGGGTATCCCAAGGGCTGAGCGTAACGCAGGGGCCGATTACAATCGGCCCTCAAATGGCAAGAAACGCATCATCCGTTTGTGGGGCGGCGCTTTTTGCCCGCGGCGCCATGCGCCGCGCAAAGCAAATTTTTATTGACCAATAAAAATTTGCTTTGGCAAAAACGGCCGGAGTGGAGCGCCGCAAAGCGGCGCGCAGCGAGAGCCGTTCCGAAATGGGCGGCGCGCGCACGCGCGCCATAAGGGAGTGCGTTGGCTGCCGCCTTTTACCGGAATTTGGCTTTTTACCGTTCCTTTTCGTGACCGAAAAGGAACCGAAAAGGTCCCGCTGGTTTCGCATGCAGCGGACCCACGACCAAAGGGGGTTCCCCCCTTTGGAATCCCCCGAGGCAAGATATCGCCCGGTTGTTTCGGCGGGCACCCTCTCCCGTCCGCCGGACGGACGCCACCTTGCGGCGCCGTCCACGCTCACGCCGCGCTGCGCGCCACTGCGGGCAGGTCGCGGATTTCACGGGGCGTCGGGGACGCCGCCCCCTACAAGGATACGGAAAACGTACCATCCACCCCGTAGGGGCCGATTACAATCGGCCCGCAAATGGTGAGAAACGTACCGTCCATTTGTAGGGCGGGGGCTTTTGCCCGCGGCGCCATGCGCCGCGCAAAGCAAATTTTTATTGACCAATAAAAATTTGCTTTGGCAAAAACGTCCCGGAGCGTAGCGAAGCGGAGCGAGGGCGTTCCGAAATGGGCGGCGCGCGTACGCGCGCCATAAGGGGATATCGGGCACCCGTTTGCACCGCGGCGGGCCCAAGGGCCCGCCCTACAACCGGGATATACGTCCCCGACGCCCCGTAAACAGCCTCCCTCTTTTCCCCTCATCAGTCGCCTGCGGCGTGTAGGGCCTTGCCCTCACCCCGCCGCCCCCAAAGGGGGAAGCCTTCCGGGGCATCTCACCCCAACCCCCATCTCTTCTCTTTTCTTTCTTCTCTCTTCTTTCCACTTTCCACTCTCCACTTTCCACTCTCCAAACTCCACTTTCTCCCCCGTGTCGCCCCGAATGTACACGGTTTTCCCCAAACGCAACACCCGGTTGGTGGCGTTTACATCCCGCCTCCTGTACACTTGAAGCATCATCTGTACAGGAGGTTTTGCCATATGTTTGAACAAACCGATTTTGAGAGGGGGCCCGCCATGCCCGGCGCGAACGACCGTTTTGCCCAAAACTTGGCCCTGCTGCGCAAAAGCCGCGGCCTCTCGCAGGAGCAGCTGGCCGAGGCCCTTGGCGTCTCCCGCCAGAGCGTGAGCAAGTGGGAATCCGGCGTCTGCCTGCCCGAATTGGCGACGCTGGACGCCCTCTGCGCGCAGTTCGGCTGCACGCTGGACGCGCTTTTGCGCGGCAGCGTGGAGGAACAAAGCCTGGCCGCGCTCGACGCCTACGACAAAGCGCGGAACGCCTTTGCCCGCAGCGTGACCGCCGGCGTCGCGGCCATCCTGGCCGGGGTGACCGCCGCCGCGGCGTGTGCGTTGGTGCTGCCCACGGCAGAAAGCGTACAGGTCCTGGCGTTCTTCCTGCCGGTGGTCGCGGGCGTCGTGGTGCTGGTGGCCGGGGGGTTGCAATTCGGCGCCGAAGAGAAAAAACACCCCGCTGTCGATATCGTCTACCCGCCTGCGCGCGTGGCGGCCTTTGACCGCCGCTACCCATGGCTGATGGCCGCGCCCATCGGCCTCATCATCGCCGCCGTGGCAGCGGCCGGCGTGCTGGCGAGCAGCCTGGGTGATGCCGTCGGCGTGCTGGTGACGGCCGGTGTGACGCTGGCGGTGCCGGTGCTGGTCTGGGCCGGGATGCAAAAAGGAAAATACGAGGCGCCGGACGAGGCCCGCCGCAAGCGCGACGACCCCGATTTTGCCAAACGCGAGGAATTGACCGGCAAAGCCATCGCCGTGCTGTGGCTGCTGGTCGTGCTCGTCTACCTGCTGTGGGGCTTCTTCGCCGACGGGTGGGAGACCGGCTGGCCGGTGTTCGCGGCCGGCGGCCTGCTCACCGCCGTCATCGCCGTGGTGCTGGAAAAGGACGGGAAATAGCGCGCCGCCCCATCGGCCAACGTTTTTGCGAGACAAAACCGCGCCCCGGCCATGTTGGCCGGGGCGCGGTCCAGTTTTGCGGCAAGGCCAAGACCCCGCCCTGCGATCCGGATGATGCGTTTTCCGTATCCATGCGGGGGCGTCAACCCATGACCGGTTCGGGGGTCGGGGTGGGCAGCGGGGTGGGGGTGGGCGACGCGGCGCCCGCGGCGCTGCCCGCCGCCGAGACGAGCCACACCACCAGCACCAAAACGCCCAGCGCGATGCGGTACCAGCCAAATACGGTGAAGGTGTGCCGCTTGACGTAATCCATCAGGAAGCGGATGGCCAGCATCGACACCGCGAAGGCCACCAGGCAGCCGACCAGCAGCACCACGACCTCGGCAAAGGTCAGGGCGTTGCCCTCGGCAAAAAACTTGACGGTCTTGACAAGGCTCGCCCCCGCCATGACCGGCACCGCCAAAAAGAAGGTGAACTGGCTGGCCACGGGGCGGCTCATCCCCACCAGCATGCCGCCCAGGATGGTGGCGCCGCTGCGGGAGGTGCCGGGGATGAGGGCCAGCACCTGCCACGCCCCCACGATGAGCGCCTGCCGGTAGGTGATGCGCGGCATCTTGGTGGTGGTAGGCGCGCGGGGGCGCCGCTCGATGAGGATAAAGGCGATGCCGTAGACGATGAGCATCACCGCCACCACCACGCTGTTGTAGAGGTGGGCGTCCATCCAGTCATCCAGAAGCAGGCCCAGCACCGCCGCGGGCAGGCACGCCACAAGGATGCGCAGCCACAGCCACACCGTGGGCCAGCGCAGGTGCCGGGCGATGGCGCCGCTGTCCCGCCCGTTGTCGGCGCAGAAGGGCCACAGGCGTTTCCAGAACAGCACCACCACCGCCATCACGGCGCCCAGCTGGATGACGACGCGGAACATCTCCAAAAATTGCGGAGACAGGCTGAACTTGAGCACCTGCTCGGCCAGGAGCATATGCCCGGTGCTGGAGATGGGCAGCCATTCGGTGATGCCCTCGATAAGGCCGTAGACGATGGCCTTGAACAGATCCAGGATAAAATCCATAGCGCGCCCCCTGCCTTTGTGTTGCTGCCGTTGCTCCCATTATAGCATAACCCGCCGCCAATACCATCCCTCACCGGCAATTTTTTTACAAAACGGCCGGCACGGTGTGTAAAAAACGCCCGAAACGCCGGCGGGAGGGCGTTCCCCCTCTTGCCGTTTGGGGCAAATGCCGATATAATAAGGGGAGCTGCGCCGGCCCTGCCCGGCGCCAAAGGAGGCGGGCCCCATCTACAGCAACGTGGTTTTTGATCTGGACGGCACCCTGCTGGACACCCTGGGCGACCTGGCCGCCGCGGGCAACCGCATCTGCGCCGCCTTCGGCTGGCCGCAGCACCCGCTGGCGGCGTACCGGCGTTTTGTGGGCAACGGCATCCCCAAACTGGTGGAGCGCATCGCCCCGCCCGACGGGCGCGGCGCCGGCACACAGCGCCGCGCGCTGGCGGCCTTTGAGGCCGACTATGCCGCCCATATGCAGGATACCACCGCCCCCTACCCCGGCATCCCGCCCATGCTCGCCGCGCTCAAGGCGGCCGGCGTGCGCATGGCCGTGCTTTCCAACAAGGACGATGCGCTTGCCAGGCGCATCGTGGCGCATTATTTCGGCGCCGATACCTTCCTGGCCGTGCGCGGCGCCCTGCCGGGCCTGCCCGCAAAACCCGACCCCGCCGCCCTGCTGGCGCTGCTGCAGGCGCTGCGCGCCGCCCCCGGCACCGTGCTGGTGGCCGGGGACAGCGATGTGGACGTGCGCACCGCCCGCAGCGCCGACCTGCCCTGCTGCGGCGTGCTGTGGGGGTTCCGGGACGCGGCCGAGCTCTCGGGCGCCGGGGCGGCCTACCTTGCGCCCGACCCCGCCGCCCTGGCGCGCATCGTGCTGGACGGCGCGCAATAAACGGCCCGTTCCCCGGGGAAAGCCCGGCCAAAGAAATGCGCAAAACCGCGTAAAGGAGTGTGCCCCATGATCACCCAACGCTACCGCGATATGCTCAAAGAACGCTCGGTCATCCGCCAACTCAGTGAGTGGAGCACCGCCCGCGGCGCCGAGATCGGGTATGACAACGTGTTCGATTTCTCGCTCGGCAACCCCAGCGTGCCCTGCCCGCCGCATTTTACCGCGGTGTGCCAGAGGCTGCTGCAAAACCCCGATACCGTCGCCCTGCACGGCTACAGCCCCTCGGCCACGCTGCCGCAGGTGCGCGCCGCCGTCGCCGCCAGCCTGCAAAAGCGTTTCGGCCTGCCGTACACGGCGCAGCATATTTTTATGACCTGCGGCGCCGCCGGGGCGCTGGCCCACGCGCTGCGCTGCGTGGGCACGCCGGGGCAGGAGGTGCTCACCGTGGCGCCGTTCTTCCCCGAGTATGGCCCCTACGCCGAGGGCGCGGGCCTTACGCTCAAGGTGGTGCCGCCCTGCACGGCGGATTTCCAGATCGACTTTGCGGCGCTGGAGGCCCTGCTCACCGAAAACACCGCCGCCGTGCTCATCAACAGCCCCAACAACCCCAGCGGCGCCGTCTACAGCGAGCAGACGCTGCGCCGCCTGGCCGCGCTGCTCGCCGCCGCGGGCGAACGGCACGGGCACCACATCTTCCTCATTTCGGACGAGCCCTACCGCGAGATCACCTACAGCGGCCCGGTGCCGTACCCCGCCCGATATTATGCCGACACCATCACCTGCTATTCCTTCTCCAAAAGCCTGAGCATCCCGGGGGAGCGCATCGGCTACCTGGCCGCCAACCCCGCGTGCGAGGCCGCCGGCGACATCGTCGCCATCTGCACGCAGATCAGCCGCGGCACCGGGCACAACTGCCCCGCCAGCCTTTTGCAGCTCGCGGTGGCGGAATGCCTGGAGGATACCAGCGACCTGGGCGTCTACGCCGCCAACATGGCGCTTTTGTATGACGAACTCAAGGGCCTTGGGTTCAACGTCGTGCGGCCGGGGGGCACGTTCTACATCTTCCCGCAGGCGCTGGAGCCGGACAGCATCGCCTTCTGTGAGAAGGCCAAAAAATACGACCTGGCCCTTGTCCCCGGTGACAGTTTCGGCTGCCCGGGGTGGTTCCGCATGGCGTACTGCATCCCCACCGAAAAGCTGCGGCGCAGCTTCCCGGCGCTGGAACGCTTTGTGCGCGGGGAATACGGCATCGCCCGTGTGTGAACGGGCGCCGCGCTGCACATACTAACCGGGAAGGAGGGGACCCTTTGTGAAAGACCCGAATCTGGAAAACGAGGCCGGGCAGGAGGTCAGCGGCGAGACGCGGCTTTTCCCGCCGGAGGCGCCGCCCGCCCCGGCCGGCCCCACGCCCGGTCTGCCCGGGCCGGCGCCCGGCGTGCAGGGCGCGCTGCCCTACGGCGGGGGCCTTGCGCCCCAAACGCCCGGCACCGCGCCGGATACTGCGGACGCCGCCGCCCCGGAAACGGAAGGCGCCCCGCAAGCGGACACGGACGCCGCCCCGGAAGGCGGGGCGCAGCCCCCGCGCGCCAAATTCCACTGGGGGCTGGCTGCGGGCAGTGTCATCGTGGTGGCGCTGCTGGCGGCCGTCGTGGGCGGGATGCTGCTGCTCGGCGCCCCCGCCGCGGCCCCGCACACCGAGGTGCCGCTGCCCACCGCCACCCCCGCGCCGCCCACCCCGGCGCCCACCCCCGCCCCGACGCCGGATCCCGTGCTGGCGGCGGCCGCCGCCGTGCGGGGCATCTGCACCGGGCAGGCCCCGCAGATGACCGACCCCGCCGCCTGGAACGAGGCCGGCGCCGCGCTGATGGCGCAGCTGGAGGCCGACCCTTATTACCAGGACTTTGGCTTTACCGCCGACGCGGCCGCCATGCCGGCGCTGGCGCTGGAGACCGCCGACGCGCTGCGCAGCGCGTCGGCCCAGAAGCGCCCGGCGTGGACGCGCTCCTCCCCCGAATGGAAGGACCGTTTGGAGGAGCTGGAGGCCGCCGCCGCGGCCGAGGTGCCCTACCCCTACCTGCTGGCCGTCAACCGCGCGGCCTCCACCGTGACGGTGTATGCCCTTGACGCGGCGGGCCGTTACACCGTGCCCTATATGGCCATGGTGTGCAGCGGCGGCGAGGACACGCCCACCGGTTTCTGGTCCTCCCCCATCAACTACAACTGGCGGCTGCTCACGGGGCCGTGCTACGGCCAGTACGCCACCCGCATCTACACGGGGTATCTGTTCCACAGCGTGCCCTACTACAGCCAGCACAAGGACGATCTGGAATATGACCAGTTCAACGAGCTGGGCACGCCCGCCTCGCTGGGGTGCATCCGGCTGGCGGTCGTGGACGTGAAATGGGTCTATGACAACTGCCCGCTGGGCACGCCGGTGGTCATCTACGACGACGCCGAGCATCCCGGCCCGATGGGCAAGCCCGGCACCATCCACACCGACCCCGCCGACGAGGCCCTGCGCGGGTGGGACCCCACCGACCCCGACCCCGCCAACCCCTGGCCGGCCGAGTACCGCACCGGCACCGCCATCCGCAGCCTGGCCGCGTGGGAGGAGTACAACGCCGCCGTCGCCGACGGCCGCTGGGACGCCACCCTCAACGAGACCGACCTGCAGGGCTGGAGCACCGATTCCAGCGTCGAAGGCACCCGCGGCTAAGCCCGCCGCAGGGGGATTTTTATCGTTTTCCCGTCAGCTTAAATTTAAAAGGCAGCAGGCACAGGGTGCCTGCTGCCTTTTTTACAGGGGCGGCGGCGCGCCTGTCTTTCATTCGCGTACAAATGCCGGCTGCAAACAAACAAAATTTTTGTAAACCGCCCCAAAAACCTTGCAAAACAAGGCGCCGTCTGCTACCATAGGGGCGGTGTAAATCCTACATGAGAAGGAGAGTGCTTTATATGCCCATCAAAAATGCCTATCTGGCCGAGGTCTATGCGGGCCTGGCCGCCCGCAACCCCGAACAAAAAGAATTTTTGCAGGCCGCGCAGGAGGTGCTGGAAAGCCTGGAGCCCGTCGTGGAGGCGCGGCCCGAGCTGGAAAAAGCCGGCATCATCGAGCGCCTGGTCGAGCCCGAGCGCGTGGTGATGTTCCGCGTACCGTGGGTGGACGACGCCGGCAAGGTGCGCGTCAACCGCGGGTACCGCGTGCAGTTCAACTCCGCCATCGGCCCCTACAAGGGCGGCCTGCGCCTGCACCCGAGCGTCAACCTTTCCATCATCAAGTTCCTGGGCTTTGAGCAGGTGTTCAAAAACAGCCTGACCGGCCTGCCCATGGGCGGCGGCAAGGGCGGCTCGGACTTTGACCCCCACGGCAAGTCCGACGCCGAGGTCATGCGGTTCTGCCAGAGCTTTATGACCGAGCTGCAGCGCCACATCGGCCCCGACACCGACGTGCCGGCCGGCGACATCGGCGTGGGCGGGCGCGAGATCGGCTACCTGTACGGCCAATACAAGCGCCTGCGCAATGAGTTTACCGGCGTGCTGACCGGCAAGG
The DNA here is from genome assembly GCA_947629015.1 of uncultured Gemmiger sp. Taxonomy (GTDB): domain Bacteria; phylum Bacillota; class Clostridia; order Oscillospirales; family Ruminococcaceae; genus Gemmiger. The sequence goes on from CANRCB010000009.1 coordinate 10,236, forward strand.
GCCTCAACTACGGCGGCTCGCTGGCCCGCACCGAGGCCACCGGCTACGGCCTGTGCTATTTCGCCGACGAGATGCTGCGCGCCGAGGGCCGCAGCTTCGAGGGCGCGGCCGTGGTCATCTCCGGGTCCGGCAACGTGGCCATCTACGCCAACCAGAAGGCCACCCAGCTTGGCGCCAAGGTGGTGGCGATGAGCGATTCCAACGGCTACATCGTGGACGAGAACGGCATCGACTACAAGGTCATCAAGGAGATCAAGGAGGTCAAGCGCGCGCGCATCAAGACCTATCTTGACTATGTGCCCACGGCCCAATATGTGGAGGGCAGCCAGGGCATCTGGAACGTCAAGTGCGACATCGCGCTGCCCTGCGCCACCCAGAACGAGCTGCCGCTGGCCGGCGCCGAGGCGCTGGTGAAGAACGGCTGCTACGCCGTGGCCGAGGGCGCCAACATGCCCTCCACCCCGGAGGCCGTCGCCTTCCTGCAAAGCCACGGCGTGCTGTTCGCGCCGGCCAAAGCCTCCAACGCCGGCGGCGTGGCCACGAGCGGGCTGGAGATGAGCCAGAACAGCCTGCGCCTGGCCTGGACGTTCGACGAGGTCGACACCCGCCTGCATGACATCATGGTCAACATCTACAAGAACGCCGCCGCGGCCGCCGAGGCCTACGGCATGAAGGGCAACCTGGTGGCGGGCGCCAACATCGCCGGCTTCCTCAAGGTGGCCGACGCCATGCTCGCGCAGGGCGTAGTGTAAGGCCGGCCCGCCGCCCCAGCCCCCGCGCCGCCGGGGCGTACCGGGGCAAAAAAGCGGATAGGAAAACAGCAGGCACGCCAAACCGTGCCTGCTGTTTTTTGCCGCATCCCGCCGCCCTTGGGCAGCCCTTTGGGTGCCCGCCCGCGACGCCCGCGCCGCCCCGCAAATCCCCGTTGCATTTTGGCTTTGGGTTTGGTATAATGGCAATGCTGACCGGGCCGCCGGCAACGGTGGTTCACGGCATACGCGCTCGTAGCTCAGCTGGATAGAGTGTCAGACTCCGACTCTGAAGGCCGCTGGTTCGAATCCAGTCGGGCGCATGGAACGGCCGCCGCTTTATATAAAAGCGGCGGCCGTTTTTGTTTTCCTGCCCCGCAAGGGGCCTTGGCAATTGGCGGCAGCGCCTGGCAAAGCATTGCGGGAGAGCCTTGAACACGGGCCAACACGGGCCGAAATCGGCTGTACAACGGCCCCCTCCGGTGCCGCGGCGGCAGAAAATCGAACGAAATGGAAAAAATCGCAAAAAAGGGCTTGACAGGGGGCAGGCCCGATGCTATAATCCCACTAAACCAATCTGGTTGGTTGGTTTAAGCGATTTGAAAGGAGGCGCGCGGGATGGGGTTCTTGTTCCTTGCGCTTTTGCGCAGCAATTTCCGCTGTGGACGAATGCTGGACTCCCGGGCTGAGAGAGCGGCCGGGCGCCTTGCTGCGCCCACGGGGTGCCTGTGTATGTGTTGAAGGCATCCTTATGACCGCTTTTCAGTCCGGGAGCTTTTGAAGCCCCGGATTTTTTGTTGTCCCACACCTTCATTTTTGATATAGAAAGGAAATTTATCATGAGCAACTATAAATTTGAGACCCTGCAGCTGCACGTAGGCCAGGAGCAGGCCGACCCCGCCACCGACGCCCGCGCGGTGCCCATCTATGCCACCACCTCGTATGTGTTCCACAACTCCGCCCACGCCGCCGCGCGTTTTGGCCTGGCCGACGCCGGCAACATCTACGGCCGGCTGACCAACTCCACCCAGGACGTGCTGGAAAAGCGCCTGGCGGCGCTGGAGGGCGGCGTGGGGGCGCTGGCGCTGGCCTCCGGCGCGGCGGCCATCACCTACACCATCGAGGCGCTGGCCACCCAGGGCGAGCACATCGTGGCCCAAAAGACCATCTACGGCGGCAGCTACAACCTGCTGGCGCACACGCTGCCCCAGTACGGCATCACCACCACCTTCGTGGACATCCACGACCTGGCCGAGGTGGAAGCGGCCATCCAGCCCAACACCAAGGCCCTCTACATCGAGACGCTGGGCAACCCCAACTCCGACATACCGGACATCGACGCCCTCGCGGCCATCGCCCACAAGCACGGCCTGCCGCTGGTCATCGACAACACCTTCGGCACGCCCTACCTCATCCGGCCCATCGAGCACGGCGCCGACATTGTTGTGCATTCCGCCACCAAGTTCATCGGCGGGCACGGCACGACCCTGGGCGGCATCATCGTCGATTCCGGCAAGTTTGACTGGGCAGCCAGCGGCCGCTACCCGGCCATCAGCGAGCCCAACCCCAGCTACCACGGCGTGCGCTTCACCGATGCCGCCGGCCCCGCCGCCTTTGTCACCTACGTGCGCGCCATCCTGCTGCGGGATACCGGCGCCACCATCTCCCCCTTCGCGGCGTTTTTGCTGCTGCAGGGCGTCGAGACGCTCTCGCTGCGGCTGGAGCGCCACGCGGAGAACACCAAAAAGGTGGTGGCGTATCTCGCCAACCACCCGCAGGTGGCCCATGTGAACCACCCCAGCCTGCCGGACCACCCCCAGCACGCGCTGTATGAAAAGTATTTCCCCAACGGCGGGGCGTCCATCTTCACCTTCGAGATCAAAGGCGGCGTGGCCGAGGCGCACAAGTTCATCGACAGCCTCGAGATCTTCTCGCTGCTGGCGAACGTCGCTGATGTCAAGAGCCTGGTCATCCACCCGGCCACCACGACGCACAGCCAGCTTTCGGCCGAAGAGCTGGCCGACCAGGGCATCTACCCCAACACCATCCGCCTGTCCATCGGCACCGAACACATCGACGACATCATCGCCGACCTCGAAAAGGGCTTCGCGGCCATCCGGTGAGCCGGCGCGTCCGCGCTGTCCGATCCATCATTTTGCGGCCAAACGCCGCAGAAAAGGAAGGTACAAGAAAATGAAACCGAACAACAAACTTTTCGCCCTGCTTCTGGCGTTGGTCATGGTGCTGTCCCTGGCCGCCTGCGGCGGGAGCGCCGATACATCTGCCGCCGGGGGCAGCGAGCCCGCGGAGGAGGCCGGTGAGCCTGCCGGGGAGGGCGGCGAGGCCGCCGGGGCCGAGGGCAATTTCCGGACCCTGGACGAGATCCAGGAGAGCGGCGTGATCAACATCGGCGTATTCTCCGACAAGAGCCCCTTCGGCTATGTGGATGAAAACGGCGACTATCAGGGCTATGATGTGTATTTTGCCAACCGCATCGGTGAGGACCTGGGCGTGGAGGTCAACTTTGTTTCCACCGAGGCCGCCAGCCGCATCGAGTATCTGCAGACCGGCAAGGTGGATATCATCCTGGCCAACTTCACCGTCACCGCGGAGCGGGCGGAGGAAGTCGACTTCGCCCTGCCTTATATGAACGTGGCACTGGGCGTGGTCTCGCCGGAGGATGCGGTGATCGAGAGCCTGGACGACATCGGCAGTGACGACGAGGTGATCGTCATCTCCGGCACCACCGCCGAGACCTACCTTGAAAAGAACGAGCCCGACATCAAGCTGCAGAAATACGACGCGTATGCCGAAGCCAAGACCGCGCTTGAGAACGGCAACGGCGTGGCCTGGGCCAACGACAATACCGAGGTCACCGCCTTTGCCATCGAGAATCCCGGCTTCGTGGTCGGCATCCCCTCGCTGGGCAGCGCCGACACCATCGCGCCCGCCGTGACCAAGGGCAATGCCACGCTGCTGGACTGGCTGAACGGGGAGATCGAGGCCCTGGGCCAAGAGCAGTTCTTCCACGAGGACTACGAGGCCACGCTGCTGGATACCTACGGCGCGGACTATGAGGACACCCTGGTCGTGGAGGGCGGCGTGACGGCCGCCAACTGAGCACGGCAGCAAAATAAGAGAAGGCGGGCAGCGGTGCTCAGCACGGCTGCCCGCCTTGTTCCGGGAAAGGCGATGGCGCATGGACTTTGAGGCGATGCGGGAATATCTGCCGCTGTTTTGGCAGGCATTGGGGCTGACCTTGCGGATCGGCTGGCAGGGCGTCCTGCTGGCGTTTGGGCTCGGCACCCTGTGCGCGGTGGTGCTGCATCTGCGGCTGCCGCTGCTGCGGCAGTTTACGGCCGCATACATAGAGCTTTTTCGCAACACACCGCTGCTGGTGCAGCTGTTCTTCTTATACTTTGCGCTGCCAAAGATCGGCATCCGCATGCGGCCTGCGTTCTGCGGCGTGCTGGGGCTTGGTTTGCTGGGCGGCGCCTACATGGCCGAAACCATCCGCAGCGGCCTTGAGAGCATCGCCCCCATCCAGTCCGAGAGCGCTTGGAGCCTGGGCATGACCCGGCTGCAGGCGTTCCGGTATGTGATCCTGCCCCAGGCGGTGACCCGCAGCGTGCCGGGGCTCCTCGCCAACGTGATCTTTCTCTTGAAGGAAACAAGCGTGTTCTCCACCATCAGCCTCATGGACCTGATGTTCACGGCCAAGGACCTCATCGGCATGTACGCCAAGACGATGGAGTGCCTGACGCTGCTGGTGGTGTTCTACCTCATCATGCTGCTGCCGGTATCGGCCCTGGGCAGCCTTGTGGAAAGGAGACTGCGCCATGCAGAGTTTGGGCCTTGACGTATTGTTCAAAGGCAAAAACCTTATCCGGCTCCTGGGCGGGCTGTGGGTGGCCGTGCGCATCAGCCTGTTCTCGGTGACCATCAGCATCGCGCTGGGGCTGGTGCTGGGCGTGCTCGCGACCGGCCGGAGCCGGGCCTTCAAGGCCGTGTTCCGGGTGTATCTGGAGATCGTGCGCATCATGCCGCAGATGGTGCTGCTGTTCGTGGTTTACTTCGGCACCACCCGTGTGTTCGGATGGGACCTTTCCGCCGAGGTCTCGGCCGTCATCGTATTCAGCTTCTGGGGCGCGGCGGAGATGGGCGATCTGGTCCGCGGGGCGCTGGTCAGCATCCCCCGCATCCAGTACGAGAGCGCCGAGGCGCTGGGGCTTTCGGACGGGCAGGTGTACCGGTATGTCATCCTGCCCCAAACGGTGCGGCGGCTGATCCCTTTGTCCATCAATCTGATCACCCGCATGATCAAGACCACGAATCTGGTCATCATGATCGGCATGGTGGAGGTGCTCAAGGTGGCCCAGCAGATCATCGAGGCCAACCGGCGCTCCTCACCCAACGCGGCCTTCGGGCTGTTCGCGGTGGTCCTGCTTTTGTATTTCGCGATCTGCTGGCCCATCAGCCGGCTGGCCGGGTATCTGGAAAAGAGGTGGGCATAGGCGATGGAAAACGCCCTGCTTGAGATCAAAGGCCTGAAAAAGGCATACGGAGAGCACGTCGTCCTGGACGGCATCGACCTGTCCGTGAACAAAGGCGAGGTGGTGGTCGTGATCGGCCCCTCCGGCTGCGGCAAGAGCACGCTGCTGCGGTGCGTCAACGCTCTGGAAGACATCCAGGGCGGCGAGGTGCTGCTGGACGGGGAACCGGTGCGCCGGGACGGCAAGGACATCTCGCGCATGCGGCAAAAGATCGGCATGGTCTTCCAGAGCTACGATCTGTTCCCCCATAAAACCGTATTGGAAAACATCCTGCTGGCCCCCACCAAGGTGCAGAAACGGCCGCGGGCCGAGGCGGAGAAGGAAGCGCTGGCGCTGCTGGACCGGGTGGGCCTGGCGGGCCGGAAGGACGATTACCCGCGGCAGCTCTCCGGCGGGCAGAAGCAGCGGGTGGCCATTGTGCGGGCGCTCATCATGCACCCGGAGATCTTGCTGCTGGACGAGATCACCGCCGCCCTTGACCCGGAGATGGTCCATGAGGTGCTGCAGGTGGTGCTGGGGTTGGCGAAAAGCGGCAGCACCATGCTGATCGTGACCCATGAGATGGCCTTTGCCAGGGCCATCGCGGACCGGATCCTCTTTTTGGAGGGCGGCCGTATCGTGGAGGAGAGCCGGGAGCCCAAAGCCTTTTTTGAAAGGCCCGCCACAGACCGGGCCCGGCAATTCCTGCGGACGTTTGAATACTGAGAAACGCCTGCCCGCAACGGTCGTCCCATACCGGGAGGCCCCACCCCCGGCCGTGCTGCGCCCGGCCCGCCCCGCTTGTGAACGCCCGGGCCTGATTTTTCACACAAGCGGCCGCCCCGCCGCGCGGCCCCCGGCCGTACCCGCAAACTTTATCCGTGGTGGTACCGGTACAGGGACAGCAACCGCCATTTTTCTTCCTCGGTTTTTACAAACGCGACCGCGCCGCCGGTGAACGCCTCGGCCTCCAGGAACTGCGGCTCGATGACCCATTCCCCGTCTTCGTCGATATACCCCCAGCGCCCATCTTTCATGGCGGGGGCGATGCCGACGCTGAAACTTTTGGCCTTTTCGAAATCGCCAAGCGTTTTCTCCTCGCCGGCCGCATTGACAAACAGCCATTTCCCCGCTTTTTGCACCGCGGCCCAGCTGTTTTCGTTGAAAGCGCAGGCGTCCTCATAAGCGGCGTCATTGAGGGGCTGCCCCGCGCGGTCCACAAGGCGGTAGGTGTCGTCCTGCTGTACAAAAACGGCATTGCAGCAGCAGGGGATGCCCCTGTTGTCGACCAAGATGCCCTGGTATTGCGCCGGGGTGACCTCCTGCCCGTCGGCGGAGAGCAGCGCCCACGCTTTGCCATCCCGGCTCGCGGCGCCCACGCCGTTGGCAATGACGGTGGCCGCCTGGTAGCCGCCAAACAGCTTTTCGTGCGTGGTGGCATCGTAATAATTCCAGACCGTCCCGTTCCCGGCCAGCACCATGCCGCTTTGGATATCGCCAAAGGCGGCCACAGCACCCAGTTCCGGGTCTTTTTCCAAAAAATAGGAGGCGGACAGTTTTTTGTTGCCGGCGGCATCTATAAAGAACGCCTCGCCGTTTTGATCCACCACCGGCGCAAGGTCGGAAAAATCGCCGGCGCTTTGATAGACGTTGGATATGACCATCGCGCCCGTGGTGTCGATATAGCCCCATGCGTCGCCGATCCTGACCGCCGCCAGGTTTGCGGCGCCGCTGAAGCCGCGCACTTCCTGGTAATTGCCAAGCAAATCAAAACTGAAGCGCAGCGGTGCGATGGCGGCTTCGACCGCCTCGTCCTTCAGGCCGCGCTCCTGGTAGGCATCGTACACCTGGTACGCCTCCCGCGTGTTGTCCTGCGCCAGTTTGACCCGGATGCCAAACGCGTAGGTCGCGCTTTCTTTGGGGTATTTTTCCAGCAGTTCATCCTCATACCAGTCTTCCGCCTGGTTGTACAGGGCATTGTCCATGTACAATTCGCCCACGGCAAGGCTGGTCTCGAGAGACGGATCCAGCGCCAGCGCCGCCTCGTAAGAGGCGATGGCGTCGGTGAGGATGCCCTTGGCCGCGTATTCCTCCGCGGCCTGCATATAACCGCGGTACGTTTGCAGGGCCTGCGTGCGGTTTTTGACCATAAACAGGACCGAAAACACCAGCGCCAGCGGGAGCACCACCGGCATGAGGGTCTGATACCTTTTCCCCATGATCCAACCTCCTTATATACCGGTCAGGAAAGCCGCCGCGAGCGTGCCCGCCAGCAGGAACGGGGCGAAGGGGACGCTGTCGGTACGGGCCGCCTTTTTGGTGGCCAGCAGGAATATACAGAAAAAGAACATCAGGAGCAGGGAAACAAAGACGGCGCCCCACACCAGATCCATGCCCATGCACAGCCCCAACACGGCGAGCAGTTTGACGTCCCCGCCGCCGACGGCCTTGGGCGAGATCAGCCGGCACAGCAGCGCCGCGGCCGTCAACGCCACCGCGGCCGCCGCCGTGCGGACAAGCAGATAGCGCGCCTGCCCTGGGGCAAGGAGGATCTCGCCCCCCACCAGCAAAAGCGCGCAGGCGCCGCCCGTGAACACGACCCGGTTGGGGATGAGGAACACCTGCCCGTCCACCCAGGCGCAGGGCCAGAGGATGCTGCACGCCAGCAACGTGCGCAGGATATCGGCCGCTCCGGTGTGGTAATACCCCGCCAGCACCAGTGCCAGCGCAAGGTCAATGCCCGCCATGGCCGCCAGCATCCATCCGCGCGGGACGGCGGGCAGCAGCGCAGCGGCGGGGCGCTCGGCGCCGGCCAAGGCCGGCGCCGCCAAGGCGAACAGCACCGCCCCGAGCGCAACGGCCGCCGCCACCTCCCCCGCAAGGGTAAGCCATGGTAGATCGCTCATTTGTCTTCCCCCGCCCAGGCCACCGTGTAGGCACAGTGGCTCATATGAAACTGAAAATCCATGTTGAGCAGGCGCACCACCTCAATGTCATAATTGACGCGCAAAAACACATCCCTGCCGGTGGAGCCTTCGCCTGCCTCCAAAAATTTGCTGCCGTCCATATTGACATTTTGGATGCGGTTCCGCTTCATGAACGCATCGCCATTGTCGCCCGGGCCATCGGCCAGGTTCTTTTTCAGCAGCTGTTTGCCGATGGCCTCGCCGGCCATGTTCTGCAGGATGGCGGTGATGCTGTCCCCCTGCAGGGCCTGGCCGGTATCACTGACAAAACCGCCGAACTCGGTATCCAGGTTGCCCAGCCCATCACCCAACTCCTGCAAAAACGTTGCGACATCGTTCGCCAGGCCGGAACTGACGCCGCCTTTGCCGGTAAAGACCTCATCGGCGCCCAGCACAAAATAGATGTGCGTATATTCCGCCAACTGTTTGGCGGCGGCGTCCAGCGCGACCGCCATGCGCGTCTGCGCGTAGGCCATCTGGATGATCGAGAGCATGATATAAATGGCAAACATGAAAAACGGAAGTGCCAGGCTGGCCTCCACAATGACCGCGCCCGATTGCTTTTTTTGCTGTTCCATCGCGCACCCCTTCTTTGTACATTGCCGGCCTTTTATCAGGAGTAGCCGCGGATCATATCGATCTCGTAGGTACACCAGTCGGTGCGTTCGGCAACCCCCGCGGCCTCGTCTACCGTGTTGACGACAAGGGGCAGCGTGATCAGCAGCGGTTTGACCCGCACGGTACCGGTCAGCCTGTAATAGGAGATGCATTTGTCCAGGGTAAACTTCCCTTCATCTTTTGTCTGGCCGCTGCCGCCACTTGTCTGGCCGCTGTCGCCATCTGCCTGGCCGCTTTCCCCCTTTGCCAGGCGCATATTGGCCTGGATCAGATCCCCCACGCGGGTGAGTATGCGGGTGTAGGCCTCTTCGCTCTCCGTCAGGCCAAACACAAGGAAAATATACATATAATCGCTGTAATACAGGCCGCTTTCCTTGCCGGAAAGCGTTTTTTCGGTCTTGGTCGCTTTCTTGGCCTCTTTCTTGGCCGCGTCCTCGGCCGTTTCCGCAACGCCCGCCCAGCTGCATACCCAGTTTTCCGGTTTGGCCTTGTAAAACTCGACCTGCGCGCCCTTTTTCAGGCGCTCCAGGTCCTTGGCGCTCTCCATCGTGGCCAGCACCCCGATCAGGACGCATTTGGTCAGCGGGATGGGGACGATGCCCATCGTCGCGCCGTTGATGGCCAAGGCGATGCCGTTGATGGTCTCGCCCGTTGGTTCCTTGGGCGTATAGAAGTTGCAAAAGCCCGATACAAGGTTGAGCGCTTCGCGGATGGTAAAGATGTCCTTGTATGCGTCCTTCAGGTTTTCCTCTATCACCGGATTGCCATACAGGATATATTCCACCTCGCCAAGGTTGGCATAGTTGTTTGTGGTGTTGAAGTGGCGGTTGGTCAGGGACTGGTTTTCCCATATGTCGGTCTCGTCGTCGTGCTCCCAGCGCTCTTTCACTTTTTCCCCATAGCCGTTATCCTCCGAAAAATCACGATAACTTGTCGAATTATCCGCATTGAAAGCTATGCGGTACTGCCCTTCGTTGTCCAGGGTGGAGTAGGTGAACATATCCATGATATATTCGCACACGTACAGCTGGTCCCGGATCTGGTCGCTGTTGCCGTTCATAATGTTGTTGACGGTGTTCACGATACCAAACAGCGCGGATCCCAGCGAGACCTTGTCATCGCCGCCGCGGAGCTGGCTCGCATCCAGGTTTTGCCCTTTGTTTTTGACATAACTGCCGTTAAATTCCTTGGCATTTTTTTCTTCCTCGCCGGCCTGGTCTTTGTATTCCTTATTGCGGGAATCGTTGTTTTTGATCTCGTCGTCGATGGAATCTTCCTTGTCTTTGAACTGCTCCAACAGGTACTTGTACAGGTCGGGGGTCGCGTTTGCCAGGTCGGGGTCATTGCCGTTTTTGGCGCTGTTGGTCTCGGGGGATTTATAGACATCCTCCTCCAGCGGGGACATCAGGCTGTTATAATAGTCCTTGCTTTTGTTTTCGCCGTTGGCTTTGGACAGATCCTCGTTTTTGGGGACGACGCTCCACGCGGCGTCGATGGCCGCCTGGGCGCTGTCGATGTTGCGCACGGGGACGCCGCCGTAGGTAAAGGCGTCCAGCGCATCCAGGCAATCCTGGATATCCTGGCGGATGTTGTCCAGCCGTTGCCTGAGCTCGTCCACGCTTTGCCGGGTGATCTTGGCGGCCAATGCCTCGCTTTTTGCCTCCTCGTCATCGGTCTGCGCCCCGCCGGCGGCGGCGTTGGCGCTGTTATACAGGGCTTTTTCTTCTTGGGCGTAGGGGGTGTTGTGTCTGCCGGCCTCGGTACCCCATGCCGTGCGCGCCGTGGAAAACGCCTCCGCCTTTTTGGCGAGATCGGCCAGGGACGGTACGGTACGCGCCGCACCGTTGTAGGTGATGCTGCCGCCGTCTATGGCAATGTCCAGGCGCTTCTTCTGCGCCTCCAGCTGTGTATAGTACTTGTTGAGCCGGGCGGACAGATCTTTGCAGTACTGCTCCAGCGTCACATTGCCGAACTGCGTATCTCTCAAAGTCTGGGTGCGCCCTTCCACCACCGCCACGATGCCGTTGGACCCCTTGGCGACGTTGTAGTAGGCATCCACGCGTTTGCGGTAATCCGTGCCGCCGCCCTGCGTGAAATAGTCTTTGAAGAGTGTTTGGATGGCCTCCTGTTTGCTGCTGATCTGGGCCTGCCAATCGGCCGGCAGGTCGCTGCCTTCCGGCTTTTCCTCGCAGGCCGCCGCATCCAGCAGTTTCCCGTAGGCGGTCACCAGGGTGTTGGCGGCGCTTGCCATCTTGCTTTCGATACCGGCCGCGTCGGCGGTATCCTGTATCTTCATGCAATAGACCACCCGGTTGTCCCCGTTACCCGGGGAGACCGGCAGCTGCGCCTGCGTGCATCCGTCCACAAAAGCCTTGGCGGCATCCTCCACCGCCTTGAGGGTATCGTCGATGTCGGTCACCTCTGCCAATTTGGCGCTGGTAAGGCAATAGATCGTGCCGCTTTCGGTTTCCACGGCTTCGCCCACATTGGCGGCGCTGCCGGCGCCGGTGGGCAGCGTTTTGTCGCCAAACGCCACGACGCGGATGCTCTCCGTGCCGGGATAGTAGTAGTTGGTGATCAGATTGGTAACGCCCTTATACTCGTCCCGGGCGTCTTTCAGGAAGGTTTGCAGGCTTTTATATTCCCGGAAAGAGGGGTAATGGAACGGCCCGTCCACCTCCTGCTGCTGGTGTTTTTCATAGTCCCGGATGGCCAGGTAGGAGTTGAAGGCCGCCTTCAGCAGGTCGCCTTCCTTTTCGGCGTAATCCTGCTTTTTTTCAACGATTTTCTGGTCCTCCTCCGCGTTTTTTACCGTGTTTTGGATGTCCATGCTTTGGAAGCGTTTGATCACCTTTTCGGCGATGCGCACCGGGCCGCGGTATTTCATGAACTCGACGATGCCATCCTCGATAAGGGCGGGGTTTTGCCCCAGGGTACCGTTCTCGGCGGCCTTGATTTGGGGGGCGACCGTGAACTCGGTGCGCAGGAAATCCGTATAATCCCCGCTTTGCAGCGAGCGGAAATATTCCTTGAGCAGCGCGCTGCCGGTGTCGTCAAGGCCTTCCGCCTGCATCATGCCGATAAAATATTTTTCGCTCTGGTCAATGAAATCCTGGGTGGTCTGGCAGGAGCTGACCAGGCCGTAATATTCTTTCAGATCCTCGTCATAGTGCGATATCATGGAATATAGCGCCAGATCCGCCGCGGAGGCCGCCGCGGCTTTGCTGAGCTGCACGCGGCTCAGATCGCCAAAAATACAGGTAAAAACAAGACAAGGCACAAGGATTATGGCCAAAAATACCGAAACAGCGCCGCAGCTGCCATCCCTTTTTCTCTGCATCGTTTGCCTCCTCAGTTGATGAACCGCGCCAGGGTGCCCAGTTTCTGCTTGATGGTGCCCGCCGCCTCCAGGATTGTTTTGCCCAGTTCGGTGCTTTGGAGCAGATCCTCCACGGTGGATACGTTGCGCACGAACTCCGCCGGGTCGCCGATCGATTCCTTGACGCTGATGTCATATTTGAAAACAAACGCGTCCCCGCTAAAGATCATGCGGATGGGCAGCTCGATCTCAAAGGAGCAATCCAACGTCAGGGAAGAGACAAAAATGTTGGTCTGCGGCCGGGCCTGTACGTGTACCTTGGCGGGCCGCATCCCCCGGAACGCCAAGGCATCGAACCCCTCGACGGTTTTTTTGAGGTCCGCCGCCGTCTTCTCCGCGATCTGGCGGGTCTGGCCGGGGAAAATGTAGCGGTACGGATAAACGTGGGTGGCCGTTGTTCCCTTGGGCACCTGCCCGTTCTTTTGTACCGTCTCGAGCGCGGGGTTCTCGCACCGGGCGGCGCCTTTGATGGCGGCCTGGACGCAGGCGCTCTCCACGCGCGCATATTGAAAATAAGCCTCGCAGGCCATGATCATCACAAAGATGACAATGAACATGATGGGGAAGACAAATGCCGCCTCCATGATCACCACGGCGCCCTTTTGATCCTTCATCCCGCGCGTCCTTTCCCTTTTTGGCCGTTTTATCTTCAACGCAGGGTCCCCCCTGCGGTCATGCAACAAAAGAAGGCTGTATACCGCCGCGGCGGCATACAGCCGCGTTTTCAGCTGATCTTTGATGTTGCGCCGCTGGTCGCATCATCAATATTCTGGAACAGGTGATCAAGGATCTCCTTAATCTGATCCCTGAAAAACAGCGCCAGCATGACGGCGATGCCGATCAGAACGACGATGGCCACGATGTCCACGGCGCCGCGCTCCTCCTCCATGAAATCACGGAAGCCCCGCTTGGCCCATTGCAGCATCAGGTACATCTGCATACCCAATTTGTCCATCCCGGTTTACCTCCTTTCCCACAAAAATCATATCAAACACGGCCTACGCCCCGATGTTGGAAAACACCGGTACGATGACCATGATCAATATCCCGATAAAGGTCAGGCACATGGGCAGCAGCAGCTTGTTGTTGGCAAGCTCGCCCTGGCGGTGCACCATCTGTTTTTTCAGCTCCCACACTTCCTTGCTCTGCGCGGTGAGCATGCCGGCCAGGTCGCTGTTGCCCTTTTCAAGGCCCTGGATGAGCGTGGAGGAGAATTTTTTGATCTCCGGCAGCATACACCGCTGCCCGAACCCGAACAGGGCGTCTATCTCGGCCTTGCCGTTTTGCATTTCGACGATGCTGCGGCGCATCTCCCCATAGATCGCGCCTTCTTTGGAATACGCCGTGCGTTCCCACGCTTCGCGCAGGATCATGCCGGAGTTGACGAGCAACGCCAGCTTGGAGACGACATCGGAAAATTCCGAGAGCATTTTTTCCGCGCGCTTGGAGATCTTTTCCTTCGTGACCGTGCCATAGTAGTAGTAGGCGACGCCGGCGCCCGCAAGCACCGCAAGGAACACCAGCAGGTTCCCCTCGGTAAAAAAGTAGAACGGCGCCGCCAGGCAAAGGATCGTGAGCGCCATGGTGAACTGCTGCGCATAGGCGACGCGCAGGTAATAATCCGCGTATTTTTCCCCATACAGGACCGCCAGCTCCTTGCGCATCTGCCGGTCCTTTTTGGTTTTGAAGCGCAGCCTCAGGCGCTGCACCATCTCATAGCCGATGAAGTACAGCTCTTTGACGGGGTAATCGTTGTCGTCGAGCTGCTCAAACATCCAGGCGTTTTTCCGGCCGGCCGCAAACAACAGCAGCCAGAGTGCCAGGATCGCGATACCGACGGCAAGGACCACGAGATCCACAACGGTTATGACAGCCATGTTCCGCCCCCTTATACCTTGATATCCAATACGATACGCCCGACGAAATAGGAGGCGACAAACAGCACGAGCGCGATGGTCGTGGCCGCCAGCCCGCTGGGGGTGACGAAGTTGGCCGCAAAATCCGGGCTGCCGAGTTTGATCATACCGATGAGCAGCACCGGCATGACCAGCATCAGCGACTGCTCTGACTTGCTGCCGGTGACGATGGTCTCGATCTCCTCGTTGATGGCCATCTTATCGCTCAAAATGTCATAGGTGTTGCGCACGGTGTCCCGGATGTTGCCGCCCTTGCGGTAGCAGATCTCAAACACGCTGGCAAAATCCTGGATGTCCTCGCAGCCGCTGCGCTGGCCGAAATCGGCCAGCAGCTCCTCGATGGTGATACCGTTGGCGATGCCGTCGTTGATGACATACAGCTCCTGCAAAATGAAGGCGTCTTCCTCATACTGGTTTTTGAGGTCCTCATAAACGCCGGAAAAAGACTCCTGCACGTTTTTTCCGGCGCTCAGGGAGGTGGAGATGGCCTCCAGCATATCGCGGAATTGGGACCTCAGCTTGCTCTGCCGCGCCGCGCACAGCTGTTTGGTGCGGATGGGCAGGAAGGCCCTGGCGGCCGCCGCGCCGACCCCGGCCATGATCACGATGTTCAAAAACCAGGTCAGCGCTGTCGGCTCGCCGAATTCATCGACCCCGATGCCGCCGTAAAACAGATACCCCACCGCAGCGCCGGCCACAAAAGCCAGCGCCCCGTACAGGATCTTTTCCACCGCGCTCATAAAATAGACGTTGTAGTTCAAGGTCTGGATGTTGGTGGCGGAGCGGTAATACTGCGGCTGCGGCGGCGCTTTTTCCGCCTTGGCCTGCTTTTGCTTTTTGGGCTTTTTTTCCGGTGCTTTCCCCTTTTCGGGGGCGGGCGTTTTCTTTTTCAACAACATACTGGTATCCTCTTCCTGTCTGCAAGGCGGCCGCCGCTCAAATTTCAAGGCGGTACCCTGCCAGCTGCAGTTTAAAGGTGTTCTGCATCTTGTTCCGGGTGCGGCGCAGCGAACCGTGGACGTGTTCCAGCGTGCTCGTCTCGTCCTCCACGAACTCATACAGGGGGTTGAGTTGGATGTTCCCGTGTTCGTCCAGGCCCAGCACCTCGGTGATGGCCATCGTCTTGCGGCTGTGGTCGCGCAGGCGGGAAAGGTGGATGATGATATCGACGGCGCTGGAGATCTGCTGGCGGATAGCCGCCAGCGGCAGGCCGGCCGCCCCCTGCAGCACCATCGTTTCCAGGCGGCTGAGCATATCCACCGTGCTGTTGGCGTGGCCGGTGGACAGGCTGCCGTCGTGGCCGGTGTTCATCGCCTGCAGCATATCCAGCGCCTCGGCGCCGCGCACCTCGCCGACGATGATGCGCTCGGGGCGCATACGCAGGCTGGACTTGATCAGGTCGCGGATGGTGATGGCGCCGGCACCCGCGGAGTTGGCGTTGCGCGTTTCCAGGCTGACGAGGTTGGGCACGTTCTCGATCTGCAATTCGGCGGAGTCCTCAATGGTGATGATGCGCTCGTCCTTGGGGATGTAGTTGGACAGCGCGTTGAGGAAGGTCGTCTTGCCGGAACCGGTGCCCCCGGAAACGAAAATGTTGTACCGCGCTTTGACCAAAACCTCGAGGAAATCGGCGATGGGCTGCGTGAGGGAGCCGTAGGCGATGAGCTTTTGGATGGTCATGGGGTTTTTGGAAAATTTGCGGATGGTGACCACCGGCCCGACCAGCGATATCGGCGGCAGCACCACGTTGACGCGGGAACCATCCGGCAGGCGCGTATCGACGATGGGGTTCGCCTGGTTGACCTCGCGCCCGGCCAGGCCGACGATGCGCTGGATCACGTCCTCAAGGCGGCGCTCGTTCTCAAAGGTGACGTCCATACGCCGCACGCGGCCGGCCTGCTCGATGAAGATGTTGTCGTACCCGTTGATCATCACTTCGGTGATGGTATCGTCGCTCATGATGCTGTCCAGGATACCAAAGCCGCGTATGGAGGAATAGATATCGTTTACAACGGCGATCTTCTCGTTGATCAGCAGGTTTTCGCCGGCCAGCTTGCGCAGCACCAGATTTTCGATGCGGGCCTTGAGCTCCGCGTCGTCCAGCTGGCTGAGTGGGAATTCGCTCAACACATAGCTTTTGAGCGAAGCCACAATCTCCTGTTGTTTTTCGGTTTGCATGGCGGGGCGTACTCCTTGTTCTATGCCATCAATTTTGACGGAGGCAGCGCAATGTTTGGCGTTGCCACCGCGCTAATGAAATCAAGTATATAAGGCTTTGCCAACACCAAAACGATCAGCAAAACCAGAACGGCGATCAATACGATGTGCAGCACCGGCACCTTTTTGCCGGCCGTTTTTTGCTTTTTGGGCTTGCGCCCCTTCTTTTGGCGGGCGGGTGTGGGGATCTTTGCGGGGGCCTGTGCCCGCGCCGCGCCATAATCGCCCGGCACCGCCCCGGCAAACTCTGTTTCCGCGTCGTCCGGGGCGGGCACACCGGCCACCGCGCCGCCGGCAAATTCCGTCGCTTCTTCCGGCGGTGCGGCAAACACGCTGTCGTCCCGGCCGGAAAATGCCGTGGCCTCGTCCGGGCGGGGCGCCACGGCGTTCAAAGCGGCCGCGGCGCCGCAATAGGGGCAGGCGCTCACGCCAGGGGGCAGAGGCGCGCCGCATTTTTGGCAGATCATTTTGTTCCCTCCCTGTGGTTTTTATAAAAGGCGGCATAAGACTGCCGAGGCATTGTCGCCGGCCGTCCCGGCCAGGACATCGGCCAGCAAGGCCTCCAGGGCGGCCTGTGCCGTGGCCTTTTTCAAATCCGCCGTCAGGCGGCAGAGCGGGGCCTCGTGGTAAAAACCATCGCTGCACAAAAGGAAACTGTCCCCATGGCGGGCAAGGCCGCCGCCGGTGGCGATGTCCAGCTCCTCAGAGGCGCCCAGCGCGTTGACCAAAGCATGGCTGAGGCGGTGCTGCTGCGCCGCGGCGGCGGGCGCCGCGCCGTTTTCGAGCATCCGGTTGAGCCACGTCTGGTCGGTGGTCAGCTGTGCCATGGCCCCGCCCGTCCGGCGGTAAACGCGGCTGTCGCCGATCTGTTTGACAAGATACTGCTCCGCCTGCAAATACACCAGCGAGAGCGTGCTGCCGGTGCGCTGCCCCTGCGTTTCGGAAAAATAGTAGATCTGGCGGTGCGCTTCAAAGATGGCGGCGTCCAGCGCGGCGGAGATCTGCGCCATGTCCGTCAGCGTATTGCTCTGCCACCAGCCGGCCAACACCTGCACCGTGATGGCGCTGGCCTTTTCGCCATGGGCCAGGCCGCCCATGCCGTCGGCGACGGCCAGCAGCGCTTCGCCTTCGCCGACAAGGGCCAGCACGCGGTCCTGGTTGTTTTGCCGCACCTTGCCCCTGTGGGTGATGCTTGCGATGTCATATCGCATATCCGTCACACCGTATGGAAGACCAGGACCTCGTCATAGAGCCTGATCTCATCCCCGTCTTTGAGTTCCGCCGGCTGCAGGGGGAGCAGCGCCTGCCCGTTGAGGAACGTACCGTTGCGGGACTGGTTGTCACGGATCAGATAGCGCCCCTTTTCAAACAGGAAGGTGGCATGGCTGCGGGAGACTTTGTTGTTGTCATAGATGGCATAATGCAGCTGGCAGGCGGTGTTGTATTTGCCGACCAGGAACGGCGTTTCGGTGATGGCGACCTTCTGCCCCTTGTGCAGGAACCAGGCGCCTGCCGACGCGCTTCCGCCGGCCGGCTGCGGCGGGAGCTCCGTGCCGGGATCCGGGGCCGGATCCGGGGCGGGCCGCGGTTCGTCGACAAAAATGCTGTGCTCCGGCCAGCCATCCTCCTCTGCGGGGCGGGGCGGCACCGGGGCTTTCTCCTTTTTGGGTTTGGGCGCCGGCGGGATCGGCGGCACGGTGGGCGGCACCGGGGCGGGCGCGGAGCCCGGCATGCCCGGTATGGGAAAGCCCGGGGCGGGCGCCTTTTCCTTTTTGTCATGCTTGCCAAACGGCAGGAACCCCTTGCCGCCGCCCGCTTTGGCCTTGTCTTTGGCTTTGTCTTTGGCCGGCGGCTGCGGGGCTTTGCCCGGCCCCCCGGGCACATCAAACGGCAGCGCCTTTTCGGGCGGGGCCGGCGGCAGGGGCGGCGCCTCGGGCAGCGTTTGCGCGCCCTCCGCCTTTTTGGGGGGCGGCGGCACGGCCGGCCCCGGCGCCGGGGCGCCCTGTGCGGCCGGGGGTTCCGGCGCGGGCGCGGCCTTCTCCTGCAAAAACTGGCGGTAGAAGGTCTCCAGGTCAAACAGCGTCGACCGGTAGACCCACATGAACATTTTGACAAATTCCGCATCGTCGTTGGCGGCAAAATAATTGCTGAGCAGGTCGCTGTAAAAATTTTTCAGCGGCTGGCTGCTTTGCGCGCCCTTCTGCCGGAGGGGCACGCAGGCCAGGTACGCGTGCAGGCCGTCCCCGACATAGATGTGCTCCGGGTCAAGGTAGCACATATCGGCGGAAAGGAAATATTCCTGCAAATGCAGCAGCGCCGCGCTGAGGTTGCGCAGCAGCAAAAGGCTGTTCTGGCGCGCGGGGCGGTTCTGCCGCAGGTACTCATGCAGGGGGATCTTGCCGCCGATGTTGTAGCGCAGGCGGACGGTGCCGTCCACCGTCTGGTGGCGCATGGGCAGCAAGCCGGGGATGTTGTTGTTTTCCATCACCTTGCAGCAGTAGGGGATCAGCGTCTGCCCCTCCTGCAATTCGATGACAAGGATGTTCTGCGTTCCTTCCGTCCGGACCGAAACGCGGGGCGCAAACGGTTGCATGGCGAGCCCTCCATACGAAGATTTTGTAGCGGCGTTCAATCAAGCCGGTCCAGCAGGTCAAAACAGCTTTTCAAAAAGCCCGGGTTGCGTTCCAGCACATCGGCCACCGTCTGGCCCTCATACAAACTTTCGGACCAGGAGATCTTTGCGGCGATGCCCTCTTCGGCGCCCCGTTTTTTGCATTTGTTGAGCACCGGCAAAACCACGCCCGGGATGGGCAGGTTTTTATAATAGACGTCCGCTTCCTCGCGTTTCAGGTGCTCACGCCCCACGGCGTCGTCGGTATAGATCTGCAATACATGGGTACTGTTTTCCAGCGCCCATTGGTTGAGCGGCTGCAGGCCCACCGGCAGATCGAGAAAAACGTATTCCAGGTCCGTCTTTTCCGCCAGCACCTGCAAAAGCGCCTTGACATCCTCCTCTGTAAGGGAGAGCAGATCCCCCGCGAAATGGAACGGCGGCAGCACCAGCACGTTGTCCCGGTTGCGCGCCATGGTGTCCAACACAACGGGCGCAAGGTCCCGCCCGCTCTTGAGCGCGAAAAGGATATCATCCATCGAGGTGGAAAACTCCTGTTGATACAGCTGCGCAAAGGCCGGGAACGGCTCCAGATTGATGTACAGCGCCTGCTTGCCGCGCCGCGCGGCCGCGGCCGCCAGCGCATAGCTGAGCACGGTTTTCCCGCTGCCGCCCTGCACCGAAGCGGCCGCCACGATGCGCACGCCGCGGCCGCCGGCGCCGCCAAACAGGTGGCGGCCCGTCAGGGCCAGGGCGCTGTGGATATCCGAGAGGATGGCCGGGCCGGATTGATAAATGTTGATCTGCATGGCCTCCGGGTCGGAAAAGACGGTCCGCTCCGCGACCAAAAGGCGGACGGCCTGGGGCTGCGGGACCTTTTCCAGAACCGGCCGTGAAGCCAATACCGCGTCCAGCCGCAGCGCCGTGGAGGCCAGATGTTCCACGGCCTTTTCCGGCGCGGTAAAACAGATGAACTCCATCGTATGGCAGTTGGCGCTGGCGTAGTTGCTGAACGCCTGCAAAAAGTAGGTGTCCTCACATTGTAAAAGCACACGGATCATAGGCCCGGCCCCTTTCTGTGCAGCGGCGGGCGGGGCGCCAGGCGCCCTGCCGGCCGCAATGATGGTTTTTGCGCAAGCGCTGCGCCCGTGGGGCGCGGCCCCTGCCACAACAAAACCGGCTGCCCTACCACAGGTTTGCGGCAGGGCAGCCGGCCCCCGTACGGCTTTACCGCGGCCGCCGGGTCACAGTGGTCTCACCTTGCCCCGACCCACAAAAGGCGTGTTACCCGTTGCGGCTGCGCCGGCGCTTTTTCATGGCGCACAGCGCGATAAGGCCGATGCCGGAAGCCGTGAGCAGTACCCACAGCAGCCCGGGGTGGAACGCGTCGCCCGTTTTGGGCACGCCGCTCGCGGCGACAAAGCTCAGGGTGCCGTCGTTGTTCAGGCGCACCTTCAGCCGCAGGGAGCCGCCGTTCATCGCCGTGATGCTGTCGCCGGACACCGCGAAGGTGTTGCCCTGCACGAGCGTGAAGCCGCGGGAGGCCTGGGTCTGGCCTTTCCAGTTCTTCACATACAGGGTGTGGGCGCCGAACTCCACATTGTAGAAGGAGGCATACCCGCTGTTGTTGGTCTTGGCAGTCTGCGGGGTGGAATGCAGCTCGATGCTCATGCCGGAGAGCGCGTTTTCATCGGCGTCCACCAGCTGCACCGACAAAGAGACCTGCGGTACGGCGGGCACCGCGGCGGAACCGTCCGCCGCGCCTGTGCCGGAACCGTCCGCCCCGCCTGTGCCGGAACCGGAAGGCGTGGTGGTGCCCGAACCGCCGCTTGTGGAGACGGTATCGAACCGGAAGTTCTGCGAGGTGCGTTTCAACTCGTTGACGGCCGTGCCCGTCGTCTGCGTGCCGCCCACACGGAATTCAGCGGCCAGGGTGTTGGCCTCGCCCTCCTTTGCCTTGTTGGCAAGGGTCTGGCTCTTGATGGTGATGCGGGTGCTGCCGCTCTCGGCGTCATAGTCAACGCCGCGCTCGAGTTTTTCGCCGTTGAACCAGAAGTCGATAAATTCGCCGAACTGGCCCTCAGAGACGAACAACTCGTCGCCGGTGATGGCGGGCAGGTAATAGTCGCCCACTTCGCCGCCGCTGACCATTTCACCGACGGATTCCTTCAGGGCATAGCCGGCGTCGGAGGCGTTGAAGACGTTCTGGTTGGTGTTCTCGTTGATGACCAGCTCAAACGAAACTTCGTTGTCCGCAAAAATATCCATGCCGTAATGTACGGCCACGGAGATCGGGAATGTACCGCTCTCCTGCGGGACGCCGTAAATTTCGCCGGTGCCCTCGCTGAAGGTCAGGCCCTTGGGCAGACGGCCGGAAAGGGTAAAGGTCTGGGGGTTTTCCTGCAGCCAGGGGTTATCGGTCATGATGACTTGGGAATAGGGCACATACTTGACGCCCTCGGCCAAGGAGGTGTTTTGGATGGTGGGGTCCTTGGAGATGCCGCTCAGCTCGATGGAAACGGGTTCCTGCCCGTCGGCCGTGATGGTCAGCGTGCCGTCGATGGCGCCGGCGGTATCGCCCACCGGCAGGATGCGGATGACGGCCAGGCCGTCGGCCATGTCGACGCCATAAGGATGATCCTCGCCGTCCAGCGTCTCGGTGCTGAAGCCGTTCAGGGTGTTGTTGCCCTCGCCGCCGACGGTCCAGTAGTCATCCAGTTGGATGTTGCCGGAGCGGGCGTCCAGCGTGACGTTGAGGTTTTCCAGCGGCGCATCGCCAAGGTTGGCGATGAGGATGTTGTGCTGGTTGCCCAGTTTGTTGACCAGATACAGCTCCCGCTTGTTGTCCGCCGGGCCGTTGACGAACAGCTTGGCGCCGCCGGTGGTTTTTTTCACAAAGGTTAACCAATAGTTCTGTTGCGATACGCTATTCGCCGTGACCGTGTATTGCACCGGCTTGCCGGACGAGAAATCCACCACGGATTCGCCGGAGACCTGCTCAACGCTTTGGCCGTCGACCAGTCGGGTGACCTTGCTTTCCTCGGGGGACGCATAGAAAGCCGGCACCAAGGCGGACATATCCACCTCGGGATCTTCTATTAACCGTGTGAGGTAGCCGTTGTAGGCATAGCTGTCAATGTCGGTACGACTCCTACTTGAAACCAGCGCTTGACTCGGGACATAGGCGGGTCTCGGGGAATCCGGGTCGGGAGCTCTGACACTATCCACGGTAAGCGAAACATTAACTTTGGGAGGAGGGGTCGGCTCCGGGGAAGACTCCGGCCCCGGGGAAGGCTCCGGCTCTGAGGAAGGCTTTGACACCCTGGTTACCGAAATATGCGGCCTGAGGAACTCAGTTGGGGCGGTTTTATGCTGGATCAAAATGTTGTAGGTTTTTGTTCCACTATTATGGAGGGGATACCCTGCACTGAGATCAAGAACGCTCGCTGTAATATCCGTTCCGTGGGCCTGTATATACTCTTCTGTTCTTTCAAATTCGCTAGCAAAATATGTGCTGTCATCAATCACATAAACGGCTTTGATATCGTCACTCTGCTCCAGCACCATGGCAGGTGTTTCGGTCGAATCGCTCTCAACCGTCAGATAACAGTCCAGCCAACTAGAGACGACGAGGGAGATCATGCTTTTGGAGACATCGTCACTGTCGATAGGCAACCGCCAATTGACGCTACTTGCACTTGCGTATGGATTAGAATAATCGGCATTTATAAATTGGAGTCCATTGTACACCCTTGACGTTGAGGGATATACACAGCAGACCAAGCCCTGCAGGCCCAGTACCTCGGTACCGGCATTGTTCAGGTAGGCCAGCAGGATGACATCATCTTTGGTCGGCGCCCGGCCGGTGACGGCCGCCATTCCATTATTGGAGGAAACCTCCGTCCAAAGGTCCGTGGCATTGACGCCGTTCTGGGCATAGTCGTCGACGCGGAACGCCTTCACTTGCACATCGGTATCGCCCCGCGAATACCGGCCGGCCATCGTGGAGGAAAGGGTGACGGTGTACGAGGCCGTCGCGTCATACTCCGGGACATAAAAACTTTCCTGATAGATGGAGACGGGGGGCAGTGCCTCGCTGATGATGTAGCGCGGCGCTTTCTCGATATCAATAAACGTACCCACTTTATCAACGGCCAAGTCGCTCAACCCGGTTGCCACGTCGGGCTGGTAGCTTGATCTGACCCACAAGCCGTTTTGTTTGAGCGAGTAGGAGATTCTTTCGTCAGTAGCTTCGCATATGTTGACGATATAGCGTACGGCATTATAGTCCAGCTGTTTGCCGCTGCCGACCAGAAAGACAATGTTATAATCGCTTCTGTAATAGGAAGCCGATGTCGTTCCGTCAGAATTGACAGAGATATAGGTACTCTGGTTCAAATCAATGGTGGCGCTTCGGTCGAGGATAAGCGCGAACTCGCCCGTCGGATTTGCATCCTTTTTCAAACCCCAGACGACGGTCTTGTCCGCCGGGATCTCGACCTTGTTGCCGTCCTTGTCCACAAGCATGCCAAGGATGGTATCGATGCTCATGGCGCTGAGCTCTTCGGAGGTGAGGCTCGTCACATACAGATACACGTCCTCCACGACCGGCACCGGCAGCAGCGAGGTATATTCCGGGTTGGAAAAGACATCGTCCGCAAGGGGATCCGCCGCGGGCTCGGCCGCCGGCTCCTCGGCCGGCTCGGCCGTCGGTTCTTCGGTCGGTTCAACCGTCGGCTCAACTGTCGGCTCGGCCGTCGGCTCCGTGGCCGGCTCGGCCGCCGGTTCCGTTGGCACCGGGGCGGCCTCGGGGGCCGTCGCCGTTTCCGGCTCCGCCGGGGCCGGCTCTTCCTCCGTGGCCTGCGCGCCAACGCTCTCGGCGCCGGGCACCTCTTCCGTTTCCGGGGCTTCCGGCGCGGGGGCAAGGGCCGCCCCGCCAACTTCTTCCGCGACCGGGGCATCCCCCGGCACCACGGTCTGCGCGTAGGCGGCGGTGCCCGGCGCGGCCAGCAGCGCGGCCGCCATTGCCATGGCAAGCATCAGCGACAGGCCTTTTTTGCATTTCATCTTGTCATTCCTCCAGTCAAATGGGTGTGAGACAGGGTTCGCAGGGAATCTATATCGTAAATGCGGGATTGGCGCACATTACCACTGGGATAGTCAAAAACCAGCGTTTGGCCGGCCACATCGCACAGGCAGGGCAGATCGGCCAAAACCTCGCAGCGCTCGTTGAGCAGCTGCCCGTAATACGCCCCTTCGGTGGTGACGTATTGCGTTACGATGTACGGCCCGGCTTCGCTCACATAAGTAAGGTAGGCATCTTCGGCCAGGTCGGCCACCTTGCGGCCGCTGCCCGCCCTGTACACGGCCGGCGTGCCGTGCAGCGGGGATTCGATGCGCAGGTCCTTGACGAAAAACTCCTCATACAGGCTTTTGTCCGGCGGGTCGATGGTGCGGGTGTCCAGCAGGGTGCCGTCGGCGGCGCTGTAACACTCGACCGTGCCGTCGTACCAGGTCACCTCCAGCCAGGAATCGCCGCCCTGGCGGCGGAACTGCTGGTCATAGATGCGCCCGCTGTCAGGCAGGGCCTTCTCGGCGGCCACCGCGCCGACCATATCATAGATGCGGAACCCCGAAACGCTGAACTGCATCACGGTCTTGCCGTCCGCGCTCAGGCGCGTCTCGTCATGGGGGTACGCGGCCGGGTCATAGGTGAAAACTTCGCTCTCGGGGTGGTTTTCGTACCGGAACAGGCGGAGCACCGGCTCCTCCCGGTTGCCGGCGAGCGCCACGCCGTTTGCCAGCGCCAAAAGCCGGGCGGGGTATTCCTGCGCAAAGGCGGCGATCTGCGCGGCCTGCGCGTTGTAGATCTCGACCCCCTCGTCGGTGGCGATCAAGGTCTGGGCCTGCGCGCGCGCGCACGCGCGGATGGCTTTGGGCGTGGTCACGAGCGGCGTCTGTCCGCCGGTGACGGGGTCCACGCGGACAAGGATATTGCCGCTCTGCACATAAATGCCGCTCTCGTCCGCCTGTACGCCGAACGCCGCCGTATCCTCAAAGCCGCCGGTCTGTTCCATCGTGGCGGTATCCACCGCCGCAAAAACCGACTGCGCGGCATTGCTGGCCGAAAAGGCAAAGTATCGGCCGCTGAACCCGCCCTCAAAATGGGTAAAGCCGGAAT
Organism: uncultured Gemmiger sp.; assembly: GCA_947629015.1. Classification (GTDB taxonomy): domain Bacteria; phylum Bacillota; class Clostridia; order Oscillospirales; family Ruminococcaceae; genus Gemmiger. Next base: position 35,405 of record CANRCB010000009.1, read on the forward strand.
CCGCGTCATAGATCACCGCGCCGGCGTCGGGCTCCGCCAGGTTGAACAGCTCGAGCGAACCGTCCGCAAAGCTGGCGGCCAGCAGCGTGCCGTCCGCCGAAAGGGCGAACAGGTCGTCGTGCGGGTCCATGAAGATATCGTTGAAAGCCACCCGCTGGCAGCGCTGCCCAAAATCGACGGTGTGCTCGACCGTGCCGTCGGCCGTGGCGTAGACCGTTGCGCGCGTCTCGTCCCGGTACAGGGCGGCGGCATGGCGGCCGTCGGCGGAAAGGGCGATGGCCGTGGCGGGCGCCCCCGTCCACAGGATTTTGCCGGCCGCGATGTCATACGCCTGCAAACCCTCCGCGCCGGAAAACAGCAGCACGTCCGCGTTGAGATACCGCACCCCGGCCAGGGCAGAACCGTCGGCGGGCAGCGTGGCCAGGATGTGGCCGTCGGCGGTATCGGCAACGGCCAGCGCCCCGGAATACAGGCAGGCGGCCGTGGCCCCGTTTGGCGCCAGCGCCAGCGCCAGCGGCGCCGACGGCAGCTCGACCGTGCCCTGCAATTTATACCCGTCCGCCAGGTCGTAAACGGCAAGGGCATCCGTCAGCGCCTTTTGCGCCTGGGCGGTCAGCGGCGGCGTGAGCGGGCCCGTCTGCGCGGGCAGGGCCTCCAGCGCGGTGGCGATGGCGGCTTCGCGGTCCCCCGCCTGCAAAGCGTTGGCGGAATATTCCGCCAGCTTGAGCCATTCCTCGGTGGTCTGCATCCGTTTCAGCCCGACGAAAGCGCTTGCCGCGCCCAGTGCGAACAGCCCGCCGCACACCACGCCGGCGATGCGGCGCTGCCGTTTGAGGCGCTTTGTGCGGGGGTCGTTCTCCCACAGATGCTCCAGCGCATCCAGCATCTCGGCGGCGGTCTGGTAGCGGCGGTCGGGGTTGGGCTGCATCGCCTTGGCGATGATGGCAACGACCTGCGGGCTGAACTGGCTGTCCGGCAGCCGGTCGACCTCTTTGGCATTGGCGGCCGGCCGCCGGCCGCTGAGCAGGTGATAGAGCGTGGCGCCCACGCTGTAGATGTCGGAGCGCACGTCCGGCGTGACGACCTTGACCCGCGAGGAGGCCGTGCCGGTCTGCGGCGCGGTGCCGGGCACGGTGCCCGTGCCGCCGCCAGGCGGCGGGGCCGGCGCCGTGATATCGGGGGAAGGCACATACACCGTCTCGGCCGGGGCGGCGACGGTCACGGTATCTTCGTTCTCCGTATAGTCCAGCCCGTAATGCTCCGGCGAGGCATACCCGGCGCTGCGGCCGATGACGTTGGCCTCGCCCAAGGCGAGCGCGATGTTAAAATCGATCAGCACAACGTCGTTTTGCGGCGTGCGCATCAGGTTGGCGGGTTTGATGTCGCTGTGGGTGTAGCCGCGCGGCGGGTCGCCGTGGGTGGGGCTGTGCAGATAATCGAGCGCCTGCAGCAGTTCCCTGGCCCATTTGATGACCGTCGCCTGCGGGAAGGTCTCGCCGCGGCGCAGCGGCCGGTCCAGGCTTTCCCCCTCGATATAGTCCATTGCTGTATAGACGATGCCGTCTTCAGCAAAAAAGTCGTAGACTTGCGGTATATACGGGTGGTGGAGGTTTTTGAGCACGTCCACTTCCCGGCGCAGCAGTTCCGGGCGCGTGGTGATCTTGCGCTTGTCGGCTTTCAGGATGACCTTTTTGCCCAAACGCAGATGCTCGGCAAGCCAGACCGTACCGCCGCCGCCGCCGCCGATCTTCCCGATCACCCGATAGGTATCCGCAATGATCTGTTCCATCCCGCTCTTCCCCTGTGTTGGTCCGTTTTGGCGCAAAGGCGGCTCAGAGCTTTTTGGGGCCGTATTCCGCTGTCAAAACCGTTTCCAGCCTGGCGGCCTTGATCTTTGCCGTTACCAGGCAAAACAGGAACGCCGCGCAGGCCAGGGCCGCCAAAAGGAGCCCCGCGTAAAACAGGATCTCGCTTACCGAAAACGGCTGCATGGCCCGCCCCTTTCCGCAAAAGTGCCGCAGAAGATACAAACCGGCGATGTCGCAAAACGTCGCGCCTTCCGCGCAGATCATCACATAAGATGGATTCTGTGGTAAGAACCATTCCTTTTTGTCCAGATTTTGCCTGCGCGCGAAAAAATTTCGTCGCAAAAGGATTGCAAAAGCCTGTCGCTTCTTGTATAATGATTCCAATTGGAGAGGAAAGCCCCCGGTTGCGGGGGCTTTCGGGGCCGCGGTTACCACAGAATCCATCTTATGTGGTATCCTTTTTTTGTTTTTGGGCGGCGGTCCTACTATATAGGAGGCAAAGCGGCGGGCGGAAAATTTTTTCCGCCCGCCGCCGCATGGGGGAAGAACACCCCCGCCCGGGCAGGGGTGCTTTCTAAAGGTATTGGCCCGCGCGCCCTATAGCACGAGCTGGAGCGTCTCCAGCTCCCGGCGGTGCCGTTCCCCGTCCGTTTGGGTGTAGATGCGCGTGGTGTTGATGCTGCTGTGCCCAAGGATGGCCGCCAGATGGTCCAGGTCTTTGCTCGCCTGATAAAAACACACCGCGAACAGATGCCGCAGGTTGTGCGGGAAAACCTTCCCCGCGGCCACCCCCGCCGCCCTGGCCAGCGCCTTCATCATGCTCCAGATGTTGCTGCGGTCCAGCGGCCGCCCGCTGCGCGTGATGAAGATCCCGCCCTCGCAGATGCCGTGCCGCGCGCAGTACCGGGTAAGCTGCGCGCACAGCTTGCGCGGCAGGAAGACCGTGCGCGTCTTGCCCTTGTTTTCCAGCTCCGCCCGCCCCGAACGGGCCGCCGCCACCGTGATCCCCCGCAGTTCGCTCACGCGGATGCCGGTGGCACAGATCGTTTGCAGCAGCAGGGCCAAGCGTTCCTGCCCGCGCCGCTGCGCCGTTTTGACCAGGCGGTAATATTCCTGCCGCGTCAGCTGGCGGGCGGTGTCGCGGTAGGCGCTGCGCTGGATGCGGATGGCACGGACCCGGCATTCGTGCCAGCCCAGATAGGCCAAAAAGCCGTTCACCGCCGCCAGCATACTGTTCACGCTGGCCGCGTGGTGGCTGCGCAGCAGCCAGCCCTTGAACTGCACGACCGTCTCTTTGCTGACCGGCCCCGTACCGCAGTACCCGAAGAACACCGAGAGGTCCCGCATATATTTCTGGATCGTTTTCTCCGCGCGTTCCTCCCCTTGCAGATAGAAACGGTAATTTTGCAGCATATCCTGTGAAAGATACCGCGGCTCCATGTTTGTCACCCTTTCTTGTGTTTGAGGTACCTTTACCTTACCTTGTATCCCATTATAACTTTGTCAAAATGCCGTATGCAAAGCGGCCTTTGCTTCAAGATCCCCAAACCGGCGGCCCGGCAAAGCAAAACCCCACGCTCCGCGTGGGGTTTTGCTTACCACAAAACAAATGGTATACCTTATATATAAACGCGCCCGCGGGCGGCCGCCGGGCGTTCAGCGGGCGGCGGTGCAGGCCTCGCAATAGAGGTCGGCGCGGCGCTGGCGCAGGCGCCGCTCGAGCGCGGCGCAGAAACCGGGGTCGTCCAGCAGGGCGGCCGCCCACGCCGCGTACCGCGTGCCGCTGCCGGCGCGCAGATCCGCCAGCACCTCGGCAAAGGGGCGGGCCTCGGCGTAGCTGCGGCCGATATCGTCGGTGGCGCTGTCCAGGCAGTCCGCCACTGCGACAAGGTCCACCACCCAGCGCAGCTGCGGCGGCAGCGGCGGGATGTCCTGCGGGTAGCCCTGGCTGCCGTCGCTCCACACATGGTGGTACAGCGCGGCCATCGCCTCGGGCTGGCGGTCGGGGAAGTGGCACAGCAGATGCCAGCCGAACAGCGGGTGGCAGCGCAGCACGGCCCGCTCTTCGTCCAGCAGGCTGCGGGCGTACAGCCCCACCACCTGCAGCAGCATACATTTGCCCACATCGTGGTACAGCCCGGCCGAGTGGGCCGTGCGGGCCATGGCCTCCTTTTGGTTTTGCGCCGCCGCGGCATCGGGCAGGCAGGCCGCCGCGGCAAGCGCCGCGGGCGCCGTGTCCGCCGCGCGCTCCAGCAGCCATTGCGCCAGCGACGCCACCATGTTGGAGTGCACGTAGGTGGGCGGGTGGCGCCACAGCAGGAAGTTGAGCACCGGCCCCTGCAGCGTGGCGCCCGCCTCGCCAAGGCGGGTGTCCAGCACCTGGCCGGCCAGGTCGGCGATGACGTCGCTGTATTCGTTTGGCGGGATGGCGCGCAGGTAGGCGTCGGTGCTTTGCTCCCAGTCGGCCAGGGGCGCCTCGTACCGGGCGCGGCGGTCGGCGGGCAGGCGCTCCAGGTAGCTGCGGGTGTACACCGGCAGGCGCAGGTGCACCGTCATGCCTTCGGGGGTGTAGTCGTCGTCCGCGACGGTGTTGCGCAGCGTGAGCAGCTGCCGCACCAGCGGCTCCAGCCCCAGCCGGCCGGCGTGGTAGCGCGCCGCCGCGTAGCGGTAGCGCGTGTTGGCCGGGATGAACCGCCCGGTATCGTCGCCCTTTTCCAGCGCCTGCCACTGGTACATGAACTCGGCCGATTGCAGCACGTCCTGCGCCATCTGCGCGTCGTCCGCTGTGCGCAGGGTGCTCAAAAAACGGGTGCGGTCATAGTGCATGGCGTAGGCGTAGCGGTTCCACGGCAGGCCGGGGGCGGCGGCGCGGTATTTGGCCGAGTTGATCACGGCCATCGCCTCATCAAAAAGCGCCTTGTAGGCGGGGTAGCTGCCAAAGGGGTCTTCCAGCGGGCGGTGGGTGTTGCCGCCGTAGACCGCGGGCGCGCACAGCCGCCGGTTGCCCAGGCAGCGGATGATCTTGTCCTGCGTGGCGGCGTCAAAATCGGCGAACCGGTCCAGCCGGGCGGCGCCCTCGGTAAAGCAGGCCGTGACCTCGGCCCCGAACAGGTTGATGCCCATGCGCGGGCGCGCGATGTTGAGGTAATACAGCGCCAGCCCCATGCCGTACAGCTGTTCCACCATCAGCGGCTCGTCCCCGTGGAGCGCCGCGTAGCGGTAGAGCAGGCGGTGGGTGCGGTAGGCGGCGCCGATGTCCAGGTGGCGCGCGTAGAGCATCAGCGCCTCGGAAAATTCCCGCAAAGCGGCGGCGTCGGCGGGGGTGAGGGCGGCGGGGTCCCGGTCCAGCACAAGGTTGTGCAGCAGCCAGTCATTGCCGGCGCGCAGGGTGCGTATCTCGTCGGTGCGCGCGCGGATGCCCGCCGGCAGATCGGCAGGCGCAGGGCCCGGCGCGGCCTGCGGGCGGGCCAGCTCCTGTACGCGCCGCACCTGGGCGACATATTGCTCAAACGGGGCCTGCATGGCGGGTACATCCTTTCTCCCAAAGCAAATGCAAAACGTTCTTTTTTCCAGTATAGCCCCGTTTGGCGGCGCCGTCAACACCCGCCCGGCGGTTGACAGGCGCGCGCCCGGCGGGGTATACTGGGCAGTAGTATCCATGACCGAAAGGGGCCTTTGCGTATGCCGTCCTCCGCCGCCCGCGCCCGCCGCATGGCGCTGTGCGCGCTGTTTGCCGCGCTCACCGCCGTGTGCAGCCAACTCGCCGTACCCATGCCATGGGGCGTGCCGGTCAACCTGGCCCTGTTCGCCGTATATATGGCGGGCACGATGCTGGGCCCCGGGTGGGGCGCCGCGTCGCAGGCGGTGTTTTTGGGCCTGGCGGCGCTCGGCCTGCCGGTGATGGCGGGTTTCCGCGGCGGCCCGGCGGCGCTGTTCGGCCTGACGGGCGGCTACGCGCTGGGCTACCTGGCGGCGGCGCCGGTGTGCGGGGCCTTTACCGCGCGCCGGCGCGGGTTCGGGGCGCTGTGCGCCGGCATGGCGCTGGGCTGCGCGGTGTGCTACGCGTTCGGCAGCGTGTGGTTCGCGGTGCTTTCGGGCAACGGGCTGCGCGCCGCGCTGGCGCTGTGTGTGGCGCCCTTTTTGCCCGGGGACGCGGTGAAGATCCTGCTGGCCGCGGCGCTGACCCGCGCGCTGGACCGGCGCGGGGCGCGCGGCCGGTAACGGAAGGGGGCGGCGCGTATGCGCTGGATGGCGGTGGATTACGGGGACGCGCGCACCGGCCTGGCCGTGTGCGACGCGGGCGAGAATTTTGCCACCCCGCTGACGCCCCAGATCGAGGAAAAGAGCCTGAACCGCTGTGCCGACGCCGTGGCGGCCGCCGCCGCCGCGCAGCGGGCGGAGGGCCTTGTGTGCGGGCTGCCCAAAAACATGGACGGCACCCTTGGCGCGCGCGCCAACACCACCCGACGCTTTGCCGCCCGCCTGGCCCTGGCCAGCGGCCTGCCGGTGGTGTTGTGGGACGAACGGCGCACCACCGTATCGGCCGCGGCGCTGCTGGGCGAGAACGGCACCTTTGGCCAAAAGCGCAAAGCCCGGCTGGACGCCGTTTCGGCCGCCGTGCTGCTGGAAAGTTTTTTGCACTGGCGGCGCCTGCACCCCGACGAGGCCCCGCCCGGCCGCATCCTGCCCGACCCCGAAACGAGGTGACCGTTATGCCCGAACGCATCCCCACCCACGCCGCCATCATCGTGGACGGCAACCGCCGCTGGGCGCGCGCCCGCGGCCTGCCGGTGAGCCTTGGCCACAAGGCCGGCTTTGAGCGCCTGAAGGAGATCGCCCGTTATGTGATGGGCGAGGCGGGCGTCAAGGTGCTGAGCCTGTACGTGTTCTCGACCGAGAATTTCTCCCGCGACGCCAAAGAGGTCGCCTATCTGATGGATCTGTTCGCCAACAATTTCCGCTCCATCATCGGCGAGATGAACGAGCGGGACTGCAAGGTGGTGTTCAGCGGCCGGCGGGCGGGCCTGGCCCCGCGCGTGCTGGACGCCATGGACACCATCACCGAAGCGACAAAGGCCAACGCCACCGGCACGGTGAATTTCTGCCTGAACTACGGCGCCCGCGCCGAGCTGGCCGACGCCGCGCGCGCCCTGGCGGAAGAGGTGCGCCGCGGCGCGCTGGCGCCCGACGCCATCGACGAGGCCGCCGTGGAGGCGCACCTCTACCACGCGCTGCCGCCGGTGGACCTGCTCATCCGCACCAGCGGGGAGCAGCGCATCTCCAACTTCCTTTTGTGGCAGTGCGCCTACGCCGAGTTTTATTTCACGCCGGTGCTTTTTCCGGATTTTACCCCCGCGGATTTCGACGCCGCCCTGGCCGAGTACGCCCGCCGGGACCGCCGCATGGGCGGCAACAGCACCCGGTAACGTCGGCAATGCTGTAAATACGGATACGCCGCCCCCGGCCGCGCTTTGCGCGGCCGGGGGCGCGGTGTTTGCGGGGGCGTTTCTTTTCCCCTCATCCGGCCGCTGCGCGGCCACCTATCTCCGCGCCAAGAGCCGCCCTTCGGGCGCTTGGCTCCGGTGCGAAGCCCGGAGCTTGCGCTCCGAAATGCGCCTGCGGGCGCGATCCCCCGGAGGGGGAAGGCTTCCGGGGTATCTCACCCCAAAAACGCGCGCAGGCGCGCAAGCTCCCGCCCGGCCACCTCGCGGCCGTGGTCATAGACGCGCTGCATCTCGGCGGGGTCATGCTCCACCGAATGGATGCCCAGCGGATAGTCCGGGCACAGCACAAAGGCGGCGCCCGCCAGCTCCTGCCGGCGGATGTAGCGCAGCGTCTCGTTGTAGCGCTCGTGCCGGTCGGCCACCGCCGCCACAAAGGCGGGGTACTGCCGCAGCGCCCGGCGCATCACCGGCAGCAGCCTGTTCGGCTCCTTCCGGAACCCGCGCGGCTGGGTGCGCACCACCACGTTGCGGGCGTAGCCCTCGCCCTCCATAAAGCGCAGCGGGATGGAATCCCCGATGCCGCCGTCCAGAAGGTCGTACCCGTCCAGATGCACCACGCGGCTGGCCAGCGGCATACTGGCCGAGGCGCGTATCCACATAAAGGTGTCGGCGTCGCACCGGTCCAGCCGGCGGTAGACCGCCTTGCCGGTGTGCACGTCGGTGGCCACGACGTAAAAGGCCATCGGGTCGGCCTCATAGGCCGCGGCGTCGAATGGGTCCAGCCGCAGCGGGATGTCCCCATAGCAGAAATTGGCGTTGTAGATGTCGCCCGTCGTCAGCCAGCTGTGCGCGCCGGCGTAGCGCTTGTCCTGGCAGTATTTCAAATTGTAGCGCAGCCCGCGCCCCGCCTGCCGGCTTTTGAGGTTGCAGCCGAAGCACGCCCCGGCCGACACGCCCACCGCGCCGTCGAACCGCAGGCCGTTTTCCATGAACACATCCAGCACCCCGGCGCTGAACAGCCCGCGCATCGCGCCGCCCTCCAGCACCAGGCCGGTCTTTTGGCCTTTCATCCCTGCCCCTCCTTCCGCGCGGCGCCGTCCCGCGCCCACGGCACGCGCCCCGCGCGCAGCGGTACCTCATAAAAGCGGGCGGTTTTGTCGCGCGCGGTGTCGTTCCATTTGTCAAAGCCCCCGGGGGCGATGTGCGCGCCGTAGTCACAGCCCTCAAACACGCACAGGCCGTAGTCCCGCCAGGGGCGCGCCAGCCAGATGCTGCCGTCCGCCACGCCGGGCTCGGCGGTGAAACGGCACCGCCGGAAGGTGAACCCCTCGCCCTGCTCCGGCGCGTGCGCGGGCGCGGCGGCATAGCCGGTGCCGCGCGCGTCACGCAGGGAGCGTATCTCGCAGTCCTGGAACAGCGCCGCCCCGCAGCCGAAGATGAAATCCACCGTGCCCTCGATGAGGCAGCCGGTAAAAGTCTGGCGGCAGGGCTTGTCCTGCCGGAGGATATCGGGCAGAAACCCGTCATACCGGGCGATGAGATCCCGCGGCAGCGGCCCCAGGAACAGCGTGTCCTGCGTGGAGGAAAGGCGGCACCGCTCCATCGTGAAGGCGTCGCCGTACACCGTCAGCGCCACCTCCTGCCCCTTCACCTCGGGGGACAAAGCGTCGTTGGCGATGCACAGGTCCCGCACCGTCACGCCGTCGGCGCACACCGCCGCCGTCCAGGTGCGGAAGGTGTTGTACTCCCGCCCGAGTGTGTCGCGTTTTTGGGCATAATCGCCAAAAACGATGCGCGTCCTGTCCGCCCCGGCGCCGCACAGCGTCAGCCCCGGCGTGCGCACCATGATTTTTGCGCGCCATTCGCCGGGGCCCAGCTGCACCGTCTCGCCCGGGCGGGCGGCATCCAGCGCCTGTTGCAGGTCATCGCGGTTTTTTACCGTTATCACCGCGCCCGCCCCCTTTCCTGAACATACCTGCATTATACGCCCGCCCCCGCGCCGCTGCCTATGCCCGCGGCCGAAAATATCTTTTTTGTGCATAAATTAGACAGATTTGTATATATACATACGCGTTATCATCCTATATAATAAATAAGGTTTCTAAAAGGCGGTTTCTTGTCAATTTGCACAAACAACGGGCGCCAGATTCGCCATAATGCGAAAAACGCGGGCCGCCGCGCCGGCGGGGCGGCTTTTCAGTGTCAAAAACGGGCGTTCGCGCCCCGGCCGCGGGCCGGCGGCGAAGGGGAAGGTATGAACAGGCATTACACCTTTGCGCAGTACCGCGCCATCGACCTGGCCATCTGGGCCGTGCTTTTGGCGATCTTTGAGTATCTTCTCGTCATTTCGGCGCGTTTCTGGTTTGCGGACCAGCTGTACACAGTCTCGTTGGCGGCGGCGCTCACCGCCATCGTCTATATGCGCTGGGGCGTATGGGGCGCCTTCCATGCCGTGGAGGCGGGCGCGGTGTTCTGCTATTTTTCCGGCGGCACGCCGCGGCAGTACCTTATTTATTGTGCGGGCAACCTGCTCTCGCTGGCGGCGCTGGCGGTGTTCAGGCTGCGGGATAAAGAAACGGTGCGCGCGAAGGCCTTTTGGGCCGTGGGATTCGCGCTGGCGGTGCAGCTGCTGATGCAGGCCGGCCGGGCGCTGGCGGCGCTGGCGCTGGGCACGTCGCCGGGCGCGGCGGCCGCGTTCTTCACCACCGATTCGCTTTCCCTGCTTTTTACCGGTGTGATCGTCTGGATAGCCCGTAGGCTGGACGGTGTCTATGAAGATCAAAAACACTATCTTCTGCGCGTACAGGCACAGGAGGAACACAAAGGAGGCAATCTATGAAAGTAAGGGCAGCGGACTACCTTGTCTATGATAAGGACAAGGGTGTCTATCAACTCAGCCCGGAACAGGTCGTGCGGGACGATGTGGAAAAGCATTACTGGGCCCACGTCGGGCGTACCATCCTCAAGGATTGGCGTCTGTACCTGATGCTCGTCCCCATGTTGCTGATCTTCCTGTTCTGGCGCTACTTCCCGATGTATGAATTGCTGGGGTGCTTCAAAGTATCGGACAACGTCCTGCCCGTTTCTCAGCAGCTGTTCTCCGGCTTTTCCTACTTCAAGCGGCTGCTGCTGGCGGGGGACGGCCTCTCGACCGACTTCTGGCGCGCCATGCGCAACACCTTCATTTTGAGCTTCTACGGCCTGTGCTTCGGGTTCCCCATCCCCATCATCCTGGCGCTGTTCTTCAATGAAGTGCGCAGCGATGCGGCCCGCAGCGTCTTCCAGGTGCTGACCTACCTGCCCAAGTTCATGTCCACCGTCGTCATGACCACGCTGATCGCCATGCTCGTCAAGCAGGCGTCGCTGGTCTCCGGCGCCGGCATCGTGAGCCAGGCGCTGGCCGGGCTGGGCTTCATCAGTGTGGAGACCGCCAAAGGCGGCCTGCTGAACCTGCCTTCCTTCTTCCGCTCCATCTACCAGATCAGCGGCATCTGGGAGGGCGCCGGCTATGACAGCATCGTCTTCTTCGCCGCCATCATCGCCATCTCGCCCACCAGCTACGAGGCGGCGCAGATCGACGGCGCGAACAAATGGGCGCAGATGCGCTACGTGGTGCTGCCGAGCATTTTGTCCACCATCGTCATCATGCTCATCACCCGTATCGGCTCGCTGCTGAACATCGGCTACGAGAAGGTCTTGCTGCTCTACAACGCCCAAACCTACGTTACGGCCGACGTCGTGTCCACCTTCGCCTACCGCAACAGTATCGGCGCGGTCGGCGGCTCGAGCGCCGGTTCGGGCCTTGCCTCGGCGGCTGAGATGATGAACAACGTCATCGGTATGCTGCTGGTCATCGGCTCCAACACCATCGCCAAAAAGGCGTCGAACACGTCGCTGTACTAACAGGAGGGCGCCATGAAGAGAAAACTTGAGATCTCCGAGCTGATTTTCAAGATCATCAGCTACACCCTGCTGGCGATTTTCTCGCTGGCCTGCCTGTATCCCTTCGTGTATGCCATCTCCGCCTCCATTTCCGGCATCCACGCGGTGGAATACGGCGAGATCGTGCTCTTCCCCAAGGACATCCAGTTTGAGGCCTTCGGCCGCATGTTCAACAACAATATGTTCTGGAACTCCTACTCCAACACCCTGTTCATCACGCTGTACGGCACGCTGTTCAGCATGGTCACCTCCATCCTGGGCGCCTACGCGCTTTCCAAAAAGCGCCTGCTGTTCCGCACGCCGTTCAACTTCTTCCTCGTCTTTACCATGTGGTTCTCGGCCGGTATCGTACCGCAGTACTTAAACTATTTGGATACCCGCGCCGTGTTCAACAAGATCGGCATCATGGACGACAAGTGGCTGGTCGTCATCGCCATGGGCATGGCCGCCATGAACATCATCCTGCTGCGCAACGCCTTTGAGGGCGTGCCCAGCGAGGTCGAGGAGGCCGCCATCGTCGACGGCGCCACCGAGATGCAGGTGTTGACCAACGTCTTCATCCCGATGAGCCAGTCCACCATCGCCACCGTGGCGCTGTTCTTCGCCATCTCCCGCTGGAACGGCTACTTCTGGGCCCGCCAGATGATCTCCAACGCCAACGAGCATCCGCTGCAGGTCTTTATCCGTCTCCAGCTCGAAAACTTCACCAACCCCGAGGTCATGGCCGGCTGGAACGAGCCCTACGCGTCGGATTCCGTCATCTACGCGCTCATCGTCTGCTCCATCGTGCCCATCCTCATCATCTACCCCTTCATCCAGAAATACTTTGCCAAGGGCACCAACGTCGGCGGCGTGAAGGAGTAAAAAACCATGTTGTCCCCCGGACATCCGCCCGGTGAACAAAAATATCACCTGAAAACATAGGAGGAAACCAATGAAAAAGCAGCAATCCCTGATTGCGATCCTGCTTGTGGTCGCAATGAGCGCCGCGTTGCTGGTCGGCTGTGGCCCCAGCATCTCGGTCGAGGGCGGCGGCGCTGCCGCCAGCACCCCTGCCGCTGCTGACAGCACCCCTGCCAGCACCCCCGCTGAGGGCGGCGATTCCGCCGCCGAACCCACCGGCCTGACCTACGCGGACGGCACCGTCCTGCGCATGGCCACCGGCTACAACAACCCCAACACCGGCATCTCCTTCGACGCCGATACCGCCGGCTCCGGCATCACGCTGGCTGACGGTGTCACCTACAACACGGGCGACCTCAAGCCCACCTGGGTCGAGGTCGAGAACGTCCTGAACGTCAAGTTTGAGGACAAGTTCACCGGCCAGGGCGGCGCCTCCAAGGAGTTCAACTACTGGAAAGAGCAGCTCGACCAGGTCGACATGGTCTCCGGTACCGCCACCCTCCTCAACGAGAACGGCGTCGCCGGCACCATCGTCAACATCGCCGACTATCTTGACATGATGCCCAACTTCAAGGCGTACCTCGATGCCAACCCCATCGTGCGCCTGTCCATCACCGGTGACACCGCCACCGGCGCCATCTACTTCAGCCCGTACTTCGACGGTGTCGCCGATATCGAGCGTATGCCGCTGATGCGTACCGACTGGGTCAAGACCCTGCTCAACGGCGAGGGCGATTTCGCCGCCGATGCCTCCAACATGACCGCGGAGCCCGTCTACGAGCCCTATATGCCCACCACCGGCAAGGTCGAGGTCGAGGTCGTCAAGGCTGACGGCTCCGGCGTTGAGACCGTCACCAAGGACTACGACGCCGGCGGCAACATCGTCAACGACATGAACCTCGCCGGTTCCGTCGATGGCGTGACCGCTGTCAACATGCTGCGCAAGTACATCGATGAGTGCTACGGCGGCTACTACGGCACCGACCGCGCCGACCTGTTCATCGGCCAGAACGCTGCCTGGGATGCTGACGAGCTCGTCGCGCTGCTGCGCTGCGTCGTCGCCAACCCCCAGACCCTCAACGGCACCGATTCCGTCCAGGGCATCTTCTCCCGTGAGGACGCCAACAACCAGCGCCGCGTCGATATGTTCCGCTTTGCGGGTCATCTGTTCGGCGTGCGCGGCCTTGAGTCCCGCCAGGATTACCTCTACGTCGGCAGCGACAACAAGCTGCATGACGCCCGCCAGGAGCCCGCTACCTACGAGGCCCTCGAGCGCATGAACGACATGGTCAAGGAAGGCCTCATCTCCGAGGCGTTCGTTGGCAAGCAGGATGTCAAGACCAAGCAGTATCTGCAGGAAGACCTTGGCTTCATGCATTACGACTACAACCAGACCCAGACCATCTACAACGAGCAGGACGGCATCTTTGACGAAGGCGAAGAGTACATGGCCGTTATGGTGCCTGTGGCCCGCTGGGATGACGGCACCGGTGAGCAGATCATGCGCTTCACCGAGAGCTGGCGTTCCGTGAAGACCGACGGCTGGGGCATCTCCAAGCCCGGCGTCGGCGACGACCAGGATAAGCTCTACGCCGCCCTGGCCCTCATCGACTACGCGTACTCTCCCGAAGGCCAGATCCTCATGAGCTATGGCCCCGAGGCGTTCCGCAGCGACAAGACCTTCACCTTCAACGGCCAGGAAATGCCCGAGATCGCCGACGCCACCCGCGCCGAGCTGTGGGATAAGGCTGGCGGCAACTACACCAACTACGCCCGCTTCTACCTCGGCTCCACCCTGAGCTTCCTCAAGAGCCAGGCGTTCGAGTATCAGTGCACCACCGAGAAGGGCCGCCTTGGCGCCGGCTACATCTCCACCGCCATCGGCCTGGGCACCATCCATCATCCCGAGCTGGCCGTGGCCGACAACGGCTGGTACACCAGCGTGCCCACCACGCTGCCCACCACCAAGGTCGACAACGAGGACCTGGCCGCTCTGACCGAGCTGACCACCAACTTCTCCTCCTCCTCCGGTGATGACCAGATCAACATCCTGTGCGACATCATCGCCGGCGGCTACGGCGCTACCGGCATCGCCGAGATCACCGACGCCCAGAGCGCGGCCGACTATGTTGCCAACACCTGGCAGGGTACCAAGTACCTCAGCATCAAGGAAATGGCCTGGGAGGACGACCTCGACTACTACAGCACCCTCTAAGGTAAACCCCAACCCCCGCATCACTGAACCCATCTGACCCGTAGCGGGGTGGGCCGGCGCGGCAACGCGCCGTGCCGGCCCACCCCTATTTGAAAGAAGCTGAGCGCGCCCCAAAGCACCTTTGCCGGGCGCCAAGGGGACGATACTTTCCCCTGCGAGGAGGTCGTCATGTATAAAAAACAAATGGTTGCGCAGAAGATCCTCTGCCTGGCGGCTGTCATCATGGGCGCGGTGGTTTTCATCTACTCGCTCGGGATCATGACCGATCTGTACGACAGCCTTTACACTACTATGCGCAACCCCAACGACATCACCAAGACCACGGTGACAGGGTCCAGGGTGTACTACGATATGCAGCCGTTCAACCGGTGGTTCGTCATCATGGCCATCGTGCTGATCCTGTTGGGCTGCCTGCTGTTTGTCACCAACACACACATCCGCCGCCGCTATTACATCGGCAACTATATCGCCACCGCCGCCTATTTCGGCTTCAGCGTCTATCTCACGGTGATGTGCCACAGCTACATTGAGGCGTTCAAGGCCATGTGGCTCAACATCGATTTCGCCGCCCTGGCGGAGCACGCGGCCGCGCGCAACACCCTGTATACCGAATCCACCTTCTGGTTCGATATCCACTACGCGGTGTTCGGGCTGCTGCTGCTGGTCGGCGTACTGCTCGTCGCCAACGCCGTGTGCAAGGCCATCCTGATGAAGGAAGAGGCCGCGCTCATCGGCAAAGGAAAGGAGGCAGCCGCATGAACAACGAAGATCGCCAAATCCAACGGGACCGTATGAGGTATACCAAAAACTCATTGGCCGCCAACCTGGCGCTGGTCGGGCTGCTGTTTGACGTGTTCTATTTCGTCAACATCTGCCAGTCCGACGTGGGCACCTACTACTACAACATCCTCATCGGCGCATCCATCGTTTACAACCTCGTCTTTCTTCTGGTCGTTTTCCTCGCGTCCGAGGGCGTCAAAAACTACCAGATTAACTACTCCTATATTTTGATCGTGGTCGGTGCGCTGCAGATCGCGCGCATCTTCATCATCCCGATGCGGGCCCACTCCGCCACCACGCTGGTGGATGGCGTCGAGGTGGCCGTCATGGGCAACGGGCAGTTCATGTGGGTGCTAGCGTTCCTCGTCATCTCCGCCGCCTGCCTGCTGGCCTCCGCCGCCGTCAACATCATCAAGTGCCGGGAGCTTTCAGCCCACCTGAAGTCCCTCGGCCTTGAGAGCTAAAAGGGAGGCGAAGACATGGCAACACTGAGTCTCCAACACATCGACAAAATTTATGACAACAACGTCCAGGCCGTTTTCGATTTCAACCTGGACGTCAAAGACGGTGAGCTCATCGTCCTGGTCGGCCCCTCCGGCTGCGGCAAATCCACCACGCTGCGCATGGTGGCCGGCCTGGAGGACATCTCCGAAGGCAAGCTGCTGCTGGACGGCAAGGACATCACCGCCACCCCCGCCAAGGACCGCGACATGGCCATGGTTTTCCAGAACTATGCGCTGTACGGCCATATGACCATCTATGAGAACATGGCCTTCTCGCTGACCCTGCGCAAGGAGAACCCCAACGTCATCCACAAAAAGGTGCTGGCCGCGGCCGAGATCCTGGGTCTGACCAGCCAGCTGAACAAAAAGCCGGCACAGCTTTCGGGCGGCCAGCGGCAGCGCGTGGCGATGGGCCGTTCCATCGTGCGCAACCCCAAGGTGTTTTTGTTCGACGAGCCGCTGTCCAACCTCGACGCCAAGCTGCGCGGCGCCACCCGGCGCGAGATCCTGCTGCTGCACAAGCGCCTCAAGGCCACCATGCTCTACGTCACGCATGACCAGACCGAGGCTTTGACGCTGGCCGACCGCATCGTGTGTATGTCGATGGGCCACGTGCAGCAGGTCGGCACCCCGCTGGAGCTCTACGATGACCCCGCCAACGTCTTTGTCGCCAGCTTTATCGGCCTGCCGCCGATGAACCTGTACGATGTCAAGGTCAGCGGCGCGGAGCTCGTCGGCGCCAACTTCAAGGTGTCCCTCACGGCGGAGGAGCAGGCCCAGCTCAAAGCCTACCAGGGCAAGACCATCATCCTCGGCGTGCGGCCGGAGAACATCATCGAAGGCCCGGACGTCAAGGCCACCGTCTTCTCCAACGAGAACCTTGGCATGAACACGCTGGTCCACGCCTACATCGGCGGCGACCGCAAGGCCAAGATCTCGGCCAAGCTCAAGGGCTGGAGCAACTACAAGGCCGGCGATACCGTCTCCTTCTCCTTCAAGCGCAAGCATTTCTTTGACAAGGATACGACCAACGCGATCAGGAAGGGTGAGTGAGTATGGAAAAGAAAAAACCCAATCCGCTGAAAGAGGCATGGCGCAAATTCCTTGTCTCGCTCAAACGGCGGCCGCAGATGATCCCGCTGGTGGCGTTGACCATCGCCTTCGTCTACTACTCCTTCAACCTGACCAACATCTCCAACACGACGGCGCGCATCCAAGGGCCCAACATGGGCCTGGCGGGCTTTGCCACCATGCTGTTCAGTATGCTGTCCTTCCTGTGCTGCCTCAACGGCTTCCCCTACCGCAAAAAGCCGGTGGTGCCGATGGTCGTGTTGCTGTATGTGATGCTGGCCATCATCGCCTTTGCGGATTTCACCTATCTGGGCGCCATCACCGCCTCCATCAACCGGGCGGACAACCCCGTCGTCGTCACCGAGCAGACCATCTACATCAAGCACGCGTTCGACTGCCTGCGCATCCACATGGTGATGCTGGGCGTCACCGCCGTGCTGACGGTGCTGCTGCCCGTCTACACCAAGTTGCTGCGTAAGATCAAGACCTCCATCGACGTTGAGGACAACGGCGAGATGGGCCAGATCGACATCGCCGGCGAGGATTGACCCCGCGCCTTTTGAACCCGTTCGCGAGCAGAGCCGGGAGGTTCGCCTGCCGGACCTCCCGCTCTGCTCTATAGGAGTTTTATGAGCAACCGCAAGAACACGCCCAAGCAAAAGCCCGATGTGGCGAAGGAAAGCAGCTATTACGACCTCAAGACCCAGGCCGTCAACGACCTGGCCGAGGCGGACGAGAGCAATTCCCCCGAGGTATCCAAGGAGGAGCTGCGCGGCTATACTTCCGGTTCCGGCATCAAGATCCCCGAGGCCGTCAAGCTGCTGTTCATCAAGTTCTGGTTCGCCGGCGCGACCTGTTTCTTCTTCATCTGGGGCCTGGGCGGTTACATGGCGGATCAGCTTGACCTGCTTGTCATCACCGGCATCGCGCTGGGCATGGTCACCGATATTTTGACCAACAACGCCATCCGCTTTTTCGCGGTCACCCCCGGGGCCAACGACCGGTACATGATGTTCCCCAAAAAGGGCTTTTGGACCTTCCCGCTCAACATCCTGTACGCGTTTGTGCTGCTGGCGCTGGTGTATGGGCTGTACAGCGGCATCAACTGGGCCGCGGCCATGGCCAGCGGCCAGATGGATGCCATCGCCCTGGGCGTTGAGCCCATCCTGTTCGGGTTGTTCTATCTCGGCTTTGACGAGCTGCTCATCGCCGCCAAGCACGGCGTGCAGCGCCTTGTGCGCGGCGGCAAAAAAGCCGCCCCGTAACGGGGCGGCCGGGGGGTCAGGCTTTCGGCTCCGTGGGCGCGGGCGGGATATGGGCCCGGTACTCCCGCGGGGAGACGCCGTATTTTTTCTTGAACAGGCGTGAAAAATACAGCGGGTTCGCAAAGCCGCACAGCCGCGCCACCTCCGAGATGTTCTCCCGGTTCTCATACAGTGCAAGGCTGCCGGCGGCGCTTTTCAGGCGCGTGTCGGTCAAAAATTGCAGGGGCGTGCGCCCGGTCTCTTTTTTGAACAGCTTTTTCAGGTATTCGGCGTTGAAGGGCAATTCACGCAGATAGGCGTTCAGGTCATAGGCGCTGTCGGCGTAGTTTTGCAGGATGTTTGTCTCGATGTGGGATACGATGTCGCTGCGCAGGCGGTGCGGTTGGCGCACTGTCAGCGATGTGGCGATCAACTGCCCGTACAGCGGCAGCAGGAACGCGCTGCCCGCAAAGGTGCCGCCGGCATAGTACAGCGCGGCAAAAAAGGCGTTGCGCAAAAACCCGTTGCTGTCAGCGGGGATGATCTCCGGCTCCGCCGCGTCCAGTGGCATATCGGCCATGGTGAGGTGGATGTTGGTAAACCCCGCCCCGCTCCGGTTGGCATGGGGCAGGTTGGGCGGTATCACGGCGATCTCGTTGGCCGTATAGGGCAAAACGCCGCCGTCAAACACCAGCTCGCCGCTGCCGGTCAGGCAGAAGATCAGCTCCCAGTCGGGGTGGGCATGGCGCGCCACGCCAAAGGTGGGCGGCTGCCGCCCCACCGATGTGATCCTGTTCATGCCGGCACCCCCAAACAAATCGGTATACAAGCCATTGTATCAAATCCGGTCCGCTTTGTCCATACGGGCAATTTGCGATAGAAAGGAACGTCCCGCAGCGTTTGGCAACAGACATAAAATCCAAGTGTAAGGAGACAAAGACCATGTCATACTTGACCCTGAAAGACATCAACAAGATTTACCCGAACGGCTACCATGCGGTTCACAACTTCAATCTTGAAATCGACAAAGGGGAATTCATCGTCTTTGTCGGGCCTTCCGGCTGCGGAAAATCCACCACGCTGCGCATGATCGCGGGCCTTGAGGACATCTCGGACGGTGAGTTCCTCATCAACGGCGTGCGCGCCAACGAGATGGGCCCCCGTGAGCGCGAGATCGCCATGGTGTTCCAGAGCTACGCGTTGTACCCGCAGATGACGGTGTTCGATAACATCGCCTTCGGCCTCACCCTGCAGGGCGTGGACGAGGATGTCATCGAGCAGAAGGTCAAAAAGACCGCCGCCATCCTCGGCCTGACCGATTATCTGGACCGCCTGCCCCGCGCCTTGTCCGGCGGCCAGCGGCAGCGTGTCGCCATCGGGCGCGCCATCATCCGCAAGGTGGGCGTCTTTTTGATGGACGAGCCGCTGTCCAACCTGGACGCCAAGCAGCGCGTGACTATGCGCTCCGAGATCGCGCAGATCCACCACGAGACCGGCGCCACCACCATCTACGTTACCCATGACCAGACCGAGGCCATGACCCTGGCGGACCGTATCGTCGTCATGAAAGACGGCTATGTCCAGCAGGTCGGCACCCCGTATGAGCTGTACTACAAGCCCGTCAACGTCTTTGTGGCCGGCTTCATCGGCGAGCCGCCGATGAACTTCATCCGCGGCACCGTCAAGGGCGGCAAGATCCTGTTTGGCAACAACGCGCTGGATATCACCAAAAAACTCGGCGACAAGGCCAAAAAGTACGAAGGCAAGGAGATCGTGTTCGGTTTCCGGCCCGAGCATATCGAGCTGGGCGAGGTCAAGGATGCCTACCTCGTCAAGGCCGAGGTGGAGCTGACCGAGATGCTGGGCGACAACACCAACATCTACATCACCGCCGGCGAGGACAAGGCCATCCTCAAGGTCGACCCGCACGATACGCCGGAGGTTGATACCGCGATCACCTTCTCCATCCCCGTCAAGGAAGTCTACCTGTTCGACGGCGAGACGGAAATGGTCATCGAGTGAACGGCACCCGGGGAAAATACGTTTCGGCTTTATAAGGGACTTTCTTTATAAGGGACTTTTTCATACAGCCCCGCGCCCCGGTACACGGCCGGGGCGCGGGGCCGTACCTTTGCCCAAAAGTGTGTTGAAAACTTGTGCATGCTGCTGTGCAAAGCGCTGTTTTTGCCCGAAAGAGGAAACTTTTGCTTGACCTTTTCCATAAGATAGACTACAATGTGCTTAACAAAGCAAAGGCAACGGCGCCTGTTACTTATGTAACGAGCGCCGTTGCCTTTTGTTTGTTAAGCGCCGTGCCAAAATCCCCAAACCGCAAGCGGGCACGGCGCGCAATATGGAAAGAGGGGTTCAATATGTCCGAAGAAATTCTGTCCGCCGTAAACGGGGAGGTGTTCGCGGTCTGGTTCCTCATCGGCGCGGCGCTGGTGTTCTGGATGCAGGCCGGGTTCGCGATGGTGGAGGCCGGCTTCACCCGCGCCAAGAACACCGGCAACATCCTGATGAAAAACCTGATGGATTTCTGCATCGGCACGCCGATGTTCATCATCATCGGTTTCGGCCTGCTGCTGGGCGAGGATATTGCCGGCTTTATCGGCCGGCCGGGGCTCGATATCTTTACCGCCTACGGCAGCTTTGACTGGTCGAATTTCGTCTTCAACCTTGTGTTCTGCGCCACCACCGCGACCATCGTGTCCGGCGCCATGGCCGAGCGCACCAAGTTCTTGAGCTACTGCATCTACTCCGCCGTCATCTCGGCGGTCATCTACCCCATCGAGGCGCACTGGATCTGGGGCGGCGGGTGGCTGGCCCGGATCGGGTTCCACGATTTTGCCGGCTCCTGCGCCATCCACATGGTGGGCGGCATCTGCGCCTTTATCGGCGCGTGGATGCTGGGGCCGCGCATCGGCAAATACTCCAAGAAGGCGGACGGCTCGCTGAAGGTGAACGCCTTCCCCGGCCACAACCTGCCCATCGGCTGCCTGGGCGTGTTCATCCTGTGGCTGGGCTGGTACGGCTTCAACGGCGCCGCCTGCACCAGCGTTGACCAGCTGGCCTCGGTGTTTTTGACCACCACCGTGGCGCCGAGCGTGGCCACCGTCGTGTGCATGGTGTTCACCTGGCTCAAGTACGGCAAGCCCGATGTCTCGATGTGCCTGAACGCCTCTCTGGCGGGGCTCGTCGCCATCACCGCCCCCTGCGACACAACGGACTGCTTCGGCGCCATCATCATCGGCGCGGTGTCCGGCGTGCTGGTGGTGTTCGGCGTGTGGCTGCTGGACTACAAGCTCAAGATCGATGACCCCGTCGGCGCCGTGGCGGTGCATATGTGCAACGGTATGTGGGGCACCATCGCGGTGGGGCTGTTCAGCACCACCTCCGCCCCCGGCAACGACAGTGTGGTCGGCCTTTTCTACGGCGGCGGCTTCCGCCAGCTGGGCATCCAGCTGCTGGGCCTGGGCAGCGTGGCGGCCTGGGCGGCCGTGACCATCTTTATCGCCTTCACCGTCATCCGCAAATGCGTCGGCCTGCGCGCCGGTGAGCGCGAAGAGATCGAGGGCCTGGACATCCACGAGCACGGCCTGCCCAGCGCCTATGCCGGCTTTGCCATCATGGATATCTCCAACACCATGACGATGAACGAGAACGAAAACACCGACCTTGGCGAGCCCGACATCGCCAAAGCCAGCGCCGCCAAGGTGGCGGCCGCCGTGCCCGCCGTGGTGGCGCCCGAGGTGGGCACCGGGATGCACAAGGTGGTCATCGTGGCGCGGCTGGCGCGGTTCGACGCGCTGAAAAAGGCGATGAACGACATCGGCGTGACCGGCATGACCGTGACGCAGGTCATGGGCTGCGGCATCCAGAAGGGCAGCGGCGAGCGCTACCGCGGCACCGAGGTGGACGCCACCCTGCTGCCCAAGATCAAGGTGGAGGTCGTCATCTCCAAGATCCCGGTCGACAAGGTCGTCGACGCCGCGACCAAGGCGCTGTACACCGGCCATATCGGCGACGGCAAGATCTTTGTGTACAACGTGGGCAAGGTAGTCAAGGTGCGCACCGGCGAGACGGACTACGCCGCCTTGCAGGATGTGGAATAACGGCCCCTGCCGCATAACAGGCTATCGTTTTTAACACGCAGGACGCCCCGCCCGCCGCAAATGCGGCGGGCGGGGCGCTCGGCGTGTCAAAAAGCTGCCGGAACCTTATGGGGGCCTTGCCGGGCGGGCCGATTATCCGGCCCGGTATCACGCGGAAAGGTTTGCGGGGTGGATGTTACTTCCCCGCAGATTGTAGGGCGGGGTCTTGACCCCGCCGTGCAAATTTACCCATGAAAGCGCTTTTTTGTGCGGGGCCCTATCCGGCGCTGACGAGCTGGAAGGGGCAGAAATCGTTGGGGCCTGTGCGCACCGCCTGCACCGGGCGGCCCAGATGTTCGGCGGCGTACTGCGCGGCGCGCTCGATGCCGTGGTAGTCAAGGTAGACGTTGGGGGAGTCAACGGCGCCGGTCAGCGGGTCGGCCAGGCCGTAGGCGGCCAGCGCGGCCTCCCGGTGGGGCGCGTGGCTGAGCCAGCCGCCGTAATATACGATGTTGTCATAGTGCCCGGGCGCCCACGGGTGCCAGACGTCCAGCCCTTCGCCGACCGTCAGCGCCTCGGCCGAGAGCAGGTACAAATGCTCCCCGTCGGCGGCCATATCGGCAAAATACTGCCGCTCCTGCGCCGCCCATGTGCGGTAGGCGGCGGCGTCGGCAAAGGTGGCATACAGGGTGGGCGCGCTCACGGCCAACGCCGCCCCAAGGGCCAGCGCGGCGGCATATGGCCGGCAGCGCGGGGCCGGCGCCGGCTGCGGCGGCCCCGCCGCCATGCCCAAAAAGCACACCGCCGCCAGCAGCAGTGGGGTGGTGACATACTCCGGCGTGCGCGCGCGCATGGCCAGGTAGAACAGCTCCGCCGCCAACAGCGCCCCGGTGCCCAAAAACGCCCACGGCCGGCGCCGGCGCAGCGCCGGCACCAGCCCGCCCAGCGCCACCGCTGTGAACAGGAGGTTGAACGGCGCACCGTGGGTCAGGTGCCAGGCGGTGCGCAGGGCATCCCACGCGCCGCGCAGCGGCCCCTTGCCCGGCACCTGTGCGGCCAGCGCGCGCAGCCTTTGCGCGGGGAATACGCTGCCGTCGTAAAAGTCCCAGGCGCGCAGCATGGCATAATCATTGTCCGACAGGCCCTGCGCGGCAAAGGGGTTTTCCTCCCCCAAAAAATAGACCTTATAATCGCTGAATTCCATGCGCGCGGCGTTGTATGCGGTGTAGGCGCGCCAACCGCCGTCCAGGCGGTACGCGAGCACATCGGCCCCCCTGGCGCCCAGCACCAGCGCGAACAGCACCGCCATGGCGCCCAGCGCCCGGCGGCGGCCCGCCTTATCCAGCGCCAGAAAGCGTGCCAGCAACACCGCCGCCGACAACCCGCCCACGGCCGGGAACATATCCCACCGCAAAAGGCTGCCCGCCAGCGCCAGCAGCAGCCCCGGCCAGCAGCGTTTCAGCGGCTGGCCCAGCCGCGCCGCCAGCCAGCCCAGCCCCGCCGCCAGGCACACGCCGCTGACTTTGACGTAGTGGAAATCATACACCACCGCCACGGCGAAGGGCAGCGCCGCGGCCAGGAACACCGCGCCGCCGCGCAAAGCGCCCAGGCGCGCGGCCAACAGCCACGCGCCCGCCGCGCCCGCCGCCGCCAGCAGCCCGAGCTGGACGATCACATACCAGTTGGCGCCGGGCGCCAGCAGGTACAGCGGGCGCAGCAGAAGGCCGAACAGGATGTTGACGTAGACAAGGTGGATGCGGTCCGGCCCGTAGGCGCCGGCGGCGATGTTCGCAAGGGTGGCGTCGTCGTTGGTGTCATACCGGATGCCGTACGCCAGCAGCACGGCCGCCACCAGCAGCGGCGCCAGCAGCGGCACCAGCCGCCGCGCCCATCCGCGTTCCTTTTGCGCCATACGCCGCCCCCTTTCCCGCCGCCCGGCCGGGCGTGGCTTTCTGTGCAAAGTATACCATGCGGGGGCCGGGGTTTGCAAGGTGCGCGGTTTTGTGCTACAATGGCAGGCACGGTATCCGTATAAGAGAAAGGAAGGGCACTGTGATGGACCTGCAAACGCTCACCGCCCTCAAGGGCCGCGATTTTTTGACCCTTTTGGACTATACCCCCGCCGAGATCACGGCACTGCTCGGGCTGGCGGCGCACCTGAAAGCCAAAAAAAAGGCCGGCGTCCCGCACGACGGGCTGCGCGGCAAAAACGTGGCGCTGATCTTTGAAAAGACCTCCACCCGCACCCGCTGCGCGTTCGAGGTGGCGGCGCATGACCTTGGCATGGGCACCACCTATCTTGACCCCGCCGGCAGCCAGATCGGCAAAAAGGAATCCATCGCCGACACCGCGCGGGTGCTGGGCGGTATGTTCGACGGCATCGAGTACCGCGGCTTTGGCCAGGCCATCGTCGAGGAGCTGGCCGACGGCGCCCCCGTGCCGGTGTGGAACGGCCTGACCAACGAATACCACCCCACCCAGATCCTGGCCGATATGCTCACCCTGCAGGAGCGTTTCGGGCGCCTTGCGGGGCTCAAATTCGTCTATATGGGCGACGCGCGCTACAACATGGGCAACAGCCTGATGGTCGGCTGCGCCAAGCTGGGCCTGCACTTTACCGCCTGCGCGCCCAAAGGCTACTGGCCGGCGCCGGCGCTTGTGGAAAAATGCCGCGCCTTTGCCGCGGCCAGCGGCGGCAGCGTCACGCTGACCGAGGATCCCGCCGCCGTCGCCGGGGCCGACGCCGTGTACACCGACGTGTGGGTGAGCATGGGCGAGCCGGACGAGGTGTGGGCGCAGCGCATCGCCGCGCTGGGGGCCTACCAGGTCAACGCCGCGGTGATGGCGGCCGCCGGGCCGCAGGCGGTGTTTTTGCACTGCCTGCCCGCCTTCCATGACCGCAAGACCACCATCGGCAAGGCGATGGGCGAAAAGTTCGGCCGCGAGGCGATGGAAGTGACGGACGAGGTTTTCAACGGCCCGCAGAGCCTTGTGTTTTTGGAGGCCGAGAACCGGATGCACACCATCAAGGCGGTGATGGCGGCCACGCTGGGCTATCTGCCGCAGTGACCGCGCGGCGGCGCTTTAGACATAGATCTCGTCCTGCCGCGGGATGGCATAGGCCGCCCGCGGCAGCGCCGTGTTGGCGGCGCGCCACGCGGCCGGGGTGAGCCCCGTCTCCCGCTTGAACACCCGGCACAGGTAGCCCGCGCCGGAAAACCCGCACAGTGCGGCCGCCGTTTCCAAATTGTGCTCCCCCTCCAGCAGCAGCTGCTTGACCGCCTCTATCCGGGTGCGGGTCAGGTAACGGCCGGGGCTTATGCCCACCGCGGCCGAGAACACCCGCACCAGATGGCACTTGCTCACACCCAGCGCCTCGCTCAGTTCCTCCACGCCGTACAGCGTGTTGTAGCTGGTTTGGATCAGCTGCAGCGCCTCGGCCGCCAGCGGCGGCAGCGCGCGCGGCGGCTCGTCGGCGGCGCCCAGGCCGCACAAAAGCGCATAGGCAAGGCGGCTGGCCTCGGCCGCGGGCAGGTGGGTGTCCAGCCGGGCCAGCAGCTCCGCCGCGCCGGGGCAGGCGGACCCGTCCACCAGCCGCGGCGCGCCCAGCCCCGCCAAAAAGGCGCGCGGCACCGCGCCGGTCAGCCGGACCAGCAGCCAGTGGCAGGGCGAAAGCGGGCGCAGCACCATGGCGCCGCCGCCCAGCAGGATATCCCCCGCCGCCGCCACCGCCTGCTGCGGCATGGCGGCGCTTTCCAGCGCGCAGCGCCCGCTGGAGAGCACGCCCGCCCACAGCCCCTCGCCCGAAAGCGCGCGCGGCTGTGTGCCCTTTGCCTCCTCACTTTCCGCCAATGCGCAGGCGTCCCGGCAATCAAAAATCAATTTTTGCCCCCATATATCAATAAAATACAATTCACAACGCCAGTATAGCCTGTTATAATGGTTTTGTCAAGAAAATGCGCCGCAAGGCGTATCAACAAAAAACATAACGGAGGGATATACCATGGCCAGTATCAGCTGCCGCCACATTTACAAGATCTACCCCGGCGATGTCACCGCCGTCCGTGATTTCAACCTGGAGATCGCGGATAAAGAGTTCATCGTTTTCGTCGGCCCTTCCGGCTGCGGCAAGTCCACCACGCTGCGCATGGTCGCCGGCCTGGAGGAGATCTCCAAGGGCGAGATGTACATCGGTGACCGCCTCATCAACGACGTGCCCCCGAAAGACCGCGACATCGCCATGGTGTTCCAGAACTACGCCCTGTACCCGCACATGACGGTGTACAAGAACATGGCCTTCGGCCTTGAGCTGCGCAAGACCCCCAAAGACGAGATCGACAAGCGCGTGCATGAAGCCGCCAAGATCCTGGAGATCGAGCACCTGCTCGACCGCAAGCCCAAGGCTTTGTCCGGCGGCCAGCGTCAGCGTGTCGCCCTGGGCCGCGCCATGGTGCGCAACCCCGCCGTCTTCCTGCTTGACGAGCCGCTGTCCAACCTCGACGCCAAGCTGCGTACCAGCATGCGCACCGAGATCACCAAGCTGCACAAAAAGCTCGCCACCACCTTCATCTATGTTACCCATGACCAGACCGAGGCCATGACCATGGGCGACCGCATCGTCGTCATGAAGGACGGCGTTATCCAGCAGGTCGATACCCCGCAGAACCTGTATGACTATCCGTGCAACCTGTTCGTGGCCGGCTTCATCGGCAGCCCGCAGATGAACTTCCTGGATGCCACCGTGCTCAAGAACGGCAGCACCTACAGCGTCGATATCAACGGTACCGTCATCGCCCTGCCCGCTGACAAGGTCGGCAACAAGCTGGCCAACTACGTCGGCAAGACCGTCAAGGTCGGCATCCGCCCCGAGGACATCAAGGACGACGAGGAGTTTATGGCCAAGCATCCCGGCTCCAAGATGGACGCCGTGGTCGAAGTATCCGAGCTGATGGGCGCCGAGATCTACCTCTACATGGACTACAAAGGCCAGAACGTTATGGCCCGCGTTGCCCCCACCTCCAAGGCCCGCAACGGCGACAAGGTCACCGTGGCGCTGGACGAGAAGAAGATCCACATCTTCGACCCCGAGACCGAGCTCGTCATCCTCAACTGAGTTGCTTTCCTTCCAAGGGCCCCGCGGCATCTGCCGTGGGGCTTTCGTGTGTCAGCAGGCCCGGCACGCTGCAAAAGAGGGGGGGTGCGCACGGCGCAAACCCCCGGCCCTGCCCGGCGCAGGTGGATCGTTTTTCGCGCACATAGAGGAGCTCAAAAGCCCTTGAAATAGAAAAGCAACGAATGTATAATTGAAACGTTGAGACAATAAAAGGCAGAAGAAAGCAGGTGGAATGCGCCCATGGTAAAACGGGCTTTATCACTTTTTCTCTGCTCTGCGCTGGTACTGTCGCTGGCCGCCTGCGGCGGCAAGATTGCCGCGGATCCCCAAGCGGGCGCCGGGAGTACCGGCAAGAGCGAGCCGGCCGGTGAACCGCCGGCGGCGCCGGATCCGGCCCCGGAGCAAAGCGGCGGCGCGTTCACTTACACCTATGCGAACGGCGTGCTGACCATTTCCGGGAAGGGTGTGCTGGATCAGGACGCTTTATTCGCCTGCGGTGCGGGAGCAGTCTTGGATGCCGTCGGTGACGGTGAAGGTATTCAGCTCGTACTGGAAGATGGTGTGACAGAAATCGGCGACGGAGCCTTTACCAACTGGCATCACATGACCGATGTGACCATCCCGGAGGGTGTGACGAAAATCGGCGGCGGCGCTTTTTACCAATGCGATGCCCTGACGGATGTGGCCATCCCGGAGGGTGTGACGGAAATTGGGGCAGAGGCCTTTATGTCCTGCGAGGATCTAACGGGCGTGACCATTCCGGCAAGCGTGACGGCGATTGGATACGGCGCTTTTTCCGGATGCCGCAGCCTGACCAGCGTGACCATCCCGGAGGGCGTAACGGAAATCGGAGAATATGCTTTCAGCAATTGCGGTCTGACCAGTGTAACCATCCCCAACCCTGACGCCAAAGTCGCGGAAAATGCTTTTGACGAGGGTGTGACTGTCAACCCGTGACAGTGTAGACCCCGGCGGTCATCCTTCAACATCAGATACAAAACAGGGCCGGACACATTCACCGTGTGTCCGGCCCCGTTTCGTTTTCTATTTCTTCAAGGGCTAAAAACTGTGCCGCTGTTATGCACTTGGGATGTTCCAACTCCAGGCTTGGAAAATCCTTGTCTCCCGTGAGAACGATATGCACCCCGGCCACGATCACCGCATTTTGACGAAACGCACAAAAAATTCTATTTTCCCTTGTGCAGGTTCCCCGAATCGCGGATTGATATTTTATTAACGATGTGATATGCTGTGCCTGTGCCACAAAATAGATTTGTGGCAATCGTTTGCCCCAATATTGATAATTATTTAACAATATTGGGGCGTTCAAACCCGTGACGCCGGGTATCGTGCGCGCCGTGCCCCGCATCCTGCGGGAAGGCGTCCCCGCGTATCCTGGTCACACAGCACCCGCAGCACAAGGAGGATCCCCGTATGCCAAAGCCTAAGGAACCGAACAAGCCCGTGCCCGCCGTAGTGGACAGCGCCGAGACGCTCGCCGCCAAAATGGCCGCCATGCGCGCTGCGCAGCAAAAATTTGCAACGTATACGCAGGAGCAGGTGGACGCCATCTTCTATGCCGCCGCCAAGGCCGCCAACGCCCAGCGCATCCCGCTGGCCAAGATGGCCGTTGAGGAGACCGGCATGGGCGTGGTCGAGGACAAGGTCATCAAGAACAACTACGCCGCTGAGTATATCTACAACGCCTACAAGCACACCAAGACCTGCGGCGTCATCGAGGAGGACAAGGCCTTCGGCATCAAGCGCATCGCCGAGCCCATCGGCCTCATCGCCGCCGTCATCCCCACCACCAACCCGACCAGCACCGCCATCTTCAAGGCGCTGCTGGCGCTCAAAACGCGCAACGCTATCCTGATTTCGCCGCACCCGCGCGCCAAGAACTGCACGATCGCCGCCGCCAGGGTGGTGCTCGATGCCGCCGTCGCGGCCGGCGCACCGGAGGGCATCATCGGCTGGATCGACGCGCCCGCCCTCGACCTGACCCAGAACCTCATGCGCGGGGCGGATCTGATCTTGGCCACCGGCGGCCCCGGCATGGTCACGGCGGCTTATTCCAGCGGCAAACCGGCCTTGGGTGTCGGCGCCGGCAACACCCCCGTCATCATCGACGAGACCGCCGACATCCGCAACGCCGTCAGCTCCATCATCCATTCCAAGACCTTCGACAACGGCATGATCTGCGCGTCGGAGCAGTCGGTCACGGTGCTGGCCCCTGTCTACGCGCAGGTCAAGCAGGAGTTTGCCCGCCGCGGCTGCTACTTCCTCAAGGGCGAGGAGCTCGACAAGGTCCGCCACACCATCCTCATCAACGGCGCGCTCAACGCCCGCATCGTCGGCCAGAGCGCGTACAACATCGCGCAGATGGCCGGCGTCGAGGTGCCCCTGGGCACCAAGATCCTCATCGGCGAGGTCGAATCGGTCGAGCTGTCGGAGGAGTTCGCGCACGAGAAGCTCTCCCCCGTTTTGGCCATGTACAAGGCCAAAACCTTTGACGAGGCCCTTGCCAAGGCGGAGCGCCTCGTCGCCGACGGCGGCTATGGGCACACCGCCTCGCTCTTCATCGACCCGCGCGAGACCGAAAAGCTGGCCAAACACGCCGCCGCCATGAAGACCTGCCGCATCGTCATCAACACGCCGTCGTCACACGGCGGCATCGGCGACCTCTACAACTTCAAGCTGGTCCCCTCGCTGACGCTGGGCTGCGGCAGCTGGGGCGGCAACTCGGTGTCCGAGAACGTCGGCGTCAAGCATCTGCTCAACATCAAAACGGTAGCCGAACGGAGGGAGAACATGCTCTGGCTGCGCACCCCGCAAAAGGTCTATTTCAAAAAGGGCTGTATGCCCGTCGCCCTCGACGAGCTGGGCACCGTGATGAACAAAAAGCGCGCCTTCGTCGTCACCGACAGCTTCCTCTACCGCAACGGCTACACCAAGCCGGTCACCGACAAGCTGGACGAGATGGGCATCGCCTACCAGTGCTTTTCGGATGTCCAGCCCGACCCGACGCTGGCCAACGCCCAGGCGGGCGCCAAACAGATGACCGCCTTTGAGCCCGACGTCATCATCGCCTACGGCGGCGGCTCGGCCATGGACGCGGCCAAGATCATGTGGGTGCTGTACGAGCACCCGGAGGCCGTTTTTGAGGATATGGCGCTGCGCTTCCTTGATATCCGCAAGCGCGTCTATACCTTCCCGACCATGGGCGAGAAGGCATACTTCGTCGCTATCCCGACCTCCTCCGGCACCGGGTCCGAGGTCACGCCCTTCGCCGTCATCACCGACGAAAAGACCGGCATCAAGTACCCGCTGGCCGATTACCAGCTGCTGCCCAACATGGCCATCGTCGACACCGACAACATGATGAGCCAACCGCGCGGCCTGACCAGCGCCTCCGGCATCGACGTGCTGACCCACGCGCTCGAGGCCTACGTCTCGGTCATGGCCAGCGACTACACCGATGGCCTCGCCCTCAAGGCGATGAAGAACGTGTTTGACTACCTGCCCGCCTGCTATGAGGACGGCAGCAACGTCGAGGCCCGCCAGAAGATGGCCGACGCCTCCTGCCTTGCCGGCATGGCCTTCGCCAACGCCTTCCTCGGCGTCTGCCATTCGATGGCGCACAAGCTGGGCGCCTACCACCACATCGCCCACGGCCTCGCCAACGCGCTGCTGATCTCGCTCGTCATCGAGTACAACGCCGCCGAGGCCCCGGCCAAGATGGGCACCTTCTCGCAGTACCGGTACCCGCACGCACAGGCCCGCTACGCCGAGTGCGCCCGCTTTGTGGGCATCGAGGCGAAGGACGACGCCGAGGCCGTGCGCAGGCTGATCGACAAGATCGAGGCGCTCAAGGCCGCCGTCGGCGTCAAAAAGACCATCGCCGACTACGGCGTCAAGGAGGAAGATTTCCTTGCCACGCTGGATGAAATGTGCGAGAATGCCTTTGACGACCAGTGCACCGGCGCCAACCCGCGCTACCCGCTGATCGCCGAGATCAAGGAAATGTATCTGCGCGCCTACTACGGCGACAAATACAAGGCCCAATAAAGAAGGAGGGAACAGGCATGAAAGAGAACAAAAATGTGCTGGCCACCCGCGCCCACAAATCCATCTACCGCGACGGCGACACCGCCGTCAAGGTGTTTGACAAGAACTTCCCCAAGGCCGACGTCCTCAACGAGGCGCTCAACCAGGCCCGCATCGAGACGACCGGCCTGCCGGTGCCCAAGGTCCACGCCGTCACCGTGACGGAGGACGGCAACTGGTGCATCGTCTACGACTATGTCGAGGGTAAGACCCTTGAACAGCTGATGGCCGAGCACCCGGAAAAAATCAAGGAATATATGCGTGACTTCGTCGCTTTGCAGATGGAGGTGCACAGCAAGCAGGAGCCCAAGCTCAACAAGCTCAAGGACAAATGGGACGGCAAGATCGCGGCCTCCAAACAGCTCAGCGCCACCACCCGCTACGAGCTGCGCACACGGCTGGCCAGCATGCCCAAGCACACCAAGGTGCTGCACGGGGATTTCAACCCCAGCAACATCATCGTCGACCCCGAGGGCAGGTACCACATCCTCGACTGGTCTCACGCCACGCAGGGCAACGCCGCAGCCGACGCCGCCACCACCTACCTGCTGTTCGCGCTCAAGGACCAAAAGCTGGCCGATTTGTATATGGACACCTACTGCGAGATGAGCGACACCGCCAAACAGTACGTGCAGCGCTGGCTGCCGGTGACCGCCGCCAGCCGCCTGGGCAAGCAAATCCCCGAGGAAAAGGACCTGCTCGAGCGCTGGCTGGACGTTGTGGAATACGAATAAGCCACGCTGTACCGCAAAAAAGAGGCCCGGCTCTTGGCGCGGGGGGCCGGCCGTTTTTGCCAAATCAAATTCTTATTGGTCAGCCCGCGGCGCATGGCGCCGCGGGCACAGCGTGTCGAGAAACTCGACACGCTGCAAAGGAGGGGGTGCACGGCGGGCGTCCGCCCTGCAGTCCGAACGATACGTTTTCTCATATCCCCGTAGGGCGGGAGCCCCACCGGGGCGCCCTGCGGCCCTCATCCCGCCGCGGATGGATGACGTTCCCGGAAACCGTAGGGGGCGGCGATCTCCGCGCCAAGAGCCGGGCCTTTGGCCCGCTTGGCTCCGGTGTGAAGCCCGGAGCTTGCGCTCCGAAACGCCTCGCTGCGGCTCGGCGTCCTCGACGCCCCGCAAACGGCATCCCATTTGCGGGCGCTTTGCAGGGCGGGGTCTTGACCCCGCCGCACAGCTTCGGCAACCTGACGGGATTTTGGCCCTTTTTGCTAAAAATTTTGGTAAAACCTCTTATTTGCGGCCCCCCGGCTTTCCTGTATAATAAGAATATATCTCCGATAGGGAAGGGGGTGCCGGCATGGAGCTGGCCGCACTGCTGCCGCCGCAGCGCATCGCGCTGGGGCTGCGGGCCGCCGACCGCGCCGTGGCCGTGCGCGCCCTCGTCGCTTTGGCCGAGGGCAGCGGCGCGGTGACGGATGCCGCCGCCCTCACGGCCGATGTGCTTGCGCGGGAGGCCGCCGGCCCCACCGATACCGGCGGCGGCATCGCGGTGCCGCACGCCAAAACGGCGGCCGTCAGCGCCCCGGTCATGGCCGCGGCCACCCTGCGGGACCCGCTGCCCGGCGCCGACGGCGCCGACGCGGTGCGGGTGCTGTTCCTGATCGCCGTGCCCGCCGGCGAGGCCGATGCCCACGTCCGCATTCTGGCCGACCTGGCCGGCCGCCTGATGCAGCCCGGCGTGCCCGGGCGCCTTGCCGCCGCGCAGGACGCGCAGGCGTTTTTGGCGGTTTTGCAGCCCGGCGACGGGGCGCAGGCCGCTCCCGCGCCGCAGCCCTGCCGCGTGGCGGCGGTCACGGCCTGCCCGGCCGGCATCGCCCACACCTTTATGGCCAAACAGGCGCTGCTGGAGCAGGCCGATGTGATGGGCATCCCTGTCCGGGTCGAGGCCGACGGCGCCGCCGGCATCGAGGACCCGCTCACCTCCGGGGAGATCGCGGAGGCGGAGTGCATCCTCATCGCGGCGGACCGCGCGGTGGAGATGCAGCGCTTTACCGGCAAACCGCTGGTGTATGTGCCGGTGGGGGAGGCCGTGCGCCACCCCGAACAGCTTTTGCACCGCGCGCTTTCCGGCACCGCGCCGGAATACCAGCCCGCGGCCGCCCGCCCCGCCGGCGGCGACGCCCCGCTCCCTGCGGCGGAGCCCGCCCCGGCCGCAGCGCCCGGTGCCCGCACGCGCGCCGCGCCGGTGCTGGATCTTGCGCACCGGCTGTACAACCATCTGATGAGCGGCATCACCCGGATGCTGCCCTTCGTCACCGGCGGCGGCATCCTCATCGCGCTGTCCTTCCTGCTCTCGGGCGGGGTCATCGCCGGGCACGAGCAGGGTTTCCCGGGGCTTTTGTATACGGTGGGGCAGTACTGTTTTGCCCTGATGTACGTCGTGCTGGCGGGCTTCATCGCCAGCAGCATCGGCGGCGTGCCGGCCTTTGTGCCGGGCGCCATGGGCGGGTATTTCGCCTACGCCGGCATCACCTTGGGCGACCCGGCCGCCTGGGTATCGGGTGGGTTCTGGGGCGCGCTCATCGCCGGGTTCAGCGCCGGGGCGCTGCTCAGGGGCATGACCTGGCTGGGCAACCGCCTGCCCAAAAACCTGGAACAGATCAAGGTCACCCTGCTGTACCCGGCCGTCAGCCTGTTTTTGATGACGGTGCTGATGGTGCTCATCGTCAACCCGCCGCTGGGGCGGTTCAACCAATGGATCTACGCGGGACTCACCAGCCTGCACGGCGGCAGCCGCCTGGTGCTGTGCGCGGCGCTGGGCGGGCTGATGGCCATTGATTACGGCGGCCCCGTCAACAAGGCGGCGTACCTGTTCGGCACCGTGGCGCTGATGAACGGCCAGTACGACATCATGGCCGCCGTGATGGTCGGCGGTATGACGCCGCCCATCGGCATCGCCGTCGCGTGCCTGCTTTTCCCCGACCGGTTCACCCAGGGGGGGCGCCGCGCCGCCCCCGGCAACTTTTTGCTGGGCGCCTCGTTCGTAACGGAGGGCGCGTTGCCCTTCGCCCTGCGGGATCCGCTGCGCGTCATCCCCGCCTGCTTTGCGGGCAGCGTGCTGGCCGGCCTTTTGTGCCAGTGGCTTGGCTGCGGCGTCCCCGCCCCGCACGGCGGGCTGTTCCTGCTGCCGGTGATGACCAACCCCGGCGGCTTCGTCGCCGCGCTGGCGGCCGGCACGGCGTTGACCGCGCTGCTGCTGCGGCTGCTCAAGCGCCCGCTGTCGGAGCAGGCCGCCGCCACGCCGGAGACGGTGCTCGTGCGCCGGCAGCTGCCGTAAACACGGTTTTTGCCAAAGCAAATTTTTATCGGCCGATAAAAATTTGTTTTGGCAAAAACGGCCGGAGCGAAGCGCCGCAAAGCGGCGCGCAGTGAGAGCCGTTCCGAAATGGGCGGCGCGCGTACGCGCGCCATAAATGGGTGCCGGGCAGATGCTTACGCCACGGCGGGGTCAAGACCCCGCCCTACAATTCGACCGGACACGTCTGCCAAAAACGTAGGGCGGCATGAGGGTATGCCGCCCTAAGGAGAAATGAGAAAACGTATCATTTACTCTGTAGGGGCCGATTACAATCGGCCCGCCAATGGCATCTCTTTTCTGGTTTACTTGTAGGGCGGGGTCTTGACCCCGCCGTAAAGCTAAGAGCCGCCCGAAGGGCGGCTCTTAGCGCGAAGATAGGGGGCCGGGGCGAGGGGCCCCGCAAACGGTGCCCGTCCCGCCTCAGGCCCACTGTTGCAATTCGGTGCCGGGGAAGTAGTAGGCAAGGATGTTCTGCCATGTGGCGCCGCCCTCGGCCATGGCGCAGGCGCCGTACTGGCTCAACCCCACGCCGTGGCCGTAGCCGCGCGTGCTGATGACGAATTTGCCGTCCCGCCAGGCGATGGCAAAGCAGGCGCTGCGCAGGTCCAGCGCCGTGCGCACCTGTGTGCCGGTAAAGGTGTGGCCGCCCAGCTCGATGCTCTGCACATAGCCGGCGGCGTCCCACACCGTTTTGCCCACCCAATCGGCCGGGGCGCCTTCCGGCGCGGCGCCCAGCCCCGCGGCCAGCGCGTCATACACCTGCTGGCTGCCGTACTGGATGGTCACCTCATAGTCGGGGGCGCTTTTGTCCCAGCTGGAATCCACCCCTTGCAGGTAGGGCAGGCTCTCCACCCACACGTTCTGGCTGGCCTCGGTGTGCCCGGTGCTGATGGCGTGGTAGCACGCCGCGGCGGGCGCGCTGTCATAGGTCAGCACGTCGTACAAAACGCGCTGCGCCAGCGTGCAAAAGCGGGTGTAGCGGCTCTCAAAATCCTCGCCCCACAGGCTTTGCAGCACCTCCGCCGTGGTCCAGCCGCTGCACAGCGCGCTGTTCACCGTCAGGTATGCGCCGTCCGCGGTGGTTTCCAGGCCGCGCTGGTACAGCGCATAGCTGTGCGCGGCCACCATCTGGGCCAGCAGTGCGTCGTCCGGCCAGGTGGGGGGCATCTCGCACGCCGCCGCGCCGACGAGATATTCCTCCAGCGGCACCGTGCGAACCTCGCCGACGGCCTCGTCATACAGGCGGATGGGGTCCGGCTCCGGCCGCGGCGTGGCGGATGGGGCGGGCAGGGCGGTGGGCGCGGCGGTGGCGGGCACGGCGGGCGTCCCGCCGCCGGCCGCGGGCGGCGCCGAAACACCGGGCCGCTCGGCTGCGGCGGGCAGCCCGGCCGAAAACACCGGCAGCAGGCACAAAAACGGGGCGGCGGCGGCCAGCGCGCACAGCAGCGCCGCACAAAGGACAGTACGTTTCACACAAGGGCCCTCCCTACTTGCAATTTACATCGGCAGCGGGTACAATAAAGGGCAGGGCTTGGCCGCTTTTGGGCCGCGGCCCCTGCCCCCGTTACCCAAATGTATGCGGCGCGGCGGCCGGATATGCCGCCGCGCAGGAGGTTTTTTATGGGAACTTTGCAGCCGGCGCGCCGCGGGCCATTCTGGCTGGTGCTGGCGCTGTGCCTGGGCGCAGGCGCGCTGCGCATGGCCGACCTTTTGCTTTGCACCGACCCCGCGACGGGTTTCGTGCTGCGCTGGCCGGTGCTGGCGCGCTGCCTGGCGCTGGCGGCCGCGGTGGCGCTGCTGCGCCTTGCCGCGCGGTCGGCCGCGGCCGCGCCGGCGGTGCTGGCCCGCCCCGACCGCGCTTTGGCGGTGATGCTGCTGGCGGCGGGCGTGCTGTGTGCCGCGTCGGCGGGCACCGCCGTGGAACGCCTGCTGGCCTGGGCAGCCGCGGCAGGCTTTGCGCTGCTGGCGTGGCAGGCCGGGGCGCGCCCCGCCCGCGGCAGTGCCCTGTGCGGGCTGCTGCCGCTGCCGTGGCTGCTGTGGCTGGCCGCGCAGCGCGCCATCTTCGCGCCGTCGGCCGTCACCCGGCTGGGCGCCACGCTGTGCGTGGTGAGCGCCGTCGCGGCGCTGGCCTTTTTTGCCGCGCTGCTGCGCCTGCTGTATGTGCCCGCGCAGCCGGGCACGGCCATGCTGTTTACCACCGGGGCGGCGTGCTTTTTGTTCTGCGCCTGCATCGAGCTGCCCCAGACGGTGTGCGAATGGGCGTGGGGCGCCGCCACCCTGCGTGAAATGCTGTGCGCGGGGGTGCTGGCCTGCCTGGGGGCGGGCGGGCTGCTGTGCGCCTGGCGGTGCACCGGCCCCCGGCTTGCCGCCGCGCCGGCGCCGGCGGGGAAACGTCAAAGGTCAGGCCCGGCGCAGAAGCCGGAAAGGTACTGATACAAAAGGCTGTACCGGTCGGCCAGCAGGTCCTCTGCCTGGCCGGCCGCTTTTTGTTGTGCCGGCACGGCGGCAAGGGGCAGGCGCACCGCCGCGGCAAAGGGCGGCCGGGCCGCCACCGCCGCCGCACCGCCGCCCACCGCGGCCAGCCGGGGCAAAAGCCCGGCCTGCTCCGGCGCGGGGGGCGCGCCGCGCACCCACAGCAGCGCCCCGCCCGCGCCCGCACGCCAGCCGACCTGTGCCGGCCGGCCGCGCCGCAGCGCCCCGGCCAGCACCCCCAGCACCGCCGCCTGCAAAAGCCGACGCGGCACCCCCACGGGCAGCGCCCGCCCGGCCGGGCAGACCCGCAGCCAGCCGGGCCGCCGCCGCACGGCCTGCGCGGCGGCGGCGCACAGGGCGCACAGCTCGGCCTCAATGTCAACGGCGGCGGGGGCCGGGCCGGGCATCTGCAGCAGCTCGGCCGTCGTAAGGCGGCACAAAGCGGGTAGCAGGGCATCCGGCGTCTGCCCGGCGGCGGCCAGGGCGGCGGCCCGCCGCGCCAGGGCCGTGCGGCAGGCGCACAAAAGCCCGGCGGCGGGCGGGGGGAGGGGTGCGGCAGGCATCGGAACCATCCTTTCCGGCGTTTGTAACAGTATGCCCCGCAGCGCCCCGCCGCGCGCCTGCCAGATTTTGCCGCCGCGGCGCCGCACCGGCAAAAAAATCACGTCAAAAAAGTAACAAGCCCCCTTGCAGTTTGTACGGGAATCGGCTACAATAAAAGTACCGGACTGCGGTCCCGCCGCAACGGAGAATCTTCATAGGAGGAACTTCACTATGGCTGTTAAAGTTGCTATCAATGGTTTTGGCCGCATCGGCCGTCTGGCCTTCCGCCAGATGTTTGAGGCGGATGGGTATGAGGTCGTCGCCATCAATGACCTGACCAGCCCCCAGATGCTCGCGCATCTGCTCAAGTACGACACCGCGCAGGGCTCCTTCCTCGGCCGTGTGGGCGAGAACAAGCACACCGTCGAGAGCACCGACCACTCCATCATCGTGGACGGCAAGGAGATCGAGATCTACAAGATCACCAACGCGGCCGAGTGCCCGTGGGGCGAGCTGGGCGTTGACGTCGTGCTGGAGTGCACCGGCTTCTACACCTCCAAGGCCAAGAGCCAGGCCCACATCGACGCCGGCGCCAAGAAGGTCGTCATCTCCGCGCCCGCCGGCAACGACCTGCCCACCATCGTCTACTCCGTCAATGAGCACACCCTCACCAAGGATGACACCATCATCTCCGCCGCCTCCTGCACCACCAACTGCCTGGCCCCGATGGCCAACGCGCTGAACAAGGCGTTCCCCATCGTTTCCGGCATCATGACCACCGTGCACGCCTATACCGGTGACCAGATGATCCTCGACGGCCCGCAGCGCAAGGGCGATCTGCGCCGTGCCCGCGCCGGCGCCGTGAACATCGTGCCCAACTCCACCGGCGCCGCCAAGGCCATCGGCCTGGTCATCCCGGAACTGAACGGCAAGCTCATCGGCAGCGCGCAGCGCGTGCCCGTGCCCACCGGCTCCACCACGCTGCTGGTCGCCGTCGTCAAGGGCAAGGACGTCACCAAGGACGCCATCAACGCCGCCATGAAGGCCGCCGCCTCCGAGAGCTTCGGCTACACCGAGGAGCAGCTCGTCTCCTCCGACGTCATCGGCATGCGCTACGGCAGCCTGTTCGACGCCACCCAGACCATGGTCGCCAAGATCGACGACGACACCTATCAGGTCCAGGTCGTCTCCTGGTACGACAACGAGAACAGCTACACCTCCCAGATGGTCCGCACCATCAAGTACTTCGCCGAGCTGTAAGCTGCAAACGGCATAACGCCCAATAGCGCCAAATAAAGCCGCCGCACCCTGCCGGGTGCGGCGGCTTTTGCCCTGCGCCGCAGCCCTTGGCCGCGGCACAGACTGTCAAGAAATGATGGTTGCCTTTTGGAAGTGTGCAGGGCGGGCCCTTGAGCTCGCCGGAAAACGTTGCCGCAGCGGCAAGGAGGACGCGGCGGGGGCAAGCCCCCGCCCTACAAAGCAGCCGGAAATGAGATGCCATTTGCGGGCCGATTGTAATCGGCCCCTACAGGGTAAATGATACGTTTTCCTGTATCTCCGTAGGGCGGCGGCCCCCATGCCGCCGCGACGGGGTCAAGACCCCGCCCTACAACCTGACCGGACATGTCTGCCAAAACGTAGGGCCCTGCCCTCACCCCGCCGCGGGTGGATGATGTTTTCAGGCAAACCGTAGGGGGCGGCGTCCCCGACGCCCCGCAAATGGCATCCCGTTTGCAGGGCGATTGTAATCGGCCCCTACGAGGTAAATGATACGTTTTCCTGTATCTCCGTAGGGCGGCAGCCCCCATGCCGCTGCGGCGGGGTCAAGACCCCGCCCTACAACCCGACCGGACACGTCTGC
Organism: uncultured Gemmiger sp.; assembly: GCA_947629015.1. Classification (GTDB taxonomy): domain Bacteria; phylum Bacillota; class Clostridia; order Oscillospirales; family Ruminococcaceae; genus Gemmiger. The sequence continues at coordinate 74,811 of CANRCB010000009.1, forward strand.
CAAAAACGTAGGGCCCTGCCCTCACCCCGCCGCAGGTGGATGATGTTTTCAGGCAAACCGTAGGGCTCGGCGTCCCCGACGCCCCGCAAATGGCATCCCGTTTGCGGGCCGATTGTAATCGGCCCCTACGAGGTAAATGATACGTTTTCCTGTATCTCCGTAGGGCGGCGGCCCCACCGGGGCGCCCTGCGATGCGGCCCCTACGGGGTGGCCGTTACCCTCTCTGCCCCTTTTTTTACCCCTGCCAGCGGGCCAGCGCCTTTTGCATATACCCGCGCACGTCCATGCCGTACACCTCGTCCAGCGCGGCGATGTCCAGCTGCGCGGCGGGGCCCTGCCAGCGCACGGCGCCGCCTTGCAGCAGCAGCACGGT
>CANRCB010000010.1 GCA_947629015.1 uncultured Gemmiger sp.
GATTTACCGATGACACAGGAAATCGAAAGTGAGGTGCAGACCATGTGTAACGTAAGTCAAGGTGTTTTGGAAAAAGGCGAAGAAAAAGCCACGCTTAAATTGATTCGCAATCTTATGGAAAGTATGGGGCAAACTGTAGAGCAAGCTATGGCTGTGCTTCGTATCCCTGCTGATGAACAAGAAAGGTATAAAGAATTGTTGAGAAGCTGACATACCCATAAGCCGGCCGGGAATTGGTAATGTACAATTCCCGGTCTTTTGTTTTAATTCAGATAGGGCAATGGGTCCACAAAAGCACCTTCTTTGATGACGCCGATGTGCAGGTGGTTGCCGGTGGAATCGCCGGTGGAGCCGACTTTGGCAATGGTGTCATACTTGGAAACGACGTCCCCGGCCGAGACCAGCAGCTGCGAGCAGTGGGCATACAGGGTGAAAAGCCCGCCGCCGTGGTCGATGACCACATAGTTGCCATAGCTGTCGCCCGATGTGGCGGTTACTACTGTGCCGCCCGGCCAGGCCAACATCCGCTCTGTGCCCAAACGGGGATGAGATGTGGGTGCGCCAGTTGGAATCATTGAACGGATTGCCGAACTCGCCGCTGACAACGCCGGTCGAGGGATGGGCCTACAGGTAGGCGTCAAGCTCATCCAGAATGGATACCCCTTCCCGCCCCTTGAGGTCATACAGATACAGGGTCAGGTTGGCGGCATAGTCGCTGGCCTGGCTTTTTTCGCCCTCGGTCAGATTCCATACCGTATCGCCAAAATAGTCTTTGCCCGCATAAGCCACCGTGTAGACGGTAAAGGTCTGTTGACTTTCAACCTCGATGGTGGTGCCGTCCTCGGCCGGTACTTCCTCTGTTACGGTCCTTGTCTCGGTGGAGGTGGTGTAGCTGTAATAGCTGCCTTGATGGTCCTTGACCTGCTTTTCCAAATCATCGATGCTGATCTGCGTGTAGTCGGCGGCGCCGGTGTGGGCGCAGTACATGGAAAGAATAGAGAGCGTATCGAAAGTCACATCGCCGGCGACGAGGTCGGTCACGTCGGAATAGGTCTGTGAGGCACGGACGGTCTCAATGGCGGTCAGGGTGTCCTCGTAATCCTGCTGCAGCACGGCGCCGATGCGGTCCTTGATGACTATGGCGTTCTCTGCTACAGCGGCATCATTGTTGAGGATGAAGCTGTCAGGGCTGTCAGGTGAATCCATTACACCGTTGAAGATGACCGTTGGGAGCAGGAGCAGCATGAGGATCGGCAGGCAGAGCACCGCGACGGCAAAGAAGACCATCTCATGGTGGTATTCCTTGACCGCCTGTGCCCCTGCTCCTTGGACGCCGCCGCTGGCCCCGGCCGCTGCGATCTTGCCGAGCCTCCCGGCATTCCGGGCGGCTGTGGCAAGCTGGTCGAGCGGTTCCTGGTTTTGCTGGTCGGCCATGCGCTACCGCCTCCTGTTGGAGGCTTTCGGCAGCACAGCCAACCTTGTGCTCTTCATATTGATAGCGTCCGGTCTCTTCGTCCCTGACCGTGGGCCTTTTCTCGATAGCGGCCGTCGCATAGACCTTGTACCACTTTTCACCGTCAAGGGATTGCTGTACGGTGTAGTGGCCGGTCGGTTTCTCAAACTGTTTTGCGTTGTACATGGCGAAGGCGATATTGCCCCGGCCGGGAATGATTTCCTTGCCGGTGATCTTGCCGCCGCCGATCTCGACGTCGGTGGTCGGATTACCCATGGCGCCGGTCGCAACACGCTGCAGAGCGGCCTGCTGGATGCTTGGGGATGTGGGGACACTGGGCTGATCTTCTCCCGCTGACGATACCGGCTGCCCAGCCGCCCGAACTTGTGCCTGCCAGTGCTGCGGTGGTATCGCCGGTGACTTTACGGCCGACGGCGCCGGCCAGACCGCCGGACATCCCGCCGGGGGAGGCTTTGGAAGTGCCGGCCGGACCGGCTGCGTTCCTGCCGCCAAACAGCGTCCCAGTGACGAAGGCTTTGCCGATCTGCAGCCCGCGCATAGCCATTAGTGCCTCGGTAAGCATGGAACCCGGAGGCCGGCCGGCGCCAAGGCCAAGCGAATGCAGGATGTTGTCGAGCTTCGTACGTATCTTGAGGAAGGCAATGGCGCACAGGAGCCAAAGGAAGAGGTTGCCGGAAACGGCATCCCGCCCCTGCGCGTCCACAGCGGCCTGCACATCCGCCTCGGTCACGGCCGAGGCTGGCAGAGCGCAGAGCAGGAACAGGAGCAGCGAGAATATTTTGAGAGTTCTTTTCATAACACCGTCCTTTCAAAAACTCAAGGGGTTGGCGAGGAATTTGCCACCCATGTCGGTAAAGAGCTTCCGGCACCAGGCGTTCATCCAGCGGCGGGCGGTGCCGGCGGCACCCACCGTGTTCCGATGTTTTATGTTCTCACCTCCCTTCACTCTTCGAAGAAAGGGCAAAAAACAAGAGGGAAGGATCCGCAGTGGGCCGCCCTCTTACGCTCATTTCAATTTTGAGCAATACCAGTATGGCACATATAAATTGAAGAAAAAAGTACAAAAGCTCCGCAATTTCACTGATTTTATATTTCCGACCCTGTCCAGCTTGTTATCAGACCTTTAAAACAATGCACTGCCGAGTTAAACCGAATAGAGCAAGTAAGGTATCTAATATTTCTCATTTTCGATGAATAATAGACTAAATAGGTATAATAGTAGATTTATTAAACCCTCAAAAGCAAATTGACAAACTGATACGCTTTTGCTGAGGTGATTGACAATGGCTGACTTGGATATCGAAATTGGAAAGCGGATCCGACAAAAGCGACGTGAGATGAAGTTGACACAAGAAAAGTTAGCGGAGATGGTCAACATAAATGCACAATATTTGAGTAGAGTGGAACGTGGTGTTGCGCGTCCTTCTTTGGAATTGCTTTATGCATTTGCCGAAACATTGAACTGCTCGGTGTATGTATTTTTGCCCGCAGCTGTAGAACGCAGCTGCAACTTCCTTTCGGAAGAATTGACTTACAGAATGGAAAATTGTAGCGACACACAGCGAAAATTTATTTCAGATTTCTTGGAGTGGTATCTTACGCGCTCTGATTGAGTGGAATCAGGCAAAGCATGACAGTCGGGACGTGATGAAATGCTGGTATTTTATTTGTCGCTCGCGGAAAATGCTGAGCAGCGGGCACAAATCGAACGGTTATACAATGATTATAAAGGCCTTATCTTTTATACTGCGGTTAAGGTGACACATGACCATTATTTGGCAGAAGATGTTGTACATGAAACTTTTTTACATTTGATTCGGATAATAGATGACATTCGGTTTGACAATGAATCCGAATTGCGAAGATTCATCCGCCTGATTGCTCACAGTCAGGCGGTAGACTATATCCGGCACCTTACCAAGATGGAGGTTTCAGATCCAGAAGACCTGCGTCATCTGCAAGCATCTAAAGAACCGGAGCCTGCCGAACTGGCGATAGACAGGATATCATTTGAAAAAATAGTAGGCAAGGTGGACACGTTGGACACGATCTACCGTGTTCCGCTGGAATTAAAAATTTTAGGCTACAAGATCACGCAAATCGCAAGAATCATGGAAATACCGGAGTCGACTGTTAAAGTCAGACTTTTCCGGGCGAGAAAATTGCTGTTGGAAATGCTGGAGGAAGCCCCTGATGCAGAACGATAATGTGATCCGTGTGAAACCGGATACTTTGATTGCCATGGCTGTAATGGAAGCGGAAGCGCTGGATATGAACCGGTTGCCAAGCCTGCAGCAAATGAATAAAGAATTCGATCCATCCGAGGCTTTCTGCAAACGGATGGAAAAACTGATGACAAAGACTAACGCCAAAGAAAAGCTCAAAGAAGGGATGAAAAAGGCCAAAAAGTACACGTTGGCCTTTACAGTACTTTGCACACTGTTTTTTGGGGCTTTGCTGCCTGCGCATGCTGTGCAGGCCTCCATTGTGCAAACTGTTACGGAATGGTATGACGGTTTTACTGGATGGCTTTATGCCGGCAGCCGCTCCGTTACCGAAGCAGTGCCGCAAAACATCTTACTTGCGTGTATTCCGGATGGATTTGCACTGGCCGAGACGCCTTATATAAGCGAAGCGGAATACGCCGCGTCCTATATAAGCAGCACGGGAAAGCGCCTTTGTGTGAGAGCGTTGCGCCTTGAGTCGGAGCAATTTGATACGCTGGACAATGAACAGATGGATTTTTATCCTGTAATGCTGGGCAATACCACGGCGACCTTGGGGATCGTGCGTGGCGGCGATAATATGCTGCTCTTCTGGCAAAAGAACGGTTTGTTGTTTAAGGTGTACGGCACTGCGGGGGCGGAGGATATTCTTCGAGTTGGCGGAAATATCAACGCCAATTTGTGAAACCCTTGCGCTGCTCTGTGCGAATATATGATAAGGCTCTCGCTTATTTTAAAAAGAGGTGAAAAGTATATGAAAAAGGTCACCGCCGGATTGCTCTTTTTTGTCTTGGCCGCTCTTATCACAACAACAGCTCTGGCCGCGCCGCCCCAGACGGTGCAGCCCATGTGGAAAAATGTAATCAGCGTGACACCGACGATCTATGCATCAACAGACGAATATGCCTGTGAGATATATGCCATTGAAGGCACGAGCCGGATCGCTTGTACGCTCACACTGTATGAAGAGAAATCTCCAGGTAGCGATGTTTTTATATACAAATCCAGCCTGACAGACACCTACAACGGTAGCCAACATATTTTCCGGAAATCCTGCGCAATAGAGGAAGGGCTCCGCTATAAAATCGTAGTCAGTGCCTCGGTTACCTGCAACGGGTACGCAGAGCCCATTTCTTTGTCCTGGATCAAACAGTGTTAAGGGGTTTGATCTGAAATGCAATGAGAGCCTGAAGCCCAAAGCTATGGCCGTTCCGCCCTTGCCCGGCGGAGCGGCCATGTTTGCTTTTTCTGCCGATCTTGAAACTTTCATTTATTTTTTTCGGATAACAAATGGTAGATGGGGAATAAAGGGGAATACAATGCTGACACTGAATTTGGTGGCAGATTGCGACAATGAACGGGAAAACAAAATACATTACATTTACAACCGCTTCTCGGGCTTGATGTACCATGTCGCTTTTGAGGTCATTCAAAATAAAGACTTGGCAGAGGACGTGGTTCAAGATACATATATGCGCATTATAAAGGACATCGATAAGATCCGTACAGATAATGAGGCTGAGCTGTCACAATTCATTCGACTGATCACATACAGCCAGGCGGTCGATTTTTTGAGAAAGTGGGATCGCCAAGGCTTTTCGCAGGTAGAACTTATGGAGGAACAGTGCTCCGACACTGACGTAAAATCCCTTGAGGAAATCATAATAACCCATGAAACTGTTGATAAAGTCGTCAGCGCATTGACAAATATGCATGCAATGTATCGCGTGCCCTTAACGTTACAATATAAAGGATATTCAATGAATGAAATTGCCAAAGCTCTGGGGCTCTCAGTCGCTGCGGTCAAAACGCGCATACACCGTGCACGACAAATCTTGTTGACGATAGCAAAGGAAGAATAATTCAGAGCATAAAGAAAAGCTAAAAAGGCCGCCGAATCAAAATAATGATATAACAGCTGAAACTTTTATGGACAATATTACGGATAATATATCAGAAAAAGAGAGATTATCTGGCATTGAAAGAAGCCATACGAAACCACCCATGCCAGGCAAAAACAACAAGGATTATATTGTACTCATAAAGGAAGGCGGATAAATACAAATTCAACGAGCAGTCACATTGGGTTTAACAAATGTATATCATCGGTCTGGCTTTAACATTCTGGCAGATCGTGGTATAAATATTTTAATACTGCACTAAGCAGCGAAAGGAGTTCAATATGCAACCAGGAAATTACACGATCGAGTATATGCCCCGGCCAAATATGCCGAGCGAGGTCGAAGAGGGTGTTGCCCAAACGTTGGACAAAATGGTAGGCGCATCCTATATGCCGGTGCTCTACATCGGTCAACAGGTCGTGGCAGGCATGAATTATATGCTCATCTGTAAGCAAACTCTTTCTGACAAGGATCAAACGGTTCACATCGTCAAGGTGGTTCTGTTCTGTTCTCTGCAAAATGAGTGGTCCATCAGTGAAATCAGTGAGATTGTCTAACCAGCATATGGATATGGTCCGGGCACGCTTCTGCCTGTATGATTTCTACTTCCTTCTGCTCGCACAGTTGCCGCAGTATCTGGCCGATATCTTTTTTGATTTGCCCGTATATTACCATTCTGCGATATTTTGGGGCAAACACTATATGATACTGGCATCTCCATGTGGTGTGTGACAAGCTCCCGATATCTTTTTCTTTCATTGTGAAAAGACCTCCTGATATGATTTTGATGCAGTTGGCTGACCGCATCTCTATTATACCTTGAGGTCTTTTCTTGTATCTAAAGATTTTTACCCTCACCGGCATAGCCGGTGGTTCTTTTGCCGCTAAAGCTGGCAACGTGAACGCCGCCCGGCGCCATTTGGCGCCGGGCGGCGAAATTGGTTTTGCGGGCTGTGCGGCCCGTTCAGGGGTCACTGCGCGTCGATGCGGCGGCGCAGGTCAAACTGATCCTCCTGGTGGGATTTGCGGTTGTGGGTGTAGTACAGCGCCACAGCCAGCGCCACCAGCATGATGAGCAGATGCAGGATGCAGCAGTCCTCGGCCAGGGGGCCGCCGGCCAGCGGGGTCTCGTCCTCCTCAATGGTCACGCCGCCCGCTTCCTGCGGGGTGCCGGCCAGCGGGGTTTCGTCCTCGGGGATGTCGGCTTCGGGGGCCGGCTGTGCCGGGGCGTCAGACCCGGCCGGGGTATCGGGCGCATCATCGGGCGTATCGGGCACAACGGGCGCCGCAGGCGTCGTGGGCCGGGTGGGCGTCGTGGGCGCCGTGGGGCCTGCCGGCGTGGTGGGCGCGGCGGGCACTACCGGCTCCGGCGTCGCTTCCGGCACAGGGGTGGCTGCCGGTGTATCCGTTGCCTCCGGCGCGGGGGTCGGGGCCGGTTCCGGTGTCGGTTCCGGCGCGGGGGTGGGTTCTGGCGTCGGCGCAGGCGCCGGGGTGGGTTCGGGCGTCGGCTCGGGGCTCGGCTCGGGCTCGACGACGGGCGCGGGGGCAATGGTCAGTACGGCGCCCTGCGTGGTAACGGTGTAGTTGGGGTTGGCGCCCAGGCGCACGGTGATGGCATAGTCGCCGGGCTCCTCGCCGGGGGCGCGCTCCAGCGTGTAGTTGAGCGTCTCGCCCGCGACCACGTTGCCGGTCACGGCGGTCAGGGCCGGGTCGGCCGCGCCGTAGGCTTTGGTCTTGGCGTCGGCGGTGACGGTGGCCGGGCGCGGGGTGATCTGATAGGTGCGCTCCACGCTGCCGGTATAGCCGCCGCGGCCGGTGACGGTCACGGTGATGGTACCGGTGACGTTGGTGAAATCGTCGGTGGAGTAGGTGACGGTATAGTCGGTGCCGGCCTCAAGGGCGGTGCCGTCCGCCAGCGCCACGGCCGGGGCCCACTGGTGGGCCGCGCCGTCATACACATGGTCCGCCGGGTCATCGACCGTGATGCCGCCGTAAACGGGGGTGGCGGCGGGGTCGGTATCGGGGTCTTCCGGGTCGGGCAGGGCGGGCAGGGCGGGCAGGGCGTCAGGGTCATCGGGGTCGATGGTCTGGAGGTACACGCGCAGGGTGCCAAGCGTGGCGCTTGCCAGCGTGTAGTTTTCCTCCCGGGCATCGCCCCAATCCATGGTATACCCGTTTTCGCTGCTGCCGGGCTGCGTCTGGCTGCCGGTGGTCGTAAGGACCACCTCGGCCTTGTCGGCCTCCACGATGCCCGTAAGGGTGTATTCCCTGCTCGTGAGCTCTTTTCCGTCGTACAGCTTACTGGCGCTGCCGGTGGCCACGCTGTAGGGCGCGGGGGTGATGGTCAGTGTCTGGGTGGCGGTCACCGTCACCGTTTTGCCGCTGACCGTCACGCTTGCGGTGATGCTGTATTCATAGGTGCCGGCATCGGTAAACTTCGGAAGTTCGGTATACTCCTTGCCGTCCACGGCGTAGGTGTATGTGACCTCAACGCCAAGCTGGTCTTTGATGGGCGTTTCTATCCAGTCCTTGCCGGACTGCTTTTTGGTCTGGCCAACGATCTCACCCTGCGGTTCCGCGATGGAATGGCCGCTGCCGTCATAGGTGGCCGTTGCCTCTTCCGGCGGGGTCAGCTTGAGCCAGAAAGCGTCGATGGTGTGCGGGTGGCCGCTCAGGCTGACCGTATCGCCGCCATTGACGACCTTATTGTTGGCTTTGTCCCACCAGGCGACGAACTCCATAACGGAGCCGTCTGCCGATTCATAGTTGGCCTTCGGTTCGACCGCGGTGGCCGTCACCGTATCGCCCTCGATATATTTATACGTGTCTACGTATTTTTTGCCGGCGACGCCGTCATCGGTGCCTTCTTCCAGGCCAGCCACTTCCAGCGTGGCCGTTGTGACGCCGCCCATGGAATACCCAAAGACGATCTCCTCTTCCCAGACCGCATAGAGGGTGGTATCCTTGCCGAACGTTTGTGTTGTGTCTACCTCATACTCTACCGCTCCGCTTTTTTTAGTGGCCCAGCCCATCAGGCGGTAGGTGTTGCCTTTTTCGTCCGTCTTTGTAAAGCCGCTTCCCTCTGCCGACGGCATCGTGAAGGACGCCATGCCGGTGGCATCGGGCTCCTCTTTTACGTCATAGGCGGTGCCCATGCCGCCGTTCGGGTCATAGGTCACAACGACTTTGCCGTACTCTTTGCTGTTGAGGTGGGCGTAGAGGTTGTGTGCCGAAGGAATGGCTTCATACGTTCCATATTTTTTCTTGTAGTTTCTATCTTGGAACCCGTCCTGCACGGTGACTTTTGCATCTTTAATCTCTTCGTACAGCAGCTTTGTGCTGTTTGTAGTGAATTCGTTATCGCTCACATCTACCGTTGCTGTAGCCATAAACTCGATAACCGTACCGGCGTGGATGACGTTTTCCCCTTCCGGAGCGCTGATTTTAGACTCGTTTCCTTTAGCAGATATCACTTTAATGTTGCCCACCAACGGACTGGCGCTGACAAGGCCCAATTTACCTTTCCTGCTATAGTTGAGTTTAAGTTTCGCACCGTTTTCGTCGGCCTTTTTCCCGTAGATATCCTTCAGCACCAGGACGGTAAACCTGACCTGGATTTCCTCGCCGTTATGGTAGGCGCCTTCATGCTCCGGCGTGCTGACCTCTTCCATCGTGACATAGACGGGGTCGCCGTCGTCCGCAGCTTCCGGCGGGGTAATGGTCAGTTGGACTTTGTCGGTGATGGTATAGTTGGCATTCTCCGCCGCCGGCTCGCCGTTGATCGTCACCTCGGCGTCTTCCTTGTCGGCATAGCCACCGGGGGCAATGCCCTTGACGCTGGCGCTGTAGGCCAGCGTATCGGCGGACGGGATTTCGGGCTCGACGGTCACGGGGTAAATGCCTTCCCCTTTCGCGGTGCCAAAGACAGCCGTTTGTTCGGTGCCGTTGTACGGCAATTCAGCCTCGCCGGAAATGGTAATGGCAAGCGGCGTGATGGTCAGGCTGGCCGTGCTTTCCACCGATACCAACGCACCCGGCTCCTGCAAGATATAGTCGCCGGCGGCATCGGCGTTAAGGGTGACGGTAAAGTCCCCGGCGGTAAAAGCCCCTTCCTCATTCGTGTAGGCCCCGTCGTCGGCCTTTACATCCTTGCCCTTGGGCAGCTTTGCCTTGCCTGCTTCATTGAGCACAGCGGTGACAAGGCCGGCGTCGAAGCCACCGTCCAGCGTGACGGCCACGGTAACTTTGTCCGCGTCCATCGTCTGCTCTGTACCGTTGTACACTTTTTTATCGCTGCCGCTGATGGTGATGCCGGTCACGGTCAGCTTCGTCTTGGCGTCATAGGTATAGGTCAGGGTGATGATGCCGTCGCCGTTTTTATCACTTGCCCGGCTCAGGCTGCTGTCTGCGTCAAATGCCGCGCCGCTTTCATCCGTCCAGGCGCCGGTGTTTTTGTAGCCGTCCGCCGGGGCCATCTGCGCCGCGGTGGGCAGCGTGACGCTGGCGGTGCCGTTTGTGTCATCATAAACGCCGTCCGTCTTAAAGGTAACGGTCTGCTCGGCCGGCGCGTCTTCATTCAGGGTGCCGTTCTTCACCTCGAATTGTACCTTGGCCTGGTACTTGTCGGGGATGCCGTCGGCGTTGTCGTCCAGGTCAAAATGCGCGGTGAAAGTATAGGTCACGCCGCCCGTGGCGTCAAAGGTGAAATTAAGCTCAGCCGTATTGGTAGCGGCGCCGAGGGGCGGCGCCGCGCCGTCTGTGGCCTCGACCGTCCAGTAGTCAAACGCATAGCCATCTGCGTTGAACGCCTTTGCCTGCACGGTCGCCGAACCAGTCCCCGTCCTAAGGGTAGTGTAGTACACCGTCTTTAAGACATGAACCCCGCTGTATATGTCAAATTTATTTTCGGGCTGCGTGACCGTGATGGTGCCGTTAGGTTCCGTCTTGAATTCCATCCAGGCCTGATACTTGTCGGCAACGCCATCGTTGTTCATGTCCTCATCCCACTGCGCAATCAGGACAATGTCATGGTCAACGTTTTCGATTACAGTACCGACATTGTAGATATCTCTGGTGGCCTCATCTTTCCAGCATTTGGCAAAAGTATGGTTTGTCTGCAAAAAGCTGGCCGGGAGACCTTCCACTTCGTAATCTTCGCCTTCCGCAACGTTCCGGGTTTCCCAACTTGCCGCAATAGCCCCCTCGAACGCTTTGAGCGTAATGGTGTAGCATTTTGCCCAAACGGCCGTGACGGTCACATCGCCAGTGACGGTGAGGTTTTCGCCGGGGGCATAGGCTGTACCGCCCACTTCCCAGTGGTCAAACATCTGGCCCTCAGGCGCGGTGAAGCTGCATTCCGGCAGGGTGTACGTTTTGCCTTCTTCCACTTTGGCGTCGGCCATCGTGCCGCTGCCGCCGTTGGCGTCAAAGCTCACGGTATATTGGGTGGGGGCGGTCGTTCCACCGTCCTCGTTAAACGAGGAACCAATTTCAACGGTTGGTGTCGGTGTAAAATCCTTAATCTCTGTGCTGCCCGGCCTGCAAACGAACGTGTAGCTGCCTTTTGCCTTTATCGAAATCTCAAAAGTAACTTTGGTGCCGGCAGGCATAACAACTGTATTGGGTATTGCCCTATTGCCAGCATAATAGCCAATATAAAGGGTTTTATCTTTTTGAACCCATATCACGCCGCTGTCGGCAACCACGTTTTCCATGGTATCCGGCTTAACCGTCGCTCCGTTTTCGTCCTTATTACAAAATTCAATTTTTACGTTGGCATCGCTTTCAGTTGTTGCGCCGGTAATCAAATCACCGCCTATGTTTTGAACAAGGCCGGTAAACCAATCCCTCTCTTGATCTTTCTTGCTCTTTTCCTCATTCTTGGTAAAGCTAATAACAATATGCGCGGGTTCCTTCTCCTCCGTGCCCGCGATCGGCATAATGCCGTCCTCCCCGTCGGCGGGTTCGCCGGCAGGTTCTTCTTCGGCTGGTTCTTCGGCAGGCTCGTCAAGGGCGGGTTCGTCGCCGGCCGGCTCCTCGGCCGGCTCCTCGGTGGGCTCCGACGTCGGTTCGGGTGTGGGTTCGGGGGTGGGCTCCGGCGTCGGCGCGGGCACTTCCTCGGTGGCCGCGACGGCATACACCGAGAAATGCGCGGCGGTAAAGGTGTTCTCGCCGGGGGCCAGCGTGGCCACATACTCGGCCGTGCCATCGGCGCGGATGTGGTAGACGGCAAGCGTTTCGCTGCTGACGACGGGCAGGGTGACGGCCACGCTGCCGTCGGGCTGGATGGCGGCGCCGGCGGCATCGGTCAGGGTGATGTCCCACGCCTGCACATCGGCGGGGGCGTAGCCCTCGTCCAGCAGGGCGGCGATGGCGCGGGCCGCAGTATCGGTGTTGGCCTCCTGCACCGCCAGCGCGGCGCCGGCGGGCAGCAGGCCCTCGACGGCAACGCCGGCGGCGGCCACCTCGGTCATGGTGACCACCGGCACAGGCTCGGCCGGGAGCATGGTGTCAATGTCGGGCGCGGGGGCGGGCTCGGCCGTCGGCGCGGGGGCGGGCTCCCCGGTGGGGGCCGCCGTGGCCTCGGGCTGCGCTTCGGGCGCGGGCGCCGGCTCCGGCGTCGGTTCCGGCACGGGGAGGACCGCCACCCCGGGCAGGGGCGCTTCCGCCGCGGGGCCTTCGGGCTCGGCGGGCGGCGTCTCGGGCTGTGCCTCGGGCTGCACTTCCGGCGTCTCGGGCGCGGGGGCGGGTTCCCCGGCGGGGGCCGCGGGCTGCGCTTCGGGCGCAGGTTCCGGCTCCGGCGCGGGCGCGGGCTCGACAGGCGCGGGTTCTACCACCGGGGCGTCAGCCACGGTGGGTTCTACTTCTGCCGGAGCCTCCGGCACGATCTCGGGCGCGGCGGGTTCCGCCGCGGCGGGGGGTTCGGGCACGGGTTCGTCGGCATAAGCCGCGACGCTGCTGAGGTTTGTCATCAGCATGGCGGCGGCCAGCACGGCGGCGGCCAGACGTTTTTGCAGTTTCATTGCTGGGGTCCCTCCTTGCGTGGAAAGCATAACGGCCCGCAGTGGGGCACCGCGCCCCGCCGCGGAAAATGACTTCTATTGGGTAAGACGCAGCGGCACGGCAAAACGGCTCACATTTTGGGCGTATTTTCGAAATTTATCCCTTTTGCACAAACAAAGTGCTGCTTCTTTGTGGAACCTGCCCGTTTCCGTAAAGACGGCAAACCGCCCGGCGCGGTGCCGGGCGGAAAAATGCGGGTGCGGGGCCGGTGTCAGATGCCGGGCGTGCCGCCGGCCTGGGCGGCCTGCTCCTGCTGTTCCTCGATCTCCTTCTCAAAATCCTTTTCGCGCTTGTGCTGTTTGATGACGTGGACGACCAGCACCGCGACCATGACGAGCAAAACGAGCAGGGCCAACAGGTCCCAAAGGCAGAAGCCAAAGGTGGTGTGAAAATAGGTATGCATGGCGTATCCTCCCTAACTTTACTGGCCCCGGCCCGCCGCGGGCGGGGCGGTCATTAAGGCTTATTATAGCGCGGGGCGGCGGGGTTTTCAAGAGGGCAGGCGCATATTTTGCCCCTGCGCCGGTATTTTTGGCCGGCGGCCCGGTTGCGGCGCGCCGCGGGGCGTGCTATACTTACTTTTACTATATGCGCGGCGCCGCGCGCGGCGCCAAAACGAAGGAGGTCCGCCTTATGAAACTGTCCGCTGCCTCCATCCGGGACGACAAGGCCGGGTGGGAGGCCCTCGGCGTCAAGCTGCCGCAGTATGACCGCGCGGCGATGGCCGCCGCCACCAAAGCGCACCCCATCTGGGTGCATTTCGGCGCGGGGAACATCTTCCGCGGGTTCATTGCCGCCCTGCAGCAGCGTTTGCTGGACGAAGGCCTTGCGTGGCGGGGCATCATCGCCGCCGATACCTTTGACTATGACATCATCGACAGGATCTATGCCCCGTATGACTGCCTGACGATGAACGTCACCCTTGACCCCGACGGCACCACCAGCCGCGAGATCATCGGCTCGGTGGCCGAGGGGCTCAAGGCGGACAGCGCCGACCCCGCGCAGCTTGCCCGCTTTAAGGAAATTTTCCGCGAGCCGGATCTCCAGCTCATCTCCTTCACCATCACCGAGAAGGGCTACGCCCTCTACCGCCCGGACGGCAGCCTGCTGCCGGCGGCCGCGGCGGATATGGCGCAGGGCCCCGCCGGGGCCCGCCATGCGATGGGCTTTGTGGCCGCGATGCTCCTTGAGCGCTTCAACGCCGGCGCGCTGCCGCTGGCCGTCGTCAGCATGGACAACTGCGCCCGCAACGGCGAGAAGCTGCAGGCCGGCGTGATGGCCATGGCCAAGGCGTGGTGTGAAAAGGGTTTTGTGGGGCAGGATTTCATCGACTACCTCTCGGACGAGAAGAAGGTCACCTTCCCGTGGAGCATGATCGACAAGATCACCCCCCGCCCCGACCCCGCCGTGCAGGAAAGCCTTGAAAAGGACGGCATCGAGGGCATGGCGCCCATCGTGACCGGCAAAAACACCTTTATCGCGGCCTTTGTCAACGCCGAGCGGCCGCAGTACCTTGTGATAGAGGACAAGTTCCCGGCCGGCCGGCCGCCGCTGGAAAAGGCCGGCGTGTATATGGCCGACCGCGCCACCGTCAACCGCGCCGAGCGCATGAAGGTGACCGCCTGCCTGAACCCGCTGCACACGGCGATGAGCGTGTACGGCTGCCTGCTGGGGTATGGCCGCATCTGTGACGAGATGAAGGACGCCGACATCGTCGCCCTCATCACCCGGCTGGGCTACCGGGAGGGGCTGCCGGTGGTGGAGGCGCCCGGTATTTTGGACCCCAAAGCCTTTTTGGACGAGGTCATCGCCCGGCGGCTGCCCAACCCCTTTATGCCGGACACGCCGCAGCGCATTGCGACCGATACCTCGCAAAAAGTCGGCATCCGGTTCGGCGGCACGGTCAAAAGCTGGCTGGCCGCCGGGCGCGACCCGGGCGGGCTGGTGGCCATCCCGCTGGCGCTGGCCGGCTGGATGCGGTATCTGCTGGCGGTGGACGACGACGGCCACGGCATGGAGTTAAGCCCCGACCCGCTGAAGGACGAATTGCGGGCCGCGCTCGCCGGTATCGAGGTCGGCAGGCCGGAAAGCTATACCGGGCAGCTGCGGGCGATTTTGGCGAACGCGTCCATCTTTGGCGTCGATCTGACCGCCACGCCGCTGGCAGACAGGATCGAGGAATATTTTGTGGCCGAGCTGGCGGGCGTGGGCGCCGTGCGCCGCACCCTGCGCGCGGCGCTGGCGTAACGATCGTCCGTAGGGGCCGGATCGCAGGGCGCCCCGGTGGGGCCATCCGGCCCGCAGACCTTGCGGCACCGCGAGCATTCACGGGCGGCATATATGCCGCCCCTACGGCCTTCCCGTAAAGTATTACGTCTTAAAAGGAGGCTACACCATGCCAATGAAAATGGGCTGGCGCTGGTACGGCGAGGGCAACGACCCCGTCACGCTGGCCGACATCAAACAGATCCCCGGCGTTTCCAGCATCGTGTGGGCGCTGCATGACAAGCTGCCCGGCGAGGTCTGGCCGGAGGAGGAGATACGGGCCCAGGTCGACCTCATCCATTCCTGCGGCTTTGACGCCGAGGTGGTGGAGAGCGTCAACGTGCATGACGATATCAAGATAGGGCTCCCCACCCGCGACGCCCTCATCGAAAACTACATCGCCTGCATCCGCAACCTGGGCAGATACGGCGTCAAGGTCATCTGCTACAACTTCATGCCGGTGTTTGACTGGACGCGCACCGACCTGTTCCACCCGGTGGGCGACGGATCCACCGCGCTGTTTTACGAAAAGGCCGCCATCCAAAGCGACTACAAGTCGATGGCCGAATACATCCTCTCCTTCACCGAAAAATACGGCATGACCTTCCCCGGCTGGGAGCCGGAGCGCATGGCCAAACTGGACGAGCTGTTCAGGGCCTACGCCCCCGTCACCAAGGAAAAGCTGTGGGAGAACCTGTTTTATTTCCTGCGCGCCATAATGCCCGCGTGCGAGCAGGCCGGCATCAAAATGGCCATCCATATGGACGACCCGCCGTGGGATATCTTCGGCCTGCCGCGCCTGATGGTGGACGGGGCCGCCTGCCAGAAGCTGCTTTCCACCGTCGACCACCCCTGCAACTGCCTGACGCTGTGCACCGGCTCGCTCAACGCGAACCCCGCCAACGACTGCGCCGCCATCGCGCGCAGGCACCATGACCGCATCGCCTTCGCGCACATCCGCAACATCCACCATTTCCCCAACGGCGATTTCTCCGAGGCCGCCCACCGCGATTGCTGCGGCGAGACGGGCATCATCGAGGTGCTGCGCGCCCTGCACGACGCCGGGTGGGCAGGGTACATCCGCCCCGACCACGGCCGCCAGCTGTGGGAGGAGGGCCCCGGCACCTGCCGCCCCGGCTACGGCAAGTATGACCGCGCGCTGGGGGTGGAATATATGCTGGGCGTGTGGGACACCCTTGACCGCCTGGCCGGTTTGCGGTGAGACGCCCCTTACAGAGATACGGAAAACGTACCATTTGGACTGTAGGGCGGGCGTTTCGCAGGGCGCCCCGGTGGGGCCGCCCGCCGCGGCGGGGTGAGGGCAAGGCCCTACGGAGATATGAGGAATCGTATCTCTCTCCCCGTAGGGGCCGCATATATGCGGCCCGCCGTGGCGCGGGATGACGCTTGTGGGGTGCCGAGGATGCTTATTCCGATTGTAGGGCGGGGGCTTGACCCCGCCGCGGGGCCCGTTGGCTGCCGCCTTTTACCGGAATTTGGCTTTTTACCATTCCTTTTCGTGACCGAAAAGGAACCGAAAAGGTCCCGCTGGTTTCGCATGCAGCGGACCCACGACCAAAGGGGGTTCCCCCCTTTGGAATCCCCCGAGGCAGGATACCGCCCGGGTGTTTGGGCGGGCACCATCCCCCGTCCGCCGGACGGACGCCACCTTGCGGCGCCGTCCATGCTCACGCCGCGCTGCGCGCCGCTGCGGGCAGGGCGCGGCAAACCGTTTCGCAGACACCTGCGGAACGAATGATACGTTTTCTTGTATCTCCGTAGGGCGGGGTGCCCTCACCCCGCCGCCCCCAGAGGGGGAAGCCTTCCGAGGCATCTCACTCCCAAAAGCCTTCCCCCTCCGGGGGATCGCGCCCGCGCAGCGGCCGGATGAGGGGCCGGGGCGCGGCTTTTCTTGTGCAACCTGCCCAAACAGAAGGGCGAAATACCGTCAGTATAAACTAAAAACCTTTCTTGAATTTCCCGCTTTACAGTGCTATCATTGGTTATAGTGCAGCATTGGGCCCGGGTGCGTTGTGGACGGGCCTGTGCAAAGGATCTTTTATGAAAGTGCGGGTGTATGTAATGATGTTGACTGCTATCCGGCAATTCTTGGCACGCGGTCATAAACCGCGTGCCAACCACACGCCGCGGCGCGTGGGCGCACTGGCTCTCGCGCTGGCGCTGTGCTTCGGCCCGGCGCTGCCGGCCTTTGCGGAGGTGGCGCAGACCGGTACCCAAAATGTCACGCTGGCCAAGGTCGAGGAGCTTTCGGCCGGCCTCAAGCCCTATTCCTCGGGCGAGACCATCCTCTACCGCATCACGCTGACCAACAACGGCGGCGATATCGTGCAGACCAGCAAGGGCAAAGCCTTGAAGCTGACTGTGCAAAACGATGCCGGCAGCCCCCGCTTTGACATCCGGGACGACATCGTCATCACCGGCATACACGCCCCCATCTCGGAATACCCCTCCTCCAACGGTTCTCAGGATGAATTCAAGGTGCAGGGCAACAAAGACGATATCCTCTGGAGCGCCGGTGCGTCCATCACCTTCACGCTGGAATACACCGTGAAGGGCGACGAAACTGTTCCCAGTATCAGCAATACCCTTACCCTCTCCGCCCCCGAGAGCAGCAGCCATATCTGGGAGGGCACCGTCACGGCCGATTTCTCCACGGGCGGCGACAAGGAGACATCTGTCACCCTGACTTACCACAGCAACTATCCGGGCGGGGCGGATCAGACGGCGTCCCAACCCGGTACAAACAAAAACGGTGAAGGTGCATCGTTTACGCTTTATGACCTTGCCGGTGCCGGTTTTGCCCCACAGGCGGGATATACCTTCCTTGGGTGGAGCACAAAACGATTTACTGTGGATGACCCGGCCGCTTCTGCCCAATATAAGGGCAGCGACAGTTTCCGCACACACCGCGACACCGACCTCTACGCCGTTTGGATCACTTCTTCCAGTTCGGCCGGCACGGTCAATATCATCTATCATGACCCTCTTGGTACAAACACAGAGTATTCGCAATCTGTTTCTTTGACGGACGGTGTTGGCACTGCCCAGCTTTTGACCGCGGACGAAATGAAAAGTAGTCATGGCTGGGCCAACGACCATGATGGCAAACGCTTAGTGGGTTGGAGCCTCCATGCGACCCCGCTCAAGAGCGGCACATGGACCTTTGCGGACGTTGACTATTTTGACCCCAAAAAAGCCAACAAAGAGCTTTGTGTACGCGATGCCGCCGGCGACGCGCAGGCCGCCAGCGTTACCATCTCGAAAGATTTGAATTTGTACGCCGTGTGGGCCACAGGTGGGTTATTTGGCTATACCCTCACCATCCCGGACGCCGACCTCGGCCCCAAGACCGGCGAGAACGACAGCACTACATACGGTGACCTCACCTATTACAATGTGACGGGCGGCACCGCCGGCGGCGCCAAAAAGTATTATTTCCCCTCCACAACCTTTGCAGAGAAGGCCGAAGCCACCGTGGATATCGTCAACCCTACCACGACCCGCGCCAAAACGGTGTTTGTCGCCTGGTACAATAAGGATGCCTTAAATAGTGATGGCTCGGCGGCATATGGGGATGAGTATGTCCTCGTCCGCAACATAGTGGGCAACAATACTTTCCATTTTAAGGGAACGAGCGATTTCCACTCTTTGGATGCCGTCTGGGCGACGATGACGCTGCCCTCCGCCACCTGCTACTATGACAAGCAGGCGCATACCCTTCCCGGCGAAAAGGCAACGCTGACCATCTTGAATCTCGGCAGCAGTACGAACAAGGACAACGCGACCCGCAATAAGGAATTTCAGGCTGAAGTCGAAATGAGCTTTGATGTCTATGTTACCGGGCCGGACAGTACCCGCGTCAAAGAAGCGACGATTCCTGCGGCGCAGGTAACCAAGGGCCTTGAAATCGTTGATGGCACCAGCGAAAGTGACTATGAGAGCGCAAACTGCATTTTTACTTTTGATATCAGCGCCCTGCCCACGCGGACGGAGGCCGGCAGCTACCTGTATGAGATCGTTCCCATTCTCAATGATACAAAAAAATCGGGCGAAGCCCCTTATGAACTTGGCACAGTGCAGGCGCGCCTGAACATCCTCCCCCGCCCGGTCAAGGTGACCGGCTCGGTCGAGACGAAGAGCACCGGCGACGACCAGACGGCAACCTACAACGAGACCGTGGCCACCGCCGCCGTCTCCCTCCCGGCGCAGGATATGTACTTTGAACCCGCCGCCGGCGGTGACCTGCAAACAAATTTCCACGGCCTCATCGCGGGCGATACGCTCAACTTTACCGCCTCCATCACCGGCAACGCGGCGGGCACCTACGAGGTGGCCTACAACAAAGCCAACGAGGAGATCGTGACCACCAACGTTGACGATGCGCACCATACCTTGGATTGGCACAACGCCAACTACACGGTGGAGCCCGACCTGAAGCTGACCATCACGGCCGCGGAGCCGACCGCCGAACCTACGACGGAGCCCACGGCCGAGCCGACCGCGGAACCTACAGCCGAGCCCACGACAGAGCCGACCGCTGAGCCGACGGCAGAGCCCACGCCCGTGCCCGGGCCCACGCAGGCACCGCCGGCCCCCACGCCCGCACCGTCGCCGGCCGTCTCCATCCCGCAGACCGGCGACGATATGCCGCTGGCCGGCATCGCGGCGCTGCTGGGCGCCTCGGCGCTGGGCCTTGGCACCACGGCATGGCTGCTGTACCGCCGCAAGCGCGAGCGTTGACGCCCCGCCACCCAAGGATACACACAAATATCCCCGGCGCCGAAAGGCGCCGGGGATGCTGTTTTGCGGGGCGTCGGGGACGCCGCCCCCTACGGGGATGCGGAAAACGTGCCATCCATTCCGTAGGGGCCGATTACAATCGGCCCGCAAATCGTGAGGAACGTCTCGTCCATTCTGTAGGGCGGGCGTTCACGCCCGCCGCAGAGCAGGTTGCCATTCGCGGGGCTTTTCGCCCCGGCCCCTCATCCGGCCGCTGCGCGGCCACCTTCCCCCCAAGGGGGAAGGCTTTTTTAAGGTGAGATACCCCGGAAGGCTTGCCCCCGCCGCGGCGGGCCCAAGGGCCCGCCCTACAAATCAACCTGGAACGGCATTTGCGGTATGGTGCGGGGCGTCGGGGACGCCGCCCCCTACGGGGATGCGGAAAACGTGCCATCCATCCCGTAGGGGCCGATTACAATCGGCCCGCAAATTGCGAGAAACCTACCGCCCATTTATAGGGCAGGCGTAAACGCCTGCCCTATAAATCGACCGGGAATGGCATTTATACCAAACCGATACCCCTTTAAACCTTTGGCCTGCCCTCAACCCACGGGGTTGGGGATGGGGTAGGTGCGCATGAGCTCCTGCGCGGTGGCGACGATGTTCTCGGCGCACAGGCCGTAGTCCCGCAGCACCTCGGCCGCCGGGCCGGAATGGCCGAACACGTCCCGCACGCCGATGGTGCGCACCGGGGTGGGCATACGGGCCGAAAGCACCTCGCACACCGCCGCGCCCAGCCCGCCGATGATGCTGTGCTCCTCCACCGTGATGATGCGCC
Source organism: uncultured Gemmiger sp. (assembly GCA_947629015.1). GTDB lineage: Bacteria > Bacillota > Clostridia > Oscillospirales > Ruminococcaceae > Gemmiger. The sequence continues at coordinate 20,506 of CANRCB010000010.1, forward strand.
CGCACTCGGCCGCGCTGCGCAGCACAAGATCCTCGTCCAGCGGCTTGATGCTGGCCATGTTGATGACCCGGGCGTTGATGTTTTTGCGTTTGAGCAGCGAAGCCGCCTTGACGGCCTCGCTCACCATCAGGCCGGTGGCGATGATGGCGATATCGTTGCCGGGGATGAGCTGGTCGCCCTTGCCGATGGCAAAGGGGCAGCTCTCGGCGGTGTAGAACGCCACCGACGGCAGGCGGGACAGGCGCAGGTACACCGGCCCGTCATGCGCGTAGGCCGCGCGCACGGCGGCGCGGGTCTCCTGGTCGTCGGAGGGGCAAAGCACCACCATGCCGGGGATGGTGCGCATGAGGGCGATGTCCTCACAGCATTGGTGGGTGGCGCCGTCCTCCCCGACCGAAAGCCCCGCGTGCGAGGCCGCGATCTTGACGTTGAGGTGCGGGTACCCGATGCTGTTGCGGATCTGCTCATACGCGCGGCCGGTGGCGAACATCGCAAAGCTGGACACGAACGGCACAAAGCCCATCGTGCTCATGCCGGCGGCCACGCCCATCATGTTGGCCTCGGCGATGCCGCAGTTGAAATGGCGGTAGGGGTAGGCGTCGCGGAAGGTGGCCGTCTTGGTCGAGGCGGCCAGGTCGGCGTCAAGCACGACGATATCGTCACAGCCCTCGTTGGCCAGGGCGACCAGCTCCTGCCCGTAGCTTTCACGCGTGGCTACCATGCGGGTATCACTCACTGCGCTGCACCTCCTTGGAAAGGTTCTCATATTCGGCGCGCAGTTCGTCCATCGCGCGCGCGTAATCCTCATCGCCGGGGCCTTTGCCGTGCCAGTCCAGCTGGTTTTCCATAAAGCTGACGCCGCGGCCCTTGACGGTGTGCAGCAGCAGGCAGGTCGGCTTGCCGCTGCCGTGCGCGTTCTCAAACATGGCGAACGCCTGCTCCAGCTCGTTGATGGAGTTGCCGTTGCACACGATGGTGTTGAAGCCGAAGGCATCCAGCTTGCGGTCCAGCGGCTCACTGTTCATGATCTGGGCGGTGGGGCCGTCGATCTGCAGGCCGTTGACGTCCACCATCAGGCAGAGGTTGTCCAGCTTATAATGGTTGGCGAACATGAACGCCTCCCAGCATTGGCCTTCCTCGATCTCGCCGTCACCGAGCAGGGCGTAGACGTTGATGTCCATGCCCATCTGCTGGGCGGCCAGCGCCATGCCGCAGGCGGCCGAGACCCCCTGCCCGAGGCTGCCGGTGCTCATATCCACGCCCGGCACGCTGCGCATATCGGGGTGGCCCTGCAGGTAGCTGCCGCTGTGGCGCAGGGTGGCAAGATCCTGCACGGGGAAGAACCCGCGCTCCGCCAAAGCGGCGTACAGCGCCGGGGCGGCGTGCCCTTTGGAAAGCACAAAGCGGTCCCGCTCCGGGTCCTGCGGGAACTGCGGGTCGATCCGCATCTCCCGGAAATAGAGATAGGTCAACACATCCGCGGCGGACAGGCTGCCCCCCGGGTGGCCGCTTTTGGCGGCGTGCGTGCCTTCAAGGATGCCCATCCGCACGCGCAGCGCCGTCATGCGCAGCTGCAACGCTTCCTGTTTTAACATCGCGTTTTTCCTCCAACAAAATTTGCCCGCCGCGCGGGCCCGGCACATCATACAGATACAGTATACCATACCGCGCGCGGGTTTTCCATACCTTGCCGGCATAAATTTATTGTTTTGCGCCTTTCACCGTGGTATACTGTTTATGGCGCACTTGTATGGGGAAGGCCGCCCTGCGCAGATGCAAAAACGGGATGCCGCTTCCCCTCATCCGGCCGCTGCGCGGCCACCTTCCCCCAAGGGGGAAGGCTTTTAAACGCGAGGCAGCCCGGAAGGCTTCCCCCTCCGGGGGAAGCTGGCAGCGCCGCAAGGCGCTGACTGATGAGGGGGACAGGATGCCCCTTTGCGGCGGGGTCAAGGCCCCGCCCTGCAAATCAACCGCAAAAGGCCTGCCGTTTGGCGGGGCGCTTCCCGCCCCGGCCCCTCATCCGGCCGCTGCGCGGGCCGTCCCACCGGTAACCATCGCGGCGCCTTCCGGGGCGCCGCGGCAAAAAATCCCCTGAAAAAGGAGAAAAACACCATGCGTTCACTGTTTGGCCAGTTGTTCGGGTTCCCGTTCGGGCCGGAGGGCCCCGGCGCGCAGGAGGCCGGCGGCATCCCGTTTGAGGATGTCGCCGCCCGGTTTGGCGGCGGCGGGCCGCGCAAACCCCGCAAGCCCATCGGCAACGCCGTGACCCGCACCCTCATCAACCTGGGGGTGACGCTGCTCGTGGCGGCGTTCCTGTTCTATTTTGAGCTGCCGGCCATCAACCTGCACAACGAGGATTTCTACTTCTGCGTACTGCTCCTTTGCGTGGTATACTGCGGCTGCGCGGTGCTGACCAGCGGCTTCCAGGGCAAGGGCGTGCGCGGGTATTTCGATTTTGTGCGCAAGCAGTGCCTTATCCCCTTTTTGGTCGCGGTGCTGCTGGGCGTGACGTGGGTCATCGGCTCGCTGAGCAGCTGGGTGGTGCTGCGCGCCGGCGCCTACGCCAGCCTGCTGCCCATTGAGACGGGGGATTTCGCCGAGGACATCGAGGAGATCTCCTACAGCCAGATCCCCATGCTGGACGACGATTCCGCCGCGCGGCTGGGCAGCCGCAAGCTGGGCGAGCTGAGCGATATGGTCAGCCAGTTCGAGATCATCAACAACTACACCCAGATCAACGTCGGCGGGCGCCCGGTGCGCGTGACCTCGCTGATGTACGGCGACATCATCAAGTGGTTCACCAACCGCTCCGCCGGCCTGCCGGCGTATATCGTGGTGGACATGGTCACGCAGGAGGCCGAGGTCACCCGCCTGGACCAGGGCGACGCCCCGCAGGGCATCTACTACACGACGGCGGAGCATTTTGGCCGCAACCTGTACCGCCACCTGCGCTTCCACTACCCCACCATGATGTTTGACGACCCGGTGTTCGAGATCGACGACGAGGGCACGCCGTGGTGGGTGTGCAGCCGCATCGTCAAGACCATCGGCCTGTTCGGCGGCACCGACGTCAAGGGCGCGGTGCTGGTCAACGCCATCACCGGCGAGAGCCAGTATTACGAGGAAGTGCCCGCCTGGGTCGACCATGTGTATGACGCCGACCTCATCATGCAGCAGTACGATTACTACGGCCTGTACCACAACGGCTTTTTGAACAGCATTTTCGGCCAGCGGGACGTGACGCTGACCACCGACGGCTACAACTACATCGCCATCGGCGACGACGTGTATATGTACACCGGCGTCACGAGCGTGACGAGCGACCAGTCCAACATCGGGTTCATCCTCTCCAACCAGCGCACCAAGGAGACGCACTTCTACCCCATCGCCGGCGCCATCGAACGCTCGGCCCGCGACAGTGCCGAGGCGCAGGTGCAGCAGATGCGCTACAAAACCACCTTCCCGCTGCTGCTCAACATTGCCGACCAGCCGACCTATTTCATGGCGCTCAAGGGCGACGACGGCCTTGTCAAGATGTACGCGATGGTCAATGTGCAGCAGTATTCCATCGTTTCGACCGGCGCCACCGTGGCGGACTGCGAGGCCAACTACCGCCAGGCGCTGGCCAACAACGGCCTCATCACCGGCGACCAGACCGAGGTCCCGCCCGAAGACGGCGAGCTTGTCGAGGCCGAGGGTGCCATCGCCGAGCTGCGCAGCGCCGTGCTGGGCGGCGATACCTGGTACTATCTGCGGCTGGATCTGGCCGGCGGCGCGGGCGAGGCGTATTATGCCCTCAACGCGGCCGACGACCCGCTGGCCGTCATCCTCAACGTGGGCGATACGGTGCGCATCCGCTACCCAAGCGCCGACGAGGGCGGCGATATCATTGAGGCAACGCTGCTTGCGCGCACCGCCGCGGCGCCCTCCCTGGCCGGCCTGATGACCGGCCCCGGCCCCGCCCTGCCCGCACCGGACACGGCGCCGGACGCCGGACCGGAGCCCACCGCCGCGCCGGACGCCGCAACGGATGCCGTCCCCGGCTGACCCCGCAGAGGGCAGCCCGCGGGGCCTTGCCTGAACGGTTCTTACTTTTCAAACGTTTGTTACAATATTGCCGCGGGTTGGGCAATATTCTTTGTGCAAGGGTGGGCCTAGCCAAGCGCGCTTTAAAGTGCTAAAATGTAAGGCGTTGGCCTTTGGCCGCAGCCCCCATTTTTGCAACGAGGAGGCCCCCGATGCCCCAACCCGGAACCGCGCCCACCCTGCCGGAAACCGCCCCTTTGCCCGATACCGACGCGGGCACCCGCGAGACGGCCGCCATGGACCGTCTGCGCGCCCAATTTGAGGACGAGCTGTACCGTGACCCCGTGACCGGCGTGCGCAACCGGCGCTACCTGCGCGAGGTCTGCGCGCCGCTGGCCGCGCGGCAGCCGCTGAGCGTGGCGGCCGTGCGCGTGGACGGGTACGCCGCCATCCGCGCCCAGACCCCCACCGCCGGGGACAGCTGCCTGAACGTGGCCGCCGGCATCCTGCGCACCGCCATCGACCCCGCGTGGGGCACCGCCGCCCTGGCCCGCTGGGAGGCGGGCGTGTTCCTGCTTGCCGCCCCCGCCGGGCCCGAGGCCCTGCTCGCCGCCGTGCAGGGCGCGGCGGACCGCCACCACAAGCGGTACGCGCTGTCGCTTTCCCGCCGGGGCACCTTTACGATGACGGCCGCCGCCGCCGGCCCCGGGGACGCCCCCGACTGGGACGCCCTGTGCGCCCTGGCGCTGGACCGCCTGGCCGCCCTGTGATACCTTTTGCATAACCCGCCCCCTGTGCGCGCATACTAACGGTACCGTCAGTTACGCAAAGCACAGGGGGTTTTATCATGCCGCAGGACTATCAATCCGACAACGAAAAGATGCTGCAGGAGATCGTGCAGAACACCGAGATGGGCAAAAACACGCTGGACGAGATGCTCGGCCTTGCCAAAGACCAGAAGCTCAAGGACGAGATGATGCGCCAAAAGCGGGAGTACCGCCGCATCAACCAGCAGGCGCACGCCGCGCTGGACGCCATCGGCGCCGAGGCCAAGGGCCAGACCGCCGCCGCCCGCATGGGCGTGAGCATGGGCATCCGCACCCGCACCATGATGGACAAATCCAACCGCAACCTGGCCACCATGCTGGCCGAGGGCAGCGGCCAGGGCGTGCTGGACTGCAAGCGCGCCGAAAGCGACTATCCGCAGGCATCGGCCGGGGCGCGCCAGCTCATGCAGGAGCTGTGCGATTTCCAGACCCGGGCCGAACAGACCTGGCGGGAGTTCGTGTAAGGCCGGGGCCGGGCCGCCGCAAAACGGCGGCCCGGCCTCAGCTTTTGCGGCGCTTGTAAAGTTTGACAAAATCCGGGGCGAAAAATCTATAAAAAACAACACAATCCTATCTTGCAACCGGGCCGTTTTTGTGGCAGAATAAAAAAGGAGCCGGGGCCGCCCTTCCACCACGGATGGTTGCCCGCCCCGCCGCCAATACACTATATGCGGGGGGCCATCCCTATGCCCAACGGCATCTATATCCAGACCGAGTATCACGGCAGACTCATTCGCAAGATCGTTTGCAACGGGGAGGAGCGTTGGTTCATCGGGTCGGACTGTACCGTCACCTTCCCCTCGCTGGCCGCCTGCTTTGCCGCCATCGACGCGGCGCTTCTGGCGTAAAATTTCCTGTTTGCAGAAAACCGCCCCGGCACCTTCGGTGCCGGGGCGTTCCTCTTTTGCGATCAGCTTTTATTTTTGCGCAGCCGGCCGGCCACCATGCCCAGCAGCCGTTTTGCCATCTGCCATACCTCGCGGAAGTTGAGCGCGATGATGCCCGCCGTCATGCCCAGCACCGGCAGCACCCACGCCTGCAACAGCATCAGCAGCGCGATCTCCGCCAGCACCAAAGCGAGGTTGAGCAGCAGCCACCGCGGCTGGAACCCGATCTCGATAAGCCCCCGGCTGGAGCGTGCGCGCAGCACAAACACCAGCAAAAGCGACAGGAAGCTGGCCGGCGTGACGCCCCACGGCCCGAACGCGAGGATGAAGAAGTAGTTTAAGATGAGGTTGAGGATGGCCCCCGAGAGCATGGTGTACAGCGCAAAGCCGGAGCGTTTGTACACCACGAACACGCTGTTCAAAAACTGGTTGAGGCAGGTGGTCATGGAGCTCAGGGCCAAAAACGGCACCATGCGCCACGCCTCGTAATAATCGGCGCGGAACAGGCGCATCATCGGCCGGCACAGCAGCACCACGCCCGCCACGCAGCAGAACAGCACGCTTGCGTAGATGCGGAACACGCGGCTGAAAAACGCCGGGCGGTCCTCCTCCTCGGTCACGGCGGAAAGCTGCCACGCCTCAAAAAACGTGGTGCCGATGATGGTGATGACCTGCGGCAGGAAATACCCGGCCGAGAGCAGCCCCACCCAGTAATCGCCCGATTGGCCGGCGTAGCCGCCGCCCATCGCCTGCACGAAGAACATATCCGACGCGTTGATGACCCAGAAGCTGATGGACGCCGGTATCATCGGGATGCAGTAGCGCAGCATCTCCCACCAGAGGGCGCGGTCAAAGTGGCTGGGTTTGGCGTACTGCCCGCACCGCCCCGCCACGAACACGAACACCGCCGACAGCGCGTCGGAGGAGAACATGGCCAGCAGATACCCCCGCGCGCCGAGGTCCAGCACGTTCAGGTAGAGGATGTAAAACCCGAACAGCGAGAGCGTGGTGAGCACGCCGTCGATGGCGGCCAGCCGGTTGAGCATACGGCTGCGGATGAACTGCGTGCCCAGCGTGCGCAGGCAGCTCATCAAAACGCAGAGGTAGAGCAGCAGCAGATAATCCGCCGCGTTGGGGATGAGCCGCACCAGCGGCATGGCCAGCACCAGCACGCCGAACCCGGTGGCGATGCTGGCGGCGCCGCCCATATAGACGCCGGCCTTGTCGGTGCTTTTGTCCAGCCCGAAACGGATGACCGCGTAGCTGACCCCCAGGCTGACGACCGGTATCAGCAGATTGGCCACCTGCTGCATCATGGTGGAAACGCCCATCACGTCGGGGCTGGCAAAGGCGTAGCTGAGGTAGACGCGGATGAAGATGCTCAAAAATTTGGAGCTGAAATTGGAGATGGCAAACAGCAGCGTATTTTTGACGAGCAGGTTGTATTTTTGTTCCCCCGCCATATGGGCGCTCCCTTCCCGGATGGTTTTTGTGGTCCCTTCCCCGTCATTCTATGCCCGGCGGCGCGGCGGTGCCGGGCTGCCGGCGCAAAAGCGCGCGGCGGGCACGGTAGTCCGGCAGATGCGCGGCCACGGCGGCCCAGAAGGCGGCGCTATGGTCAGGATGGGCAAAATGGCAAAATTCATGCACGACGACGTATTCCTGCGCGGCGGGCGGCATGGCGCACAGCCGCCGCGCAAAGGCCAGCGTGCCGGTGCGCAGGCTGCAGCTGCCCCAGCGGGTGCGCATATCCCGCACCGCCACGCGCGGCATACGCCCGCCCGGGCACTGCGCCGCGAAGGCCGGGTACCATTCCCGGCACAGCGCGGTGAAATGGCGCAGCGCCTCGGCTTTGTCCGGCAGCGCGGCGGCAAGGGCGGCCTCGCCGGCGGCGCGGCGGGCCAGCTGCGCCTGCACGCCGCGCACCCAATCGGCCCGCGCCGCCACAAAGGCATCCACGGCCGCGGCGGGCACCAGAGGGTGGGCACTGGCGGCCACGCTGCCGTCCGCGCGCACGCGCAGGTTGATGTTTTTGACCCGCCGCCTGTACAGCGTGTACGCCACGCCCCCGGCCCGGCGCGCCTGCGCAGCCTTTTGCAACGGCGCCCCCGCCTTTCCCGGTACAAATCTTTATTTATTGTACACGCTTTTGCGCCGCAGTGCAAGGGTGAGAGATATTTGCGGGGCGTTTCCCGCCCGGCCCTTCATCCGGCCGCGCCGTAAGGTGCTGGCGGGATGCCATTGGCGGCGGGGTCAAGGCCCCGCCCTGCAAACTGCCCGGAAGCAGATCGCGGGGCGGGGCCGTTTGGCCCCGCCCCGCGGCGTTCCTTTTTGTTGTCATTTGCGGGCGCACCGGTACAGCGCAAGGGCGGTACCGGCGGCCAGGGCGCTCACCGCCAGCAGCGCCCACCACACGGCGGGCCGCGCGGTGTCCCCCGTTTGGGGGATGCCGGTGGGCGGCGGGGTCACGGCCGGGGCCGGGGTGGGTGCCGGCGTGGGCGAAGGCGCCGGGGCCGGCGTCGGGGAAGGTGTGGGCGTGGGTGTGGGCGTGGGCGAAGGTGTCGGCGCCGGCTCCCGCCGGTTCACGAACTGCACGGCGGCGGTATCGCCGGGCGGCACCAGCCCCTGCGCGCCCTCGGCCGCGGTGCTATAGCCGCCGGTATCGGCCTCGGCTTCGGTGACGGTGTAGGGCGTTTCGGCCGGCAGGCCCTGCGCCGCGGCGCTCTGCCCGCTTTGGAGGGTGAATTCCGCCACGCCGGCGGTAAAATCCATCTCCCCATAGGTGCCGTTGACGGCGGTATCGCCCAGCTCCACGCGGAAATGGAACGCCCGCCCGGGCTCACCCAGAGCGCCTTCCACCGTTTTTTGGACGAGCAGGCCGCCGGTATCGGGCGTGCCGATCTGCAAAATGCCGTTGCACATGATGCCGCCCGCGCCGTACACGGCACTGGTGCTGTTGCGGGCGATGAGCACCCGCGCGGCGCTTTGCGCGGCGGTGATGCCGGCGGCATCCAGCCCCGATAGGAAGCCGACGAACTGTGCCGACGTCGGCTGCCGCCCCGGCGTGACCGCCGCGCCGTCAAGGCCGCGCCAGTTGTACGCCCCGCCGCCCAGTGCGCGGGAGGAGACGTACAGCGCCGGGGTGCGGTCTTGCAGCACCGCCGTGCGCGTGACCAGCAGCACATCCAGCCCGGCGCCGCCGGGCATACCGGGGTTTTGGTTGCCGTAGACGGCGCCACCGTCGGTGAGGTAGATGGAGGCCGAGGCGTCGGGGCAGAGGCCGATGCCGTTGGCATAGCGGCCGGCATCCTGCACGCGGCCGGCCAAAAACCGCCCCTGGGCGGTGGTGTTGGTGGTGACGATGGCGTTGGTCAGGTACAGCGCGCACCGGTCGCCGATATAGATGCCGCCGGCGCTGAACTCCCGGTCGCTGTAGTGCGCGTCGTCCAGGATGACGCTCTCGCCGGTGCAGACGTTGTCGGCGATGGTGCCGCCGCGGATGGTCATGGTGAGGGGGTCGTCGTCATAATCGCAGAAGGCGCAGATGCCCCCGCCGTTGACCAGCGCGGTGTTGCCCACCACGCTGCCGCCGTCCATGGTGAACCGGGTGTGGTCGAACAGGTACATACCGCCGCCGCGGTCCGCCCGGTTGCCGGTGATGTCGGCGCCCGCCCCCAGGCTGAGCGCGGCCGTGCCGTACACGTACAGCCCGCCGCCGTTGGTCTCGATGCCAAGGTGGGCGGCGTCGGCGTGGGCGTCGTTGTCCGCGACGGCGGTATCGGCCAGCTGCAGGGCGGTATCGCCGCCCGCGAACAGCCCGGCGCCGTACCCGTAGGTGAGGGTGTTGCCGCGCACGGCCGCCCCGCTGAAGGCGACGCTGCCGACATCGTAGAGCCAGATACCGCCGCCGAAGCCCTGCGCATCGGCCCCGGCGTGCACGGTGTTGTTTTGGATGCCGACGCCCTGCCCCGGCCCGCCCTGCACCGCGAACCCCGCGCCGGACAGCCAGATACCGCCGCCGGCCTCGCCCGCCGTGTTGCCGTTGACCTGCGCCGTGCCGCCCAGGCGCAGCGTGCTGCCGGCGTTGACACGGATGCCGCCGCCCGCGTACTGCGCGGTGTTGGCGCTGACCTCGCCGCCGGTGAGCTCGACGGTGCTGGGCGCGGTGCCCCATTCCGCCACGGCCTCGGCGATAAAGATGCCGCCCCCGGTGCCCGCGGTGTTGCCGGTGACGGCGCCGCCCTCCATGGTAAAGGCGCAGCCCTCCAGCTTGATGCCGCCGCCCTCGCCGCCCGGCGCGCTGTTGCCGTTGACGGCGGCGCTGCCGCGCAGGATGACGGTGTTGCCCTGCACGGCGTTGATGCCGCCGCCCCCGTACTGCGTGGCGGTGTTGCCGGTGACGCTCCCGCCGGAAAGGGTGAGCACGGCGCCCCCCGGCGCCGCGGCGTAGATGCCGCCGCCGTACTGCGCGGTGTTGCCGGTGACGGCGCCGCCCTCCATGTTGAGGGTGCCGCCCTCCAGCAGCACGCCGCCGGCCGCCCATTGGGCGGCGTTGTTTTGCAGCACCGCGCCCGCTTGCAGCGTGAGCGTGCCGCCCTGTACCGCGACGAGGAAGTTGTTGCCGTCGGTGTCGGTTTGCGGCGTGAAGCTCCCCTTGTTGCCGTCCAGCGTGATGTCCCGCAGGGTGAGGGCGGCGCCGGCGGACACGGTGAGCAGGTCACAGAAGGCGCCCTTGACCACCGCGGCGGCCGTGCCGGGCGCCGCGGTGAGGGTGATGCTTTTGCCCTGCGGCACCGCCGCGCCGGCCGTGGCCGTCAGCGTGCCCTGCACGTAGACGGTGCCGCCGTCCTCCACCGCCTCGAACGCCTTGCCGAGGGTGGCGCAGGGGCTGCCCTGTGTGCCGTCGCCGCTGCCGTCATCGCCGCTTTCCGATACGTACACCGCCGGCGAAAGGGCGGCCGGCGAAGGCGCGGCGGCCGCGGCGGGGCAGGCGCACAGCGCCGCCAGAAAAAACAGGCCCGCCAGCGCAGCCACAGCGCGCCGCGGGCGGGAAAGGTTCCTTTGCATCGGGCATCTTCCTCTCTTTGGGTGCAGGGGTGCAGAAAACCGCCGGGCTGTCCCCAAAAAAGGCAGCGGGCGCCGTACGGTATCATGTATACGGGCGGCGCGGTGCCGTTATGCTCCGAGGCCAAAAGAGGGGGCGCGGGCTGCCAAAAAACGGCCGCTGCCGCATGGGGTGGCGGCCGCAGATTGTCGAAAAAGGAGCAGCAAATGCTTTTTGGAGTGCTTGTAGGGGACGGCCTCCGGACGTCCCGCAAACCTTCCGCCGTTGCAACGTTCACGGGGCGTCGAGGACGCCGAGCCGCAGCGAGGCGTTTCGGAGCGCAAGCTCCGGGCTTCGCACCGGAGCCAAGCGCCCGAAGCGCGGCTCTTGGCGCGGAGATCGCCGCCCCCTACAGCGTGCCTTGGAATCGCAGTTGACTTTTTCGACACGCTGTGCCGCCCGGCGCCTGTTGGCGCCGGGCGGCACAAAGCTGTGGAAAAGCCGGATGGCAAAACTCCCCTTTTTATTCCCCGCGGGGCTGCGGGTGGCAGGCATCGGCGTGCGGGCAGCCGCAGCAGGCGTGCGGGCAGCCGCCCGCTTTTTTGCGGCGGCGGCCAACGGCCATACGGCCGACGACGCCCAGGCAGACGCTGAACACGGCCAGCGCCACCACCACGGTGGCAAGGTCGGGGCCTAAAAACGCCAGCATAAGGTTACCCTCCTCCGTTGACTCACTTGCCGGCCGCCGCCACGCTGGAAACGCTGTGGCGGGCATCGAATTTGGGCGCCGGGCGCAGCAGCAGGTACAACAGCCCCGCCAGCAGCGCCACCGCCACGACGGTGAAGAAGCCGAACCCGGCCTCGCCGGTGGCGAGCCCCGCCAGCTGGTAGACGATGAGCGAGACGATGTAGGCGAACCCGCACATATACCCGATGGCGGCAAAGGTCCATTTGGCGTTGTTCATCTCCCGCTTGATGGCGCCCATGGCGGCAAAGCAGGGCGCGCACAGCAGGTTGAAGATCATAAAGCTGTAGGCGGTCACGGGGCCAAGGTCGGCGCCGACGGCGGCCCAGATATCGTGCGAGTCCTCCAGAAGGTCGGCGCTGCCGGCGTATTTGTACAGCACGCCGAAGGTGTTGACGACCTCCTCCTTGGCGATGAGGCCGGTGATGGTGGCGACGGTGAACTTCCACGCGTTGGCGCCCACCCAGCCCAGCGGCCAAAACAGCCACGCGATGCCGTTGCCGAGCGCGGCCAAAAGGGAATTGTCATTGTCGGTGACGGCGCCGAAGGCGCCGCCCTCAAAGCCGTAGCCCTGCAAAAACCACAGCACGATGCTGGACACCAAGATCACCGAGCCGGCGCGCTTGATGTAGCTCCAGCCGCGCTCCCACGCGGCGCGGAAGATGTTGCCCCACGCGGGCACATGGTAGGCGGGCAGCTCCATGACGAAGGGCGCGGGCTCGCCGGCGAACGCCTTGCACTTTTTGAGCATGATGCCGGAGACGACCACCGCCGCGATGCCGATGAAATACGCCGAAGTGGCGACGAGCGGGCTCTCGTGGAACACCGCGCCGGCGATGAGCCCGATGATGGGCATCTTGGCCGAGCAGGGGATGAAGGTGGTGGTCATGACGGTGAGCTTGCGGTCACGGTCGTTCTCGATGGTGCGGGTGGACATGATGCCCGGCACGCCGCAGCCGCTGGAGACAAGCAGCGGGATAAAGCTCTTGCCGGAAAGGCCGAACCGGCGGAAGATGCGGTCCATCACGAAGGCGATGCGGGCCATATAGCCGATGTCCTCCAAAATGGCGAGCAGGAAGCTCAGCACCAGGATCTGCGGCACAAAGCCCAGCACCGCGCCCACGCCGGCGACGATGCCGTCCTGGATGAGGCCGTACAGCCAGCCGGCCACCACCGGCTCCCCGGCGGCGTTGAGCAGCAGCTTGTCAAACAGGCCGGGCACCACCTCGCCGAACAACACGTCGTTGGCCCAGTCGGTGCCCATGGTGCCGAAGGAGACCGGCGTGCCGCCCATGGCGACGGTGTAGATGGCGAACATGACGACGGCAAAGATGGGCAGCGCCAGCACGCGGTTGGTGACGATGCGGTCGATCTTGTCCGAGGCGGACAGGGCGCCGATGGCGGCGTGCTTTTTCACCGCGCGCCCCACCACGGTGTTGATGTAGGCGTAGCGCTGGTTGGTGATGATGCTCTCGGCGTCGTCGTCCATCTCCTTCTCGCAGTCGGCGATGTGCTCGTCGATGTGGTCCAGCACATCGGCGGGCAGGGCCAGCTCCTTTTGCACCTTTTCGTCCCGCTCAAACAGCTTGACGGCGTACCAGCGCAGGAAACGCGGCTCCACCCTGCCCTCGACGGATTCCTCGATGTGGGCCAGCGCGTGCTCCACACTGCCGGTGAACACGTGCGGCAGCTCGCCGCTTTTGCCCTTTTCGGCGGCCCTGACGGCGGCCTCGGCGGCGGCGGCGCTGCCTTCGTTTTTCAGCGCGCTGATCTCCAGCGCCTCGCACCCAAGCTCCGCGCTGAGTTTGGCAAGGTCGATGGTGTCGCCGTTTTTGCGCACCAGGTCGATCATGTTGACGGCCATCACCACCGGGATGCCCAGCTCGACGAGCTGGGTGGTGAGGTAGAGGTTGCGCTCGATGTTGGTGCCGTCGATGATGTTCAAAATGGCGTCGGGCTTCTCGTTCACCAGGTAGCTGCGGGCCACGACTTCCTCCAGCGTATACGGCGAGAGTGAGTAGATGCCCGGCAGGTCCTGGATGATGACGTCTTTATGGCCTTTCAGATGCCCTTCCTTTTTTTCCACCGTGACGCCCGGCCAGTTGCCGACATACTGGTTGGAACCGGTCAGGGCGTTGAACAGCGTCGTCTTGCCGCTGTTGGGGTTGCCCGCGAGGGCGATTTTCAAAGGCATGGGTGTTCCCTCCTTTTGGTTGTGTATCGCTAATTTTGGTTCGCTATGGCTAACCTTGCGCCGTAAAACCGCCCCGCTCTGCGGCGGGGCCCTGCGGTTTTATGCCAGCTCGATCATTTCGGCGTCCGCCTTGCGCACGCTGAGCTCATACCCGCGCACGTTGAGCTCCATCGGGTCACCCAGCGGCGCGACCTTGCGCACATAGAGCTGCGTGCCCTTGGTGATGCCCATGTCCATGATGCGGCGCTTGACCGGCCCCTCGCCGTGCAGACGCGCCACGGTGACTGTCTCGCCGACCCTGGCATCCTTGAGCGTCTTCATAACCGTTCCCCCCTTTTGCGTTCAGACCATCACGCGGTTGGCCATCGTCCCGTCCAGGGCGACGCGCCCCTCCTTCACGTGCACGATAAGGTTGCCGCCCCATTGGTTGACGACCGTCACATCCTGCCCCACCACAAAGCCGAGCTCCGCCAGGTGCTGGCGCACCTCGTCCTTGCCGGTGATCTTGCGGATGGTCACCGTCTCGCCCGGGCGGGCAATGGTCAATGGCATCAAATCGAAGGACCCCTCTCTGTGGCCGTGCGTACCGATGGGCCGCGCGTGTTTCTGCGTCTGCAAGTTTACCACGGCTAACATTGGTTGTCAATAGCTAACCGCAAAATATTTTTCCTCCCCTCCCCCGGCCGCGCCGCGTGGGGGCGGGCTTGCGCGGCGGGCACGGCAGGGGTATAATGGGGCTGTATGCACCGCGCGGCGGGGCTTTTTGCCCCGCCGCGCGCCAGAAACAGGATGGAGGTCCTTGCCTTGGCGGCACAGAATACGCAGCGGGATATGGGCAGCGGCAGCGTGGGGCGGCTGATGGCCGGTCTTGCGGTGCCGGCGGTGGCGGCGCAGGTCATCAACCTTTTGTACAACATCGTGGACCGCATCTACATCGGGCACATCCCCGGCGTGGGCGCTGCGGCGCTGACGGGGGTGGGGCTGTTCACGCCCATTTTGATGTTCATCACCGCCTTTGCGATGATGGCCGGTTCCGGCGGCGCGCCCCGGGCGGCCATCGCCATGGGCCGCGGCGATACGGCGGCGGCCGAAAAGATCATGGGCAACTGCTTTACCGTGCTGCTGGGCTTTGCGGCGGTGCTGACGGTGGGCTTTACCCTGGCGGCGCCCACGCTTTTGCGGCTGTTCGGCGCCAGTGACGTCACACTGCCCTACGCCGTGGCCTACAGCCGCATCTACATTTTGGGCTGCGTGACGGTGTTGCTGGTGATGGGCATGAACCCCTTCATCACCACGCAGGGCTTTGCCAGGGTCAGCATGATGACCACCGCCATCGGCGCCGTGCTCAACATCGTGCTGGACCCCATTTTCATCTTTGTGCTCGGCCTGGGGGTGGAGGGCGCGGCACTGGCGACGGTGCTCAGCCAGGCGGTGGGCGCGGTATGGATCCTGCGGTTTTTGACGGGCCCCAAAACGCTTTTGCGCCTGCGCGCGGGCAGCCTGCGGCTGGTGGGCAGGGTCATCGGGCCCTGCCTTGCGCTGGGCGTGTCGACCTTTGTCATGCTCTCGACCGAGAGCTTCCTCTCCATCAGCTTCAACGCGAGCCTTGCGCGCTACGGCGGGGACATCGCCGTCGGCGCCATGACCGTCATCACCAGCGCCAGCCAGCTGGGCACCATGCCCCTGCAGGGCATCTGCCAGGGCGGGCAGCCCATCATCAGCTACAATTTCGGCGCCGGCAAGCCGGAGCGCGTCAAAAAGGCGTTCCGGCTGCAATTTGGCGTGTGCGTGGGGTACATCACGCTGTTCTGGGCGGTGATGATGGCGGTGCCCGGGGCGGTGGCCGCGCTGTTCACCTCCGATGCGGAGCTCGTCCGCTATACGGCGTGGGCGATGCGCATCTATATGGCCGGCATCTTCTCGACCGGGTTCCAGATCAGCTGCCAGCAGAGTTTTATGGCGCTGGGGCAGGCAAAGATCAGCCTGTTGATGGCCTGCCTGCGCAAGCTGGTTTTGCTCATCCCGCTCATCTTCCTTCTGCCGCTGTTTTTGCCGGACAAGGTGTTCGCGGTGTTTTTGGCGGAGCCTGTCAGCGATATCCTGGCCGCCGCCGTCACCACCACGGCTTTCCTGACCCGGTTCGACAAGATCTTGCAGCGGGGCGCGGCGGCCGTCTGAACCGGCCTCCCGCCGGGCGCGGGCAAAACAAAAAACGCCGGCGGGCACGGCAGCGGCACAGCCCGGACGCCGTGGGCCGCGGGCATACTTTCCTGTGATTTGGTTTGGGGGCGGACGCGGATGGTTTCCTTGCGCAGCGATCTGTTTGCTTACGCGAAAAAGAAATACAAAGCCTTGCCAGAGTATCTGTGGGGGCGGTATCCGGGGTACGCGGTCCTCCGGCACCGCGACAACCAAAAATGGTTCGCGCTGCTGATGGATGTGCCGGGCAGCAAGCTGGGGCTGGACGGCGGCATCGTCGACATCCTGGATGTGAAGATGCCGGAGCCGCTTTTGGCGGATTTCCTTGCGCAGCAGGAAGGGTTTTTCCGCGGTTACCACATCAGCAAAGGGAACTGGATCTCCATCCTGCTGGACGGCACCGTCCCGTTGGAAGAGGTCTGCCATTGGCTGGACGAAAGCTACCTTGCCACGGCCTCCAAAGATACGCGGCGTGAACTTCGGCCGCCGAAGGAGTGTCTCGTCCCCGCCAACCCGAAATACTACGATGTGCAGGCGGCTTTTGAGGCCGCGAAGGAGATAAACTGGAAACAGGGGAAGGGCATCAAGGCCGGCGATACGGTTTATTTGTATGTTGCCGCCCCGGTATCCGCCATCCTCTACCAATGCAGGGTGACAAAGGCGGGCATCCCCTTCCCCTTTGATAACGGGGAGATCCGTATGTCCAGCGTTATGAAGATCAAACTGCGCAAGCGCTATGACCCAAACCGGTTTACTTTTGACGTACTGGGGAAAGAATACGGGATCTTTGCGGTGCGGGGGCCGCGCGGTGTCCCGAAAAATTTGAGCGAGGCGCTCAAGCAGGCGGCGCCCCGGCAGGGCGGCTCGGCGCCGGCCGGCGTGCGCCTGTGATGCGCGCCCCCTGCCCTATGCCGCCGGGACGCGCGCCGCACCGGCCCGCCCGGCAAAAGGCAGGCCATTTGAACAGGGAGGGGCCCGTACAATGCACAAAGCAAAAGCCATCCTGTGCGCGCTGCTTGCTGCGGCCTTTTATGCGGTCAACGTGCCGTTTTCCAAGCTGCTCCTGGCGTATGTGGGCGATGCGACGATGGCGGCGCTGCTCTACCTGGGCGCCGGCATCGGGGTGGGCATCCTGGCCCTGTTCAGCAGGCAGGAAGAAGGCGCCAGGCTGGACAGGGACGACCTTCCGTTCGTGATCGGGATGATCGCACTGGATATCGCGGCCCCCATCTTTTTGATGCTGGGCATCCGCTACGGTTCCTCCTCCAACGCCTCGCTGCTCGGCAATTTTGAGATCGTGGCGACGACGCTCATCGCGCTGGCGGTATTCAAGGAAAGCGTTTCCCGCCGGCTGTGGGCGGCGATTGCCCTGATCACCCTGTCCAGCGTGCTGCTCTCTTTTGAAGGGGCCGACAGTTTCCGCTTTTCCCGCGGTTCGCTGTTTGTGTTGCTGGCAACGGTCTGCTGGGGGTTTGAGAACAACTGCACGCGGAGCATCTCCTCCAAAAACACCTATGAGATCGTCGTCCTCAAAGGCATTTTTTCGGGGCTGGGCGCCCTTGCCATCGCGTTCGTCAAGCGTGAACCCCTGCCGCCGCTGCGGCCGATCGCCCTCGCACTGCTTTTGGGGTTCGTCGCCTATGGGTTGAGCATCTTCCTGTATGTGCGCGCACAAAACACGCTCGGCGCAGCCAAGACAAGCGCCTGCTATGCCGTTGCGCCATTCATCGGGGTATTCCTGTCCTTCCTTTTCCTGCAAGAACCACTTACCGGGCTGTATCTGGCCGCTTTGGCGGTGATGATCGCGGGGACGGCGCTGGTGGTGGCCGACACGTTGGCCCGGTAAGCGCACCGGGCCTTCCATTTCTCCAAGAAGGCGAACGCGCTTCCCCTTGCGCCGGTCGATGCGTACATCATCCTGTACTGTGCCGCTGCTTATCCTTTGCCGTCTTCCCGCGCAAAGGCGATATGGTATTTACAAATCCGCTTCGTATGCGTTAAACTATGGATGTCATTCGATCCCATTTGGATGCCCTCCTTGTGTTAGTGGGTGCAGTTGCCAGACCGCATCTTCATTCTAACACAGGGAGGTACTTTTTACCTTTCTCTTTTTACCTTTCTCTTTTTCTGTTCAACTATATAATTCTTACCAGACCACACGTCCAACGTGTGGTTTTGGTATACAATAAACATCCACCGGCGAAGTCGGTGGCTTGGGATAGCCCTGAAAGGGTCTGTTACCGGCACGCATCTGAGGACGCATTGAATATTTTACCACTTGCATCACTCGCACCGCCGCCCATAAATGGGCACTTCCCTCTTGCCCATAAGGCTTTCGTATAGGTACATAAGCAGGTTTATATTCTCGCTTCGCTCGATGCTTGCAGCTAAGGCTTTTTTATACTCACCGGCATAGCCGGTGGATGTATAACGCTAAAGCTACCATAAACGGCGTTCCGGCATGGTGTGTGCACCATGCCGGAACGCAAAAATAAAGCGATTTGCACATTTGCCAAGAGCGCGCCGCTGCAGGATAATGGTCACACCGAAACCACCCGACAAAGAAAGGAGTTGTCCCATGGAACTGACCTACACACAGCACGGCGATTAAAACGCCCGCTGTACGATATGCTGATGGGGAACGGCCAGTTGGTGCCGCATCTGGCGTCAGTGCAGAAGCAGGCGGCGGAACAGGTGCGGCGAACGGTGAAGCGCATGGCTGAGAAACAGAACGTGACCGAGGAACTGAAAGCCCGCGATCAGATGATGTGGGTGGGCATGATGAACAACATTAAGCACAGCGCGGAGGAAAGCGTGCTGCATGACCTGATATACAGGTGACATTGGCCGCTTTTGCGAAGTACCCCCGGTACATCGCCTTCTCAGGTGTACCGGGGGTATTTTGTTTATTCACGTTTTGAAATTTGGCCCAAGCATCTTCCGTTTGGCAAATCATAAGTAGATATTCCGCAAAAGCTGCAAGGCGGTTGCTTTATCCAGCGGGACTCCAATTTTCTCAAAGTCTATCGGCTCTGCTTTCATAAGAGCAATAAAAGATTCCACATCTGCATGAATCCGGCCGATCAGCGGCACTCTGGCTTCCGGCGAGATGATTTGTAGCAGGCGAAACACATCGTTTTTGTGCTTTTTGAAATCGCGCTCGTTTACATGGCGGCCGGCCAGCTTCTCACTGCGCAAATTCAGCCAGGCATACACTTTGAAGGGTATCAGGTATTCCTCGCTCAAAACGGGCAGTCCGTCGATATTCCTGCGGCCCTGCATCATAAAGGCATAGTAGTCATCATCCAGCAAAATC
Organism: uncultured Gemmiger sp.; assembly: GCA_947629015.1. Classification (GTDB taxonomy): domain Bacteria; phylum Bacillota; class Clostridia; order Oscillospirales; family Ruminococcaceae; genus Gemmiger. The sequence continues at coordinate 39,744 of CANRCB010000010.1, forward strand.
GCGGATAAGCTGGATGTGTCCTCATCCAAGGGATACGGTATGATGTGCTGGTCCTCCTCCAGTTGAAAATCGGCGTTGCGGGAGAACAGCTCGATGCGCATGGGATACCCCGGCATTTTGGTGTCGAAGCGATAAAAGCGAACACCTTGGTCCTGCTTCTGGTATGCCGTATAATGGCCTTCCCGAATATAGGCCCAAAGGGTCTTGCCAAATTCCTGATAGCGGTTTTCCAGTATCAGGATTATGTCGATGTCTTTTGTGGCGCGGAACGAAAGGCCCGCATCATGCATTAAGATGTCACAGGCCGTACCGCCAATGACGGTATAGCAGTCGGAATACTCTTTGAAATGCTCCACAAAGGAGCGGATGCCCTCTACCATTTAACTGCCTCCAAATAGCGCTGCAGCTGTTCTTCCACGCGCTCGTCATTTACATCCCGCAGGGAGCAGGCCAACGATACCGGGTCAACGCTGCCGCCCGCCGCAAATAAGCGCGGGTCATATTTCCACAATTCCAGCCGGAACGTATGCTCGTAATCGTCCCAAAGGGGATCGGGTTGCTGGGTGACCGTTTTGGCATCGCCAAGAAGCCCTTTATAGCAGGCGCGTGTGGTAACTTCCGGCGCGGCCAACATACTGCCTGCCGCCAACGCGCTCTCGCCGGCGAGAAGACTGTTCTGCCGCAGATGCGGTTCTTCCGATAACACGGTTTTCTGGACAGGCGAGATCAAACACGGCGCCGCTTTTTGGTAATAGGCATACCCTGTTCCCGCAGGCTGCATCCGAATCTCTTTCCCTTGCCGCAGCTCATGGATCAGGCCCATATTCGCCAGCGCCGCCGATGCCCGCGTGATGCTTGTCGGCGTCAAGTGCAGCGCCTGTGCCGCTTCGCTCTTGCTTAGGCTCTCGCCCTTTCGATACAGCAGCAACAGGAACAGCATTTGAGATGCCGGCGTCATTTGGGCGGGCGCTTTCTGTTTGGCGCTGAAATGGTTTTGCAGCGCGACGCCCATAAGGGGCAAATAGCATTGATCCGGCAAGAAAACAAAAGGAATGCCGTGGCGTATCAGCGCGTTGCGCTGCGGCCGCGACATGGCGGTAAAGGAAAAGGCGACAGGCATCCCGGCGGCATCCTGTAATTTTTCGCACTGCTTTTTAAGCTGCAAGGGACGGTATTGCTCGCTTTCCGCAGGCGCAACCAACAAAAAGGCCACACCCGCGGCGCGCACAATATGAAAGGCCCGCCCGGCTTGAAGATAAAGCGGCAGCTTTTTGTATCCCGGCCACGCGGTGCTTTTTATCGGCAAGCCAAGCAATGCCTGTAACTGCTCATACATGACAGATACCTCGCACTCATTAACTTAATAACAAAACAATAGCATAATAAAAGTAAAAATGCAAGATAAAAGTTATTTTAATTTGTTGGGTTCTTTTTATAGCGTCCACCACGGTGTGCGGGGCGTTAGGGGCAGCGCCCCTAAATTAAAGAATCGTGGGATTTTTGGGCCCATGATTCAGTGCTTGCTAAGACACGACCATGCATTTTTTAGGCAGTTATGACCATCCACGCTGACTCTTTCGTAAAATACTTTCGGCAAACGATCTTTCCAGAAATGCCGAGTGCGTGCTTCTTAATAACTATCCAGGCAATTTGATTTCTTAATTAAGTAACCCTTATAGGATTCTTGACATTTTTGCTCTATATGATATAATATCATTAGGCTAGATTTTAACATGATTCTATTTGTGGGAAAGGAGGCATGAAGCATGGAGTACAAGAAACCCGCTGTTTTAAATATTGAGTTGGTCACGATGGCAAAATGCGGTGATGGTCCTTGTGGCAGGCCCTGTGATAAGAAGGCTTGATGTGGCCGATGAGGTATAACCAGAGGGGCGCAGAGTTTTCTGTGCCCTTTTTGTTTTGAAGAATATAGTTTTTAGGCATATTGAGTGTGACTAAATGGGGTTGATAAACAGTGTATTTTAAAATTAGGAATGATATTGTTTTTCGAAAATACCGCGACTATGGGTATCTTACAGACAACGGTGAGTTTGGATACCGACGTCTGAATGATGACCATTACTTTCCCGGTGAGAAGTATATTTCGGAAAGCGGTGCAATTATGCTTGCCGCGTTGGACAAGCACCCAAAAAGCATAGACGAAATTATAAAGGAATTGACTGATATTTTTACCGGAGTAGAATTTAAAACGTTAAAACATGATGCAATTGAGTTTTACTTGTTCCTGACAGAAGAAGGATATCTAAGTACAGGGGAAACTTATCAAGAGTGCTTGCATAGTGAGAGGCCTAAATTGTCTGAAAGGCAATCTAATAGTATTACGATTCAGACAAAGGACTGCTCAAAAGAAGTATTCGGTAAAAGCGATTTTCTTCGAAGTCTCCACATCGAAGTTGCAAGTGCGTGCAATGAGCGTTGTGTTCACTGCTATATTCCACATGCATATAAAAACGCAGTCATTGACTCATCGTTGTTTTATAGTATCCTAAAGCAAGCCAGGGATTTGAATGTTGTCAATGTTACATTGTCTGGCGGAGAACCTTTATTACATCCAGACATTATAAACTTTTTGGCCCGATGCCGAGAACTTGATTTGTCTGTTAATGTTTTGTCTAATCTGACATTATTGACGGATGAAATTCTTGCAGAAATGAAAAAGAATCCACTGCTCTGCATTCAAACCTCGCTTTATTCCATGGAACCAAGGGTACATGATTCCATTACACACCTTGTAGGCAGTTTCGAGAAAACAAAAAATAATCTGTTACGATTGCAAGGTGAAAATATTCCGCTACAGATATCGTGTCCTGTTATGAAACAGAACAAGGATAGTTTTATTGACGTTATGCAATGGGGTCAGAGGCATGCTATAAGTGTAACAGTAGATCCAGTGATATTTGCTACTTATGATAGAACCTGTAGCAACCTAAAAGAACGGCTTTCTTTAGAAGAAATTGGAGCAGTAATTGACAAACAACTTTCAGAAACCTATGTACATGCAATGCGTGAAATGGCTCAGGAAAAAATAGGGCAAACCAACGAAGCACCCATTTGTTCGATTTGCCGCTACAACTTTTGTATATCAGCAACAGGGTATGCTTTCCCTTGTGTCGGATGGCAGAGCAATATTATTGGAGATTTAAATCGCCAAACACTTCGTGAAATATGGGAGACTTCGGAAAAGGTACAAACTCTGCGACAAATCAAACGTAAGCAGTTTCCTCGCTGTGTTACTTGTGAAGATCGAGGCTATTGTACAGTTTGCATGATGAGTAATGCAAATGAGAGTCCAGATGGCGATATCTTTTGCATAGACAGTTTTCATTGCCGTGTAGCAGCTATGACACACCAACGTATAGATACTTTTCGTGATACGGATGGAACAACGGATAGCATGTGACCAAGAATAAAGGTGTTTACTTTTTCGGAAGGGAGCTGCAAGAGGTATGGAAAAAATTATAATCCGAAATGCTCACGAAAACAATCTAAAGCATTTGAATTTAGAAATACCATTGAATGCTTTTACTTGCGTAACAGGCTGTTCGGGATGTGGAAAATCCTCTTTGGTTTTTGACACGATTTACGCTGAGAGTCAACGGGGCTTTCTGGAAGGGATAACAGGCAATATTCAGGGGCAGAAGTTGATGAATAAGCCTAAAGTGGATACCATTGACAATCTGCGGCCTGCACTAAATATTTCACAAAATTATTATAATGTCAATCCACGGTCAACAGTCGGAACTATAACAGAGATTTCGTATTATTTGCGAACTCTGTTCGCATTGGTCAATAGCAATCAGAAAGAGGAAATTTCAGAGAACCTTTTCTCAGCGAATAATCCAAAGTCATTTTGTCCTCATTGCCTTGGGCTGGGTGTCGAGATGGATGTTTCGGAAGCACTCTTGATTCCAGATAAAGAAAAGACCTTAAAAGATGGTGCGATCTTATTTTTTAAAGGCCCCCCAGAAAGCAAAGAACGTCGCTATTTGGAGGCTCTTTGCGAACATTATGGAATTGACATTACCAAAAAAGTTTCTCAACTTACACAAAGTGATTTAGACCTGTTGCTGTATGCAGATGAGCCAATTCGATATAAACTTTCCTATAAAGAAGGCCGGCGTAGAAAGCAGCATTATGTTACTTTGCAAGGGGCGGTATCTGCTATCCGTAAACGAATTGCAGATGAAAATGAACCAGGAACTTCTTCCGTATTTTCTAGGTTTATGGAAGAAGTGCCTTGTCATATTTGTCATGGTGCTAAACTACGCAAAGAGATTTTAGTATATAAAGTTGGTGGTTTGGACTACAGTCAGGTTGAGGGTATGGAATTAGCGGCACTATATTTGTGGTTGCAGAGCCTTCATGATGATCGAATTACGCCAGACAAAGAAAACCTTTTTTGTCAGTTAAGGAATAGTATGCTTCGAAAGTTGGATGCCTTGCTCCGATTGAATGTGGGATATTTGTGCCTGAACCGAGCGATTCCCACCCTTTCAGGAGGTGAACGACAACGTGTAAGAATCGCAACACAACTTACGTGCTCTTTGAAAGGACTGATTTATATTCTTGATGAACCTTGTAAAGGCCTACATTACAGAGATACTGCTAAAATTGTACAAGCAACACAAGATTTGGTTAAACGAGGGAATACAGTTATTGCCATTGAACATAATGAGCAATATATTGCCGCTTCTGATTACAGGATAGAATTGGGCCCTGTTGGGGGGCCCGAAGGTGGTTACCTGATGGAGAAAGCAAGCGTTTTCTCTACGCGCTGGGAACCACAGGCTAAAATGTTAAGACCTAATAATGGGATATATTTTGAACTTAATGATATTAATCTACACAATATTCATAGGCAAAATGTTCGCTTTCCTATTGGTGGTATTACTTGCATCACGGGTGTTTCAGGATCAGGGAAATCGACATTGGCGGAGGTCGTTGCCCGATGCTTTAATGGTCAAGGAAATAGTTGCTGCGGCATTTTTCATGGGAGTAATACTATTAAGCGAGTGATTCGAGTTAATCAAGCCCCCATCGGCAAAACGCCGCGATCGACAGTTGTTTCTTATTTGGAAATATATGATGAGATTCGCAACTTGTTGTCTCATACTGATTTAGCGAAAAAGTTAAAATTGGATGCATCGATGTTTAGCATGAATATAAAGGGTGGACGTTGTGAATGCTGCCAAGGCACAGGGTTGCAAAAAATAGAATTAAATTACCTTCCCAGTTCTTATATAACTTGCCCAGAATGTGGTGGAAAGCGCTTTAAGGAGAAGGTATTATTAGTGCGCTATCACGGGAGAACGATTCAAGAGATATTAGAGACACCGATTTGTGATCTTATTGAAACGTTCCAAGGGACAAAAAAAGTCTACCCAGTTTTATCTAGTATGATAGAATTAGGATTGGGATATTTACAATTAGGGCAAATGTCGATGAACTTGTCTGGAGGCGAAGCGCAGCGCATAAAATTAGCGAAGGCATTGGGTGCATCTTCTAGTGGCCATAATTTGTACATTTTAGACGAACCCACGTCGGGATTGGGCAGGAAGGATATAGAAAAATTTATCAAGGTTCTATTTTCTCTACAAGCAAATGGTGAAACAATTATTCTGATTGAGCATGATATAAGATTCATAGAAGCTATCGCAGATTATATTGTTGATTTTGGGATACAAGGCGGTGAAGCGGGCGGAAAAATAGTAGTTCAAGGTTTGCCTGAGACGGTATTTGCAAATAGTAAGTCTTCGTTGTTCGGACTAGGGGACGGCTATGACACGCTTCATAGTTGACTACTAACACAAGGGGGGCTCAAAATGCAAGGCATGAAAAGAATTAAACAGTGTACAATAACACTAACACGCAATTGCAATTTGCGCTGCGATTTTTGTTTTAAAAAAGATGGCGGATACAGTGCCGATAACCTTATGGAATATCCAAGCCTTAAAAGGGTTGTGGATTTTTGTTGTGAGGCTCAAGTAAAATATATCTTTTTGACAGGCGGAGAGCCACTTTTATATCCTCATCTAACCGACATTCTATTGTATATCAAAACGAGGAAGCCTTCTATTTCTACAGCAGTTGCTACGAATGGCACGTTATTATCGGATTTTATATTTTGCAAGAACTTAATTGAAAGTGGATTGGAGTATATTGATATCTCTCTAAAAGGTAAAGATTCTGAGGAGTGGTATGCAGTAACTGGATGTGATGGGCTCGCTAAACAATTACAGGCAATCCGTAATCTGTCAACCTTGCCAGTAGAGTTTACCTGTTCAATGGTGATAACACCCGACAACGTTCAAACATTTTGTGAAACGATTGAAAAAGCTCACAATATGGGGGCAAAGCAGTTCTCTTTTACTTTTGTTATCGACAACAATAATGCCTCAGAAAAAGACTTAAAATACCTAGAGAAACATAATCCGTTTGCTTTGATAGAAAGCTTTTTCTCACAAATAAATAAATTAAACAATATAACCACAGAGTGGTGGATTGAATATAGTTTTCCGTTATGTGTATATACGGAAGAACAATTATCTCAACTGAAAGGTAAACTCGCAACACCCTGCCAAATACATATGAATAATGCAGTGACATTTGATACCACCATGGAACTACTTCCTTGTGATATGTATTTAAATCAAAGTTTGGGCAGATTTGGTACAGATTTTTCAACTTTTGAGGAGTTTAAATCAATGTCAAAAAATGCTTATTATAAGCATTTTTTGGAGGCGATACAAAAGTTGCCGTCTGATAAATGTGTATCATGCCAACATCTGATGTCTTGTTATGGTGGATGTCCGGTGCTTTGGAAAAACTATTCTTTTGAAACACTGCAATGGTTTAAGGAAAAATATCTTATGATGTCAAGCCATTAATGAAAGAAAAGTCGTACAAATTAAAATCCCTCACGCCGGCCAACAAGCCTGACGTGAGGGTTTTAATTTGTTTCTATGGTTCAGCAAAGGTTGGCACCATACGCCTTGTTGCCCTGTCTGCAGAGGAAAAACATCCCGCTTTGTACACATACTTGAACTGGCGGTGAGCTTGTCTGTCAATTCTACTTTGAGTTGTTGCAAATTTTGCAACAACTGAACCCCTATCCAAATTGCTCGCCTGCCGTGACGCTCACGGTTTCCTCGCACTCTCCGCCCCTATACTGAACAGCTCGCTCATGTTGGTCGCCGTGCCGCCCTCGTCGTAAAGGTGTAAAATGCCGTCCAGAAGCTGCTTCATATCCTCGACCGGCTGCGCCATCTCTTTGCGGTAGACCCGCTCGGTGATGGCCCCGGACTCGATAGCATAGCGCATGAGCGACTGCTTCAGCCCCTCGTCCTCCGCCACGCGGTCTACCTGTGCCATGGCGTCGGCAAAGTGGCAGCAAAGCACCGCGTACAGATCGACCAACTTACCGAGAATGGATGTCAGCAGCTGCTGGTGCGGCTCTGCCTTGACCACGGCGTCCAGTGTCTCCAGATAGCGTTGGACGTGCGCGGCAAGCTCCCGCTGGCAGACGGTCTGGCTGTCATATTCCTTTCTGTCCGAAAGCCTCGTCAGCCATTCCGGCGTCGTCAGCAGCGCCTCGGCCAGCCCGGCGATGATCATGGTCCGCTTTGGGTCAACGCCGTTTGTCTCGTACCGCTGGATCGTGGACTTGTTCACGCCGACCCGCCGGCCCAGCTCCGGCATGGAGATGCCCAAATCGGCCCGGCGCTCCTTGATGCGCTCCCCGACCTGTTTTGCGGTGATGGTTTCCTGCTTCTGCATAGCTTGTCCCTCCTGTCAAGGTATAGTATGCCACAGGAGAACCTGTTTTGCAACCTTGTTTTGCCTGCACGGAAAAATACTTTTTGAAATAGTCGCAAAATAGGTTGACAAACACAAGCGCTTTGCGTATGATGTCTCTTGCGTGGTTGCGTAATGCGCATTTTTCGGGTAGCAGAAATGCGACCGGCGCGGCTGAATTGAATAGGATCACAAGGGTGTCGTTGCAAAACAGGCCCTTGAAAGGAGGCGAAGCAAACCCGGTCAGACGACTGGCACGGCATGGCACAAAAGAATATGGTCCTGTCTTAGCAAGCATTGAATTTGGGGCCCCAGGTGGGCCCAAATTCGCTTGTCAGGGGCAGCGCCCCTGAGACCCCGGCCTCTGGCAAGGTCCGAAAACGGCCTTGCCAGAGGGCACCTTGACAACTGAATATCCAGCACGACAGGTACGTTCCCGTTGCCGCGAGCGACGCGGGGGAAAGCGCCACGACGCACAGGCCGCAACCGCCTTTAACAGCCGGCCCGGTGCCGAGCGATCTCTTTCGCCCCAAAACAGCCTTTGTGGCAAGGCTGCTCGCCACGACCGGCGGCGGGTCATAATGATACCCTGTTGCCCCGCACGTCAGACGGGGTGGCTGTTCCGCGATTGTGACTGAAAAGATCACGGGATATGCCAGTGAGGGCCGCTTGCCGGCAGTCCGCCTGCCGTGTTCCCGGTGCCAGGGGTGCGAGCGGCAAATGTGGCATATCCAAAAAACAGGCATTGCGTTGTGATGCCAATAAAACATTTTATAATTATTTGTCCACGCGACACAAAGAAAAAAACGAAATTACGAGGTAAAAAATGCAGAATAACCAATTTGCACATTTGTCAGCAGACACGGCCCCTGTTACAATGGGAGCAGGTTCTCAAACCTATGCCGTTGCGCCTTCTATGGCCGGCACCGTGACAGGCAAAGAGTGCCTTGTGTATCGCGTGGAGGACGTCGCCCGTATGCTGTCCATCAGCCTGCGGGCCGCTTACAACCTGTGCAACACCACCACGGATTTCCGGGTGCTGCATCTGGGGACAAGCATCCGCGTCAGCAAGGCCAGCTTTGATGCCTGGTTCATGGGTGCCGCGTGCTGAAAGGAGGAACACCTATGGCATCCATTACCAAGCGCGGCGGGTCCTACGTCGTCCGCTATACCTACAAGGACGAGCAGGGCCATAGCTGCCCCGGCTGGGAAACTTTTTCGACAGAGAAGGAGGCGGAGGACCGTAGAAAGACCATTGAATTTGAGATGAAGGAGGGCACCTTTATCATTCCGTCCACCATGACCGTGCGGGAGCTTTTGGAGCGCTGGCTGCCCATCCAGGCGTCCAAGCACAAATGGGCGCCCAAGACCTACGAGGCTACCGACGCCCACATCCACAATCTGATCTGCCCCTACATCGGCAACATGGAGGTCCAGAAGGTGCGGCCCTACCACATCGAGGAGCTGTATCATACCCTCAGTCAAACGCCCTGCGGCCAGTACAGGAACGGCGTTCACCGCGAGTTGACCGCCGAGCAGAAGACCCGGCTACTCTCCGGCACCACCGTCCACGAGATCCATGGCCTGCTGCGCACGGCATTTTCCTACGCGATGGAGTGGGACCTTATCCGCAAAAGCCCGGTCCCGCGTGACGCGCCGCTGAAAACCATCAACGAGCGGGCCATCTGGAGCGAGGAGGAGATGGCCGCCGCCCTGCAGGAGATTGACGACCCGCTGCTGCACCTTGCGGTGCATCTGGCCTTTGTTGGCTCTCTGCGGCAGGGCGAGCTGCTGGGCATCACGCCCGCCGATTTGGACTTTGGCGCTGCCAACGGGCGCGGAACGGTGTCCATCAACAAGACCCTGCAGCGCGTCAGCAAAAAGGCGCTGGAATCCTGCCGCGCCGGCAGCATCCTCAAGATTTTCCCGGATAAACAGGAGCGCAGCACGTCCTCGCTGATCCTAAAGCCGACCAAAACCAAATAAACATCCACCGGCCAAGCCGGTGGTTTTTCATATGCGGGCATAGCCCTATATTCCTCGCCACGCGTAAAACGCGTAAGACGGTCTGCCAACTGCGTGGAGATTGTTACTTGCTGCCCGTAAACGGGCCGACCTGGCTCATCGTTAATTGTTCGCCCATCTGGTCCTCTTTAAGTTGATTCTGTATGTACTCCGCAATTCGGCGTTCGTTCTTCCCTACCGTATCGACGTAATACCCTTTACACCAAAATTCTCTGTTTCTGTATTTGTACTTCAATTCGCCGAATTGCTCATACAGCATTGTGCTGCTTTTCCCTTTCAGGTATCCCATGAAGCTCGATACTGAAATCTTCGGCGGTATCTCTACCAGCATATGGATATGATTCGGGCATACCTCTGCTTCTATTATCTTTACACCCTTCCATTCGCATAACTGTCTCTAGATTTTCCCTATTGCTGCTCGCTTCTCTTTGTAGAATACCTTCCTCCGATATTTCGGTGCAAATACGATATGGTATTTACAAATCCACTTCGTATGCGCTAAACTATTGATGTCATTCAATCCCATTTGAATGTCCTCCTTGTGTTAGTGGGTGCAGTTGGCAGACCGCTTCTCTATTCTAACACAGGGAGTTTCTTTTTTTCTTCCTCTTTTTCTGTTCAACTATTTAATTCTTACCGAACCACACGTCTAACGTGTGGTTTTGGTATACAAAAAAGCGGTCCGCTGCTCGCGCAGCGGACCGCCGACTCTGTTTTCTTCTGTGAACCTTATGCTGCGGCGGGGCTTATCCTCACGATATACTCATTCGATAAGCAAATCATCCTATTATACTACGCCGCTGTCTATTCTTTCCCTCCCGGCTGCGCAGCAGGCAGCGATTTCGGCACGGCGTTCAAAATATCCATGAATTCCTGCCCGGTGATGGTCTCGCGCTCATAGAGGTATTGGCTGATCTCATCGAGCTTTTGGCGGTGGTCGGCCAGCAGCTTGCTGGCTTTTTCGTGCTGCGCCTTGACGATCTCAACGACCTTTTTGTCGATGTCGGCGGCGGTCTCGGCGCTGCAGGCCAGGCTCGCGTCGCCGCCCAAGTAAGCGCCGTTCACGGTCTCCAGCGCCACCATGTCAAAGTCATCGGTCATGCCGTAGCGGGTGATCATGGCGCGGGCCAGTTTGGTGGCCTGCTCGATGTCGTTGCTGGCGCCGGTCGTCACATTGCCGAACACGAGCTCCTCAGCCGCGCGGCCGCCCGTGAAGGTGGCAATTTTGTTGAGCAGCTCGTCCTTGTTCATCAGCGTGCGGTCGCCCTCGTCCACCTGCATCGTGAAGCCCAAGGCGCCGGAGGTGCGCGGCACGATGGTGATCTTCTGCACCGGGGCGGAGTTCGTTTGCAGCGCCGCCACCAGCGCGTGGCCGACCTCGTGATACGATACGATGCGCTTCTCTTTATCGCTCAAAATGGCGTTCTTCTTCTGCGCGCCGGCCAGGATGGTATCGACGGCCTCCTGCAGATCGGGCTGGGTGACGCTCTTGCGCCCGTGGCGCACGGCACCCAGCGCCGCCTCGTTGACGATGTTGGCGAGCTCCGCGCCCGAGGCGCCCGGCGTCATGCGGGCCACGACGTTGAAGTCACAGTCCGGCGCCAGCTTAACCTTTTTGGCGTGCAGGCGCAAAATCGCCTCGCGCCCCTGCAGATCGGGCAGCTCGACCGGCACGCGGCGGTCAAAGCGGCCGGGGCGCAAAAGCGCCGGGTCGAGTGTTTCGGGGCGGTTGGTGGCGGCCAGGATGACCACGCCTTTTGTAGCGTCAAAGCCGTCCATCTCGGTCAAGAGCTGGTTGAGCGTCTGCTCGCGTTCGTCGTTGCCGCCCATGCCTTGGCCGCTGTCGCGCTTCTTGCCGATGGTGTCGATCTCGTCGATAAACACGATGCAGGGGGCTTTCTCGCCGGCCTGCTTGAACAGGTCGCGCACCTTGGAGGCGCCCATGCCAACGAACATTTCCACAAACTCGCTGCCCGCGATGCTGAAGAACGGCACCCCGGCCTCGCCGGCCACGGCGCGGGCCAGCAGCGTTTTGCCGGTGCCGGGAGGGCCGACGAGCAGCGCGCCCTTGGGCATCTTGGCGCCGATCTCCTCGTACTTTTTGGGGTCGTGCAGGAAATCGACGATCTCCTGCAAACTCTCCTTGGCCTCATCCTGCCCGGCCACGTCGCTGAACTGGATGCCGGTCTTGTCATCGAGCACGTACTGCTTGGCGCCGGACCGCCCGCCGCCAAACATCATGGCGTTGAGCCCCGGCGCGCCGCCCGCGCGCTGGTTGAAGCGGCGGCTGATCCAGGTGGCCAGAAAAATCAACGGCAGGAAGGGCAGCACCCAGTTGACGAGGATCGTCTGCAAAAGGCTCTGCTGCTGGTAGACGCGGCCAAAGCTGACGCCGGCCGCCTCCAGCCGGGGCACGATCTCGTAGTCCTGCGGGATGACGTTGGTCTGGTAGACCTTGTCCTCTGTGTCGACGAAATAGATCTGCTGTTCCTCCAGCTGCACGGTGGAGAGCTTGCCGTTATCCAGCATGCTCAAAAAGGTGCCGTAATCCACGCTTTCGACCTGCCCGCGCAGCAGCGCCGGGAACAGGAAAGCGTTGAGCAGCAGCATGATGAGCAGCACCATGCCGTAGCTGATAAAGAACGGCTTGCGCTGCTTGCGTTTGTCCTCATTTTGCGGTCCTGTTTCTCTCATCAAATATCCCTCCACGGTATTGGTTTTATCCGGCTGCGGGCAGCCGGCATTTTAATTCCGGAGCGCGTTTTGGATATTGCATCTGCGTTTCTCATTCAGCTTTTCGTACAGCTCCCGTTCTTCCGGGGAAAAGCCTTCGTACTGCATCTGTTCCAGATCGCACAGAATGAACAACAGCTCCGACAGTACGGCTTCCGCTTCCTGCGTCACCGTGTATTCCTTCTCGCCGGCCTTCTGTTTCGGCTCCTTCTGCTTTTCCTCCGTTTGGCGCTCTTTCGCCTGTGCCTTGGTCTTTGCGCGGCCGGTCTCAACGGCCGCGATCATCTCCTTGCCAAGCAGCTTTTGGATCGAGGCCGTCAGCTCGAGCCTTGAGATGCTCAGCATCTCCGCGATTTCTTTCAAGGTGCATTTGTCATGCGGCTCGCTGAGAAAATACAGCAGCTTCACGTCGACGGTGGCCAGATCGTTGCGCAGCGCCACGATGTCGAGCATCCGCTCCTGTAATTTCCGTTCCCGGTAGGCATCGAAGAGGGTGCCCTCGCCTTCCAGCGCGCCCTTGCCGACCCGCGTCCGCTCATAGCCCAGCCGGTAGGTCCCGGGGATATTCACGGGGGATACGATGCCGTCGCCGGCGGTGTCGAACAAGAAGCGATACACCTGTCCTTTCCGCTTCTCATAATCCGCATCGTCGAAAACGTCTTTGTAGAAATCGTTATAGCGCTCAAAAACGGTGCGCTTCATCTCGATCGTTTTCTTCACGCTGAGCCCCTGGGAGGCCAAGGAGCCTTTTGTCTTTACATAATAATACACCGGGATGCGCAGGGCATAGATCCGCCTGGCGTGGCGCACGTATTCGAGGTTGAACATAAAATCCTCGCACCAGCTGACGGAGGTGTCCATCCGCAGATGGTGCTCTTCTATGATGGAGCGTTTGTACAGCTTGTTCCACAAGACCCCGTAATAGAAATCCGCCGGCCTCTGCATCATCTTGAGGGCAAAATCCGCCTGTTCCAGCACGCCCTCTTCTTCGATGTTTCCCTTCTGGGAAACACGTTCCCCGCTCACCCGGTAAAAATCGGCGATGACCATATCGCAGTCGTGCTCCGTGATGGCCTGCACAAGGAATTTGGTCGCCTCCGGCGTGAACCAGTCGTCACTGTCGGAGAACTGGAGATACTCCCCCCTGGCCTGTGCGATGCCCTGGTTGCGGGTATCGGAAACGCCGGAATTTGCTTTGTGGAACACCCGGACGCGCGGATCCTTCCCGGCATAGGCGTCGCAGATGCTGCCCGAGCCGTCTGTGCTCCCGTCGTCCAGCAGGAGCAGCTCAAAATCCCTGTATTCCTGGTTCAGGATGCTGCTTACGCATCGGTCGAGCGTTTTTTCGGCGTTGTAGACCGGGACGATAATGCTTACCAGCGGCATCTTTTTGGCATCTCCTTCTCCGGCATTCTGCACCGCGCCGCGGCAAAGGCGGCCCGGCGGCGCGGTTTTACTACTTTAAAGCTATGATACCACACAAGGTCGGGTTTTACAATGCCCGCCGAAACACACGTTCATTCCGCTTGGGCAGCGCCCGACAGTTCCCTCTTGAGGTTTTTCCAGAACGGGATAAACACGCAGATCGCCGCCAGCATGGCGAGGGAATCGGCGATCGGCGTCGCCCAGGCGATGCCGTTGACGCCGACGAGGCGGTCCATCACAAACATGGCCGGGATGTCCAGCCCGCCCTTGCGCAGCAGCGAGAGCACGAGCGGCGCGGCCTTTTTGCCCACCGACTGGAACATCGTGATGATGATCATCGCCACCGCGATGCAGGGCCCGGTCAGGCAGATGATGCGCTGGAAGCGCTGGCCGTATTCCACGGTCAGCGGGTCGTCGATAAAGGCCCGCACGATGGGCCGCGCGCAGGTCAGCAGGAACACCGTGCTCACCGTGGCAACGCCGATGCTGTAGGCAAAGGCCGTTTTGACCGCCGCCATCATGCGCCTGTAGTTTTTGGCCGAGTAGTTGTAGCCGATCAGCGGGATGACGCCCTGTGACATGCCGGTGGCGACGGAGTAGGACAGCATATCGACTTTTTTGGCGATGCCGATGCCGGCCACGGCCTCGTTGCAGTAGGAGGCCATCAGCCGGTTGATGCAGACGTTGGAAACAACGCCCGTGATGTTCATGGTAAAGCTGGGCAGCCCGGTCAGCAGCACCTCGGCCGGGATGCGCATGCGCAGGGTGTAATGGCGCGGGTGCAGCGTGAGCACGGTGCTTTGCCCGCGGCGCAGGATCAGCACCACAAAATAGCCCGCGGCGATGCCGTTGGAAAGCATGGTGGCGATGGCCGCCCCGGCGATCTCCAGCCCGAACAGCGAGATGAAGACGGGGTCCAGGATCATGTTGAGCACGCCGCCCATCGCCATGCCGAAGCTGGCCTGCTTGGAATACCCCTCGGCGCGGACGAGGTGGGCAAACACCGCGTTCAGGACCGTGGGCACGGCGCCTACCGTGATGGCCCAAAAGGCGTAGCGGCAGCAAAAGCCGTAGGTATCGCCGTCGGCGCCGATGGCCGGCAGCAGCAAAGCCTGGCCCGCGTAGATGGCAAGACCGTACACAAAGGCAAGTCCGCCGGCCGTCCAGACGCAGAAGGCCGAGACGTTTTTGGCCTTTGCCCGCTCGCCGCCGCCCAGGCAGCGGGAGATGAGGCCCGCCCCGCCGATGCCGAACAGGTTGGCCATGCCGGTGAGCAGGATAAAAATCGGCATGCAGATGGCCACCGCCGCCACCTGGTCGGGGTCGCCGATTTGGCCGATGAAAAAGGTATCGGCCATGTTGTAGATGACGGTGATGAGCTGGCTGATGACGGTGGGCACCACCAGCGCGATGACCGCCTTGGGCACGGGCGCGGTCTCGAACAGTTCCTTATTATCGTCCATCGTCAGCGCGCCTCCTGTTCGGCGGCGCGCAGGTTGTCCAGCGCCTTTTGCAGCAGCCGGTTGAGCGCCACCCGTTCTTCCCCGCTCATGCCGCGCAGAAGGCAGGTTTCCGTCTCGACCGCGTTTTGCTTGAGAGCTTCGTGGAATTCCTGCCCCTTGGCCGTGGGCAGGATGACGCTCCGGCGGCCGTCGTTCGCCGCCGGGTGCCGGGCGACGATGCCCTTGCTTTCCAGCCGCTGCAGCACCCCCGCCACGGTGGACTGCGAGAGCCGCAGATGCCCCATCAGGTCGGCGGCGGTAAGCTCCTTTTTATCGTAATTTTTCAGGATATAGCGCAGCGCTTCGCCCTGGGTGGCCGTCAGGTCCATGGCGCGCGTTTTGCGGTTTTTCAGCTTGGTGATCTCGTTGCCCAGCTGCACCACGCGGGAGGCAGTCCGGAACTGTGAGCGGTCGATCATATGGGGAGGCTCCTGTTCAAAATATATTCCATGCGATGTATCGCATGAGATATAGTATAGTCCACCCGTTTTGCTGTGTCAAGCAGATGCCGTGCCTGCCTGTACAGCAAAGCCATGCGGAGCCTGCCTGTTTGGAGCTCGATTCCTGTTTTGGGACACTCGGCCGATTTTGTCCAAAAGAATTTGCCCCGGCCGATATTGAAAAGGCCCAAAAACTTTGTTAAACTGATTTTGTAAGGGAGTAGTCGGCACATTTTGTGCGGTGATGCCAACATCCTGGGGCGACCCTGGTATCACCTGAAACGGCGAGACTTATCTGCTGCGGCAGGTGGGTTTCGCTTTTTTCTGTAGCAAAAGTGCCCGGTCTCATGGAGGTGCAGGGTGGCAGACAGCAGCATCACCAAGCAGGCGCTGGCGGCATCGCTCAAGGAGCTGATGCAGGAAATGCCCTTTGAGAAGATCAACGTCGCTCAGATCTGTGAGCGGTGCGGCATGAACCGCAAGAGCTTTTATTACCACTTCAAGGACAAATACGATCTGGTCAACTGGATCTTTGACACCGAATTTATTGCCGTCGTTTCGGCCCACACGCTGCCGCATTCCGCGCAGGAGCGCTGGGATCTGGTCGAGAGGATCTGTGAGGCCTTTTATCGGGAGCGGGATTTCTACCGCAAGGCGTTCCAGATCACCGGACAAAATGCTTTTTCGGATCATTTTGCCGAGTGCATTCGCCCCCTGCTCAAGGCGCGCCTGCTCGATCTGATCGGGGATGATACGACAGATCATTTCCCGCTCGACTTTTATTCCGATGCCATCCTCTGCGCCATCCGGCGCTGGCTGCTGGCAAAGGACTGTATGCCGCCAAAGCCCTTCGTCAGCCGGGTGAAGCGGCTGATCGAGCACGGCGCTGCGACGATCTATCAGGAGATGGAGCCCGCCCCGGCCGATGCACGCCAAGCCGATAATACCGGTACGTGAAGGATACAAGTTTTGCCCGCCAGTGGCCGCCCGGCTGCCGGTGGGCATTCTGTATCAAGCGATGCCCTGTGGGGCCGGCATGGCAAAAGCGGCACCCAGCGCCAGGGCCAGACCGTCCGAAAACAGGGAAACAGAAGAAAAAACTGCGCCGCCATTCCGGTCCAGCAGATTTCCTTCCGGGTCAAAGCGTACAGATAGGGTCGTTCCGTCTATGATCTGCTGCACGCGGGCGTTGTCCGCTTCCAGCTCCCACGGGACGGTTGCAAACAGCTGCCCGCTGCGCGCTTGCTCCACGGCCTGCTGTACCTGCCTGCGGACGGTATACGGACAGTCCGGCCGGGGGAGCAGCACGGTGAAGACCGGCTTTTGCTGCGCGGCCTCCGCCAGCAGGTCGCCCGTCAGAATGTCCGAATGGTCATCCCGGGCATAGGTGCTGTAAAAGCTGTAAGGGACGCCTTCTTCCCGCAGTCCGGAACACACGGCGGTCATGTCATTCCGGATGCGCAGCACCGGCATAAGATTCTCCAGCTTTGCAAAATCATCCAGCAGGGATGACGAACCATCCTGCGGCTCGCAGAACAGGAAAAACGCGCTGTCCGGGTGGCTGCCGGCCAGGGCCAGCGTGTTCTCCGGGGCGGCAGACGCAAACAGCATCCAGGTATGGATGCCCAGCGTCTCGCCCTCGGTCACGGCGGCATCGTACTGGCCAAGCCGCTTTGAAAATCCGGCGTCGGTTTTGAGCAGCACGGTCCAGGGGATATGGCATCCCAGCCGCTGCTCCCCCTCACGGATGCGGCGCGTACCGCACAGGCAGCTGTTGTAGCCAAGGTCCATGCCGAACCGAAGCAGGCGATCCGTATCGGCGTAAGAGACAAGGTCGCGCACCATCCCATAATAAGGGCTGTTTTCGTTGGTCAGGATATCCTGCGCGGCCCCGAAAAAGCTCTGCAGGGCAGGGCTGCCGGAAAAATGCAGCGCCAGATCCACCAGATAGCGGATGCCCCGCTCCGGGTCTGTCTTCAAACGGTTCAAGGCCGATTTTACGACCGTCTCGATCAAAACACGGGACATCGTGTTTTCCATTGATTTTGTCCTTTCCGGTTAAAGGAAAATCCGTCATGTTTTGTTTTCAGCATAGCTCCCAAGGGTGCCAACGGCAAAGGACAGTTTCGCCTGTGTGTCCCAAAAAGCGACAAAAAACGGCAAGTGCGGCATTTTGTAACAGCTGTGCAGTTTTGTCCGGTGACTTTTTCGGCGCTCCCCGATATGATTTTCTTGCATCCAAAGCAGGATGCAGATCGTAAAAAGGGAGAGAAATGCCAAATGAATGCTTCGATCCGGACCGCGCTGCAGAGCTTTGCCATCAACCAGGCGCTGCGCTATGTGGAGGGGGACCCCGAGGAGAACATCCCCAAACTGATGTCGATGGTGGATTCCGTCGTCCCCAAGGACTGGTACGCCAGCCAGCGGGCCGCCATCCGCAAGACCATTGCCGAAAAGGACAACTGGTACCAGCTCATCCTGCGGCTGTATGAGCTTGACCCCGGCGTGCGGAAGGCGTTTTTCCAGAACTTTATTTTCAATGCCAGCCTGAACGGCAGCGCCATCCAGGAGGAGATCAGCGCCAAAGAGGACTGCAACATCCCCTGGGCCGTCCTGCTCGACCCGACCTCGGCCTGCAACATGCACTGCACCGGCTGCTGGGCCGCCGAGTACGGCCACCAGCTCAACCTGAGCCTTGCCGATATCGATTCCATCATCACCCAGGGCAAAAAGCTGGGCACCTATATGTACATCTACACCGGCGGCGAGCCGCTGGTGCGCAAGGCGGACCTCATCCGCATCTGTGAGATGCACCCCGACTGTGAATTCCTGGCCTTTACCAACGGCACCCTCATCGACGAGGCGTTCTGCCAGGAGATGCTGCGGGTCAAGAACTTCGTCCCCGCCATCTCGCTGGAGGGCTTTGAGGAGGCCAACGATTCCCGCCGCGGTCAGGGCGTCTACAAAAAGGTCCACGAAGCGATGGCTCTGATGAAGGCCCACAAGCTGCCGTTCGGCATTTCCACCTGCTACACCAGCAAGAATGTGGACGACGTGAGCAGCGAAAAGTATTTTGACCAGCTCATCGAGGCGGGCGCCTTTTTCGTGTGGTTCTTCCACTACATGCCGGTGGGCAACGACGCCGCCACCGAGCTGCTGCCCACGCCCGAGCAGCGCATGAAGATGTACGATGCTATCCGGGCGTTCCGTTCCAGCAAGGCCATCTTCTCGATGGATTTCCAGAACGATGCCGAATATGTCGGCGGGTGCATCGCCGGCGGCCGCCGCTACCTGCACATCAACGCCAAGGGCGATGTGGAGCCGTGCGTGTTCATCCATTATTCCAACGTGAACATCCACGATGTCAGCCTGCTGGACGCGCTCAAGAGCCCCATCTTCATGGCGTATCACCGCGGCCAGCCCTTCAACGATAATATGCTCCGCCCCTGCCCGATGCTGGAGAACCCCGAGATCCTGCCCCGCATGGTGGCCGAGACCGGCGCCGTGAACACCGACTACCAGAGCCCCGAGAGCGCCGAGCATCTGTGCGCCAAAACGACCGCCTATGCGGAAAACTGGACCCCCACGGCGGAGCAGACGTGGACAGAAAACCGCAGCCGCAAAAGCTGAAGGGAGCGCACCATGGCAGGCTAAATCAGTGTGGTCCCATCGTACACCGTGCGATGGGATCACACTGTCTGTTGGATATTACCGCGGAATGGCTATATTCGATTTAAAATGACCGCCGCTTGCTTATACACCATCCGCTGGCGTCTCTTGAAACGCTCCTGGCTAATTTTGTGCTGCGGATGCTGCTGCAAGGCCGTATGGCAGACCACTTCATCGAACACATTGTGTATGCAGGAGAACCCCAAGAGGGGTATATATCCTTATTCAGTAAAAGATAACCCATAGTCCCAAGCACATCACGGATGTGTGGATACAAAAAGCGCGGTGGAACATCTCTGTTCCACCGCCTATTAAGCTGCCCCGCTCGGACTTGAACCGAGGACACCCTGATTAACAGTCAGGTGCTCTAACCGACTGAGCTACGGGGCAATATTTGCGGCCGACGGGCGGCCAGCGTTAAGATTATACCCCGCCCGTGGGGGTTTGTCAAGCCTTTGGAGGCAGGGTTTTTGCGCGGTTTTTTGCGCGGCCGGCGGCTTTTTGGGGCGGCGCGCCGGTTTTCGGCAATGCGCGCGGCGCGGCGCGCATATACTGGGAACCGCGGGCCCCCGCCCGCAGCCTGCCCGACGGAAAGGAGGCCCCCGATATGTGGCTGCGTAAAAGTATCGCCCTGCTCCTCTGCCTGCTTTTGCTATGCGGGGTGCGCGGCTGGGTGGCGCAGGCCGCCCCCGCACCCGCACCCCCCGGGCCGGGCGGCGCTTCGCCCCCGCCGCCCACCGCCTGCCGCACCACGCTTTCCCCCGCGCCCCGCACGGCCGCCGCGCCGTGCGGGGCGCTTTGTGTCTCCCCCTTTACGCCGGCGC
Organism: uncultured Gemmiger sp.; assembly: GCA_947629015.1. Taxonomy (GTDB): domain Bacteria; phylum Bacillota; class Clostridia; order Oscillospirales; family Ruminococcaceae; genus Gemmiger. The sequence continues at coordinate 60,177 of CANRCB010000010.1, forward strand.
ACGCGAAAAGTTTGACAAAATTTGTGGGTTTTCCACAAAAATGATTGATTTGCCGCCGTTTGGCCGGTATAATATTGTCGTATACGATTTTTCTTTGACCCTTTACGGATTTCGAACGGAACGGAGTGTCGGTGCTGTGCCAAACCTTGATATCGCAAAATTTTTGGAGCGCAGCGGGGTGCGCCGCACCCGCCTGGGCGGCCTTGTGGAGGAGGACGTGCGCGCCGCGCTGCAGGCCCTGTGCAATGAGTACGAGCAGCGCCTTGCCCGGGCCGAGGCCGAGGTGCGCCGCCTTGGGCAGGAGAATGCCGCTTTGCAGCAGCAGTGCCGCACGCTGGCGGGGCAGAACCGCACGCTTTCGGGGCAGAATGCCACGCTCGCGGGCAGCAGCGAGAAATTTTCGCGCCAGAACCAGGATCTGGACACCCAGCTTTCCAACATGAAGGCGCGCAACCATTCCCTCAACGACCAGTGCGCCGTACTTAAGCTGAAAAATAACGATCTTACGCGGGAAAATGCCGCCCTGCAGGACCGTGCGCAGCAGGCCGAGACCGCTTTGCGCCTGCGCACCGAGGAATTGCAGCGGGAGAAAGCCTCCCTTGCCGCCAACCGCGAAAAGCTCCTGGCCGCTGCGCGGCAGGAGGCCGAGGACGTTGCCGCCGCCGCCAAAAAGGACGCGGCGGACGTGCTGGACGCGGCCCGCGAGAAGGCCGAGGCCATTGAACAGGCGGCGAAAACGCAGGCCCGCCAGCAGGCGCAGGCCCTTGTGGACGCCGCCTCCGCCGAGGCCAACGAGATCCAGAACGCCCACCATCTGCGCCTGAACGAGATGAAAAACGAGCTGCGGCGCCTGGAACTGCGGCGGGACCGCCTGGTGGAATTTTTGAGCCGCTGGGGCAACGAGCTGCTGCGCAGCGGCGACGCCGTGCAGGCCGGCGACCCCGACGCCGAGGAGCTGCCGCCGCTGCCCGAACAGCCGCTGGATTGGACCGCCGAGCCCGCGCCGCAGGCCGAACTGGACTTCTCGCCCGATGTGCTGGAGTCCACCATCGCCGCCCTGCGCGGGCAGGCGGAGGGCAGCGTCCCCGAGGTCGTGCCGGGCCCGGAACCGGAACCAGAGCCCGCGCCGGAACCGGAACCCGGACCGGAGCCCGACCCTGTGCCAATGCCGGAGCCGGAGCCCGTGCCTGTGCCGGAACCGGAGCCGGAGCTTGCACCCGAACCTGCGCCCGCGCCGGCGATGGAAGATAGCGCCGGGGAGGCAGAGGACAGCTTCCTGCTGGACGCCGACGGGATCTGGGGCATGGACCCGCTGGCGGAGGCCGAAGCGCAGGCGGAGGCCGGGGCGGAAGAGGACGGCCCCGCCGCGGCGCCCGCGGTGCGCCAGACCGGCCCGGCTTTGACCGAGGTGCCGGGGGCCATCTTCTCCTCCCCCATCGTGCAGCGGGCGGAGGCCCCCGCCTGGGACGAGGTGCCCCTGACGCCCGGCCCGCATATGCCGGTGCTGCCGAACGTTGCCGAGGAGGAGGATGACTTTGCGCCGGGCACGGTGCCCATCCAGCCGCCGGCCGCGCGCAGCATCTCGTTGCGGCGGCGCAAAGCCGTGTGGGCCGTGCGCGCGCTGCGCCGCCTTGCCCAATGACCCATGATGTGATACCGCACAAAGGAGGCAACGCGTTGGAGGCTGTCAAGCGTTTTTCCAAACAAGTGCTGTGCCTGCCGCTGTTCTGCCTGCTGGCGCTGCTGCTCGCGCCGCGCGCGCGGGCGTTGACGGCGGCGGGCAATTTCGGCATCGAACAGGTGTATGTCAACGTGCCGGAGATGGATGTGTTCGTCCGTGCGCAGGGCGCCAACGGGGCGATGCTCTCCCCCCAAATGGTGCGCGCCGCCGGGGTGGAGCTGCGCCTGGGCGATGCCGTGCTGGACACCGGCAACATCCAACAGGCCAACGAGGCCATCTGTTACATCTTTGTGCTGGACAACTACGCCGATATCGAGCCCGACACCCTGCTCAATTTCCAGAACGCCGTCGTGCAGGTGGTGCGCCGCAAGGCGGCGCGGGACCAGATCATGCTCTACGGCATGGACGAAAGCGGCGGTTTGCAGTGCCTGCTGCCCGCCTCCAACGACGGCGCCGCCATCATCAACGCGGTGCGCGCCGTCAAGCCCGTCTCGCCCAGGCCGCTGGATATGGCCGCGGCGGCCGCCGTGGTCTACACCGGGCTTGAGGAGGAGTACCAGAACATTGCCCCGCGCAAGGTGTTGTACGGCATGACGGACGCCGTCACACTGCTGGGCAACCTGCCGATGCTGGCCGGCGTCAGCGTCGGCATGGCGGATCAGCTCAACGCGGCGTTTTACATCCTGGCCGCCGCCGATGACGGGCTGGAGGCCGACCTGCTCGCGCAGATCCAAAGCGGGTTCGTGTTCGGCTGCCCCACCGCCGATATCGTGGACACGCTGTGCGCGCACATGGATACGCTGACCCAGGTGCTGGAATTCAAGACCGCCATCGACCCCGATTTTTACGGTGAGCGCTGGGAAACGCTGACCGTCGCGGTGCCGCAGATGGGCAGCGCCGTAAACGCCAGCACCACCGTCTACATGGGCCACCGCCTGACCCATCCCGCCGTGACGGAGGTACGGCCCACCGGCCGCCGGGAGCTGACCGTGTCCTTCAACCAGGCCGTTTCCGACGCCACCGCCGGGCTGCCGGCGGCCTACCTGATCCAAAGCGAGGACGTGTGGGGGTTCCGTGTGGGGGTGCGCAGCGTTTCGGTCGCCGACGACGGCATGAGCGCGGTGCTCACCACCGCCGGGCCGCTGTATGACGGGCCGTACAGCGTGCGGCTGCGCAAGGTGGCCGCCGCGCTGAGCGCTGCCAACACCAGCGATGCCGGCGCCGAGACGGCGTTCACCGTCACGGGCTGGCCGCGGGACCGCGGGTTCTACCTGGCGCGGCTGCGGGTGCCGGGCATCGTGCTGGCGGTGCTGCTGGCGGTGCTGGCCGTGGGCGCGTTCACCCGCTCCCGCAAGGAGCGCGCCGCCGAGAAGGAGGCCGAGATCGCGCATCTTTTGTCCGACGCACCGGACATCGACACCGTGCCGCGCCGCTGGCTGACGCTGTTTTTGCAGCCGCCCGGCGCCATCGCCGAGAGCCGGTGGTCCGGCATGGCGGAAAGCAGTGTGCTCATCGGCTCGGACGCCGGGCAGTGTGACCTGTGCGTGCCGGACGCCCGCATGGCGCCCCAGCACGCGGTGCTGAGCTTTGAGGGCGACGCCGTGGTGCTGCAGCCGCTGGGCAAGGCCCGCGTATATGTGAACGGCCAGCTGCTGGCCGGGCCCCACCACCTGACCGGAGAAGATACCGTTAAACTGGGCCGCACGCTGCTGCGCGTGGTGTAGGCCCGGGATCGCCTTGCAAGGAGGGTTTTGCCTTATGAAGCTGACAAAATGCGAGCACGGCCATTTTTATGACGCCGACAAATACCCCGGCTGCCCCTACTGTGACCCCGCGCTGCAAAAGGGCAGCGGGCACATCATCACGGCCGGCGCCGCCGGGGATGCCGCCGGGCAAGCCCCCGCCGCGCCAGCCGCCGCTGCCCCTGCCGGCCCCGTGGCCGGCTGGCTGGTGGTGCTGGACGGCCCGGCCCGCGGGCGGGACCTGCGCCTGGGCGAGGGGCGCAATTTTATCGGCGTGGACGCCGCCGGCGCGCCGCAGGTGCTTTCGGCCGATGCGCCACTCTCGGCGCGGCAGGCGGTGGCCGTGTATGACCCCGCCGCCAACGCCTTTGCGCTGCTGCCCGGCTCCGCGAAGGAGCTGGTCTACCTTGCGGGCAAGGCCCTGCTGACGGAGCAGCCCCTTACCGCCGGGGCCGTATTGACGGTGAACGGCGCCGCGCTGGAGTTTGTGCCCTACTGCGGCGGGGCGCGCAGCTGGGCGGCCCCCGGCACAAAGGCCCCCGCCAAAAAGGCGGCGGCGAAAAAGCCCGCGGCCGCCAAGCCGGCCCCCAAGCCGGCGGCTGCGGCCCCCGACGCAAAGTGAGGAGGTGCCCCCTTGGCCAGTGAGATCGTATTGCTCATAACCGAGCGGCGCAGCCGCCAGCACATCACGCTGCCCTCCGGCAAGGCCCCGTACCGGTTTGGCCGCAGCCCGGAGTGTGAGTATGTGCTGCGCCGCAACAACGTCGGCGACCGCCAGTTCACCATCCGCTGCCAAAATGACCTGTGGACGCTGGAGGACGAAGGCAGCGCCGTGGGCACATGGTACAACAACCGCTACATCCACGCCGGGGAGCGCTGCCCCCTGCAGACCGGCGACCTGATCGGCCTGGACACCAACGGCGATATCTCGACGCAGGAGATCACCTTCCGCGTGGAGGACATCCGCAAGGCGGAGTCCGACAATGCCGACGTGCGCCGTGAGCAGGACACCGGCGCCCTGCGCGAGGTGGACGTGCGCAAAAAGCGGCGTGTGCTCATCGGCCGCGGGGAGGATTGCGACATCCAGCTCTCGAGCGACCGTGTCTCCCGCCACCACTGCGAGGTGGTGTACAAAAACGGCCGGTTCGAGGTGCATGACCTCGGCTCCACCAACGGCACCTACCTGGACGGCCACCGCGTAAGCGCCGCGGCGCTGGAGAACGGCTCCGTCATCAACGTGCCCACGCAGGTGTTTGCCTTCACCGGCGGGCTGCTGCATTACCATGAGCAGCAGTCCGGCATCAGCCTGGAGCTGGTCAACGTATACAAGACCGTCAAGGACCGCAACACCGGCAAGCCGCTCAACATCGTGGACGGCACCTCCCTGGCCATCGCCCCCAACAGTTTTGTGGTGCTGGTGGGCGGTTCCGGCGCGGGCAAATCCAGTTTGCTGACCTGCATCACCGGCTCGGCGCCCTGCACCGACGGCAAGGTCATGTTCGACGGTATCGACACCAAGGGCAACCGCAACGCCTTTGACGCGGTGGTGGGCTATGTGCCGCAGAAGGACATCATGCACGAGAACCTGACGGTGGAGCAGAGCCTTTCCTTCACCGCGCGGCTGCGCATCGCGCACGACGCCACCCGCACCGAGATACGGGCGGCGGTGGCGCGCGCCATCGCTGCCGTGGACCTGGCCGGGCGGGAAAAGACCCTCATCTCCAACCTTTCGGGCGGGCAGAAAAAGCGCGTTTCCATCGCGATGGAGCTGCTGGCCAGCCCCCGCCTGCTGATCTTGGACGAGCCGACCTCCGGCCTTTCGCCCGATCTGGACCGCTCGATGATGGAGCTGTGCCGCAAACTCAGCCAGGAGAACTGCACGGTGCTGATGGTCACGCACAATATGTCCAACATCAACCTGTGCGACAAGATCGCCTTTCTGGGCGTGGGCGGCGTCCTGTGCTACTACGGCGCGCCCGAGGGGCTGAACGGGTATTTTGACGTCGCGCTCACCAGCGACATCTTTGAAAAGCTGCGCGACCCCGCGCAGATCGAGCTGTTCCGCGAAAAATATTTTACCACCGCGGAATTTAACGAATTGGTCACCCAATTCCCCGAGGCGGCGCAGGAGGCGGACAAACGATGCAGGAAATAAAACCGGGCAAATTTTTCCGGCAGCTGGGCGTTTTGATGGCGCGCAACTTCCAGCTCATCTGGAACGACAAACTCATCCTCGGCAGCCTTATTTTGCAGGCGCCGCTGATGGTGTGGGTCATCTCGCTGGTGGCGGACCCCAACTGCTTTACCTCCAACCTTATCAACATCGGCAGCCGCACGGCGCTGTTCATTTTGTGCGCGATGGCCACCTTTATGGGCATCCTCAACTCCTACCGGGAGATCTGCAAGGACCGCGAGGTCATCTTCCGCGAGGCCTCGGTCGGGGTGAGCCTGCTGGCGACCGTGCTCTCCAAGGCGCTGGTGCTGCTCGTCATCGAGGTCGCGCAGGCGGCCATCCTGACGGTGGGGTTCGTCACCATCATCGACATCCCGCAAAACCACCTGCTGCTGCCCACCGACGCCGAGATCTACATCACGGTGCTGCTGATGCTCGTCTCGGCCTCGGCGATGGGGCTGCTGGTCTCGGCCTCGCTCAAAAGCAGCGAGAGCGCCATTTTGCTGGTGCTGGTGCTCATCATCGGGCAGGTGGTGTTCAGCGGCGTCATGTTTGATATCTCCGGCGTGATGACCTACGTCAGCACCGTCATCGTCTGCCGCTGGGGTATGGGGGCGCTGGGCGCCAGTACCGACATCAACAGCCGGCTCGCGTGGCTCAACGCCGGGCTGGACAGCCCCATGTATGAGGCCACCGTGCCCAACCTCGTGCATTGCTGGCGTATGCTGGGGCTGCTGATCCTGGTCTGCCTTGTGGCCGCGTGGCTGGTGCTGCGCATCGCCTTCACCCGCCGCAAGGGCTGAGCGGGGCGCGCCCCCGGCCCACTTGGGCCGTCCGTCCCCTGCTGCCGACCTACAAGCAATACACACCCCACCGCCTGCGCCGAAAAGGTCAACAGATAAGCAATGAAAACCAGAGGGCCATCCTGTGAAGGATAGCCCTCTGGCGGTTTTGTAAGGCCTTTTTCCGATAATTGGTGTCAATGTGATGTCAATTTTGCCAAATCTGCAGAGCAAAAGGCGTAGATCCGTTTGCTTTTACTCGATCGGCTTCATTGTCGGGAACAGCAGCACATCGCGGATGGCGGGGCTGTCGGTGAGGAGCATGACAAGGCGGTCGATGCCGTAGCCGATGCCGCCCGTGGGGGGCATACCGATCTCGAGGGCGTTCAGGAAGTCCTCGTCGGTGTGGTTGGCCTCCTCGTCGCCCTGGGCAAACTGCTCCTCCTGCCTGGCAAAGCGGGCGCGCTGGTCGATGGGGTCGTTGAGCTCGGAGTAGGCGTTGCACATCTCGCGGCCGAGGATGAACAGCTCGAACCGCTCGACGTAATCGGGCTCGTCCGGCTTACGCTTGGTCAGCGGGCTGATCTCGACCGGGTGGTCCATCACGAACGTCGGCTGGATGAGATGCTCCTCGACGAACTGCTCAAAGAACAGGTTGAGGATATCGCCCTTTTCGTGCCGCGCCTCGTATTCGACGCCGTGTTCCCCGGCGAGCTTTTGGGCGGCGGCGGTGTCGGGCACCGCGTCAAAATCGACGCCGGCATACTGCCTGACGGCCTCGACCATCGTCAGCCGCGTGAACGGCTTGCCAAGGTCGATGGTCTGCCCGCCGTAGGGCACGGCCGTGGTGCCGCACACCTGCTGCGCCACGGTGCGGAACATATCCTCGGTCAGGTCCATCATGCCGTGGTAGTCGGTATAGGCCTGGTAGAGCTCCATGAGGGTGAATTCCGGGTTGTGGCGGGCGTCCAGGCCCTCGTTGCGGAACACACGGCCGATCTCGAACACGCGATCCATGCCGCCGACGATGAGCCGCTTGAGGTACAATTCCAGCGAGATGCGCAGCCGCACGTCGGTATCCAATGCGTTGTAGTGCGTCTCAAACGGGCGGGCCGCGGCGCCGCCGGCGTTCTCGACGAGCATCGGCGTCTCGACCTCCAAAAAGCCCTTGCCCTCCAGATAATGCCGGATGGCGCTGATGATTTTTGAGCGCTTGACGAAGGTCTCCTTGACATCGGGGTTGGTGATCAGGTCGATATAACGCTGGCGGTAGCGGGCCTCGCGGTCGGTCAGGCCGTGGAACTTTTCCGGCAGCGGCTGCAAACTTTTGGCCAGCAGCGTGAGTTCCTCCACGCGGACGGAAAGCTCCCCCGTTTTGGTGCGGAACACCTCGCCCTTGCAGCCAATGATGTCGCCGATGTCCAGTTTTTTGAAGGCGGCATAGGCGTCCTCGCCCAAAAGGTCGCGCTTGACAAAGATCTGGATATCGCCTTTTTCGTCCCGCAGGTGGGCAAAGCTGGCCTTGCCCATGACGCGTTTGCTCATCATACGGCCGGCCAGCGCGACGGTGCGGTGGGTGTCCTGCTCCGGCGGCAGGCCGGCGAACTCGGCCTGCAGATCGGCCGAGTACGCATCCTGCGGGTAGCTTGTCGCCTTAAAAGGGTCCTGCCCGGCGGCCTGCAATTCGGCCAGCTTCTGGCGGCGCACGGCGGCCTGCTCCGAAAGGGCGGGGGCGTTGGGGGCGGGGCGGTTCTCACGGTTTTCCTGCATGGGGGACCATCCTTTTTACTTGCTTCTGGTGACTTCCAGCACCTTGTATTCGATCTGGCTGCCGTTGGGCAGCGTGACCTCGGCCACATCGCCGGCCTTTTTGCCGATGAGCGCCGCGCCCACGGGGCTCTCGTCACTGATGCGCCCGAGGCTGAGATCCGCCTCGATGGAGCTGGTGATATCGTACTCCTCGGCGTCCTCCTCGGCGTCGCCCTCGGCGAGGATGCGCACGTGCATCCCCAGGGAAACGGTATCCTGGCTGAGTTCGCTGTCGTCCCGGATGCGCACCAGCTTGAGCGTGGCCTCCAAATCGGCAATCTGCGCCTCCACGGCGGCCTGCTCCTCCTTGGCGGCGTCATATTCGGCGTTTTCCGAAAGGTCGCCGTAGCCGCGGGCGGTCTTGATCTTCTCGGCGACCTCTTCGCGGCGGACGGTGCGCAGCCGATCCAGGTCATCCACCAGCTTCTGGTAGCTTTCGCGGCTGACAACAACTTCTTTTGCCATTGTCCTTACTCTCCTTAAAACGTAAAAGTTGTGCGGCCCAAGGCGGGCCGCACCAAGCGTGGATATTATACTAAAGACGCGGGGTTTTGTCAAGTAGCAGCGCGGGGATTTCCAAACGTTCCGCCAACGGTCCGCGCCCCGCGGGCGGGGTTCAGCCCTCCGGCTGCAGCAGCCCCACCTTGCGGTAGACCTTGGCCACCGTGCGCCGGGCGATGCGGCCCGCACGCTCGGCCCCGTCCTTGAGCACGGCATCGACATAGGCCTTGTCGGCCAGGATGCGCTCATATTCCCCGCGGATGGGGGCCAGGCCGTCGGCGGTCACCTCCGCCACGGCGAGCTTGAACTCCCCGTAGCCCTTGCCGGCAAACTCCGCCTCGATGTCCGCCATGCCCTTGCCGGTAAACACCGAGTAGATGGTCATCAGGTTGGACACGCCGGGCTTGGCCGCCTTGTCAAAGCGCACCACCCCGTCGGAATCGGTCACCGCGCGCTTGAACTTGCGCACGATGGTGTCCTTATCGTCGGTCATCAGGATGAAGGCGTTGGCGTTCGCGTCGGATTTGCTCATCTTTTTCGTCGGCTCCGCCAGGCTTTGGATCTTGGCGCCAAGGGCCAGGGTATACCCCTCCGGCACGGTGAGGGTGGGCCCGTAGATGCCGTTGAAGCGCATGGCGATGTCCCGCGCCAGCTCCACGTGCTGGGTCTGGTCCTGGCCGACGGGCACAAGGTCGGCGTTGTAGATGAGGATGTCGGCGGCCATGAGCACCGGGTAGGTGAACAGCCCGCCGTTGATGTTGTCGGGGTGCTTGGCGGATTTATCCTTGAACTGCGTCATGCGGGAAAGCTCGCCGAACTGGGTATAACACCCCAGCACCCAGGAAAGCTGGGTGTGCGCGGGCACATGGCTCTGCACGAAAACGACGTGCTCCTTCGGGTCGATGCCGGCGGCGATGAGCAGGGCGGCCATCTCCCGCGTGCGGCGGCGCAGCACGGCGGGCTCGGTGCGCACGGTGAGGGTATGCAGGTCGGCCACCATATACAGGCAGTCATGGTCGGCCTGCAAAGCGGCCCAGTTGCGCACCGCCCCCACATAGTTGCCCAAGGTGGGCGTGCCGGTTGGCTGTATACCGGACAAAATGCGTTTGCGCTGCGTGGTGTTTGCCTCGGCCATGGGTGGTCGCCCCCTTACACGGTATGCTTCATGGCCTTATGATAGCACGTTTGCCGGCCGTTGGCAAGGCAAAGGCAGGCTTTGTTCCCCAACGCCGGGGCAATTTTTGTGCCTGCCGCGCGAAACCGGAGGCGGCGCCGTTTATCGCCGCCGGGTCATTGCCGGGTGTAATAGTAAAGGATCGGGTTGTCTGCCGGGATGCCGAACTGCTGGACCAGGCCGGCGTCGGGGTCCAGATAATCAATGTAATAGGCGTGGATCAAAAGGGATGGCTGACGGTTGAGCTCCGCGAAGACATCCTCGATGCCATCGCCGAACATATCCGAAGAATCGCGCAGGTGGTATCCCGGATCCCAGCCCAGGTAGGCATAGATCTCCTGCACGAAAGCCCCATAGGCGTAGGTATCTTTGGGGACGGTTTCTTCCACCTGCCGGGCCAGCGCGGCCAAAGGCTCGGTGGAATAATGTCCGGCGTCAATGTGGGTCTCTATGCTAGAACCGCCAAACACAAGCGTGACGGCCGCCAACACAGAAAGCTCCAGAAACACTGCCAAAGCGGCGCCTTTACACAGCTTGCCGCTGAACGAAGCGCCTGCCTCGGCACCTTGCCGCCCCCCCAGCAAATGATCGATCAAAAACGCCATACAAAGGACCGCTTCCGGCAAAGCAATGGTAAGGTTCAAATACGCCGCACGGTTCAGGTAATAAAAGCTCGCGCCCAGCCCCATGACGGCTATGGCAAACAGCAAGTCTCCGTCGGCGGGGCCTTTGAAGGGCAGGAGCGTTGTGCCCGCCACACCGATCAGCACCGCCACAAAGAACAAAGCCATGACCCAAAGCCAGGAATAATCGCCTTTCGGCAGCGCCATTTGAAGCCCTGTAGCGAATTCCTGGTTTCCCACCTTTCCCCCGATCAACGGGAAAAAGCAGGCGCGCAGGACCGGCTGCCCACGGCAGATCACAAGGTTATAAAAGTTGATGATGGCAACAAACCCGCACAGGGCGCCCGCACACCCGCAGAAGGCAGTCAGGTACACCCGCCCCATGGCACGGCTGAAAACGGCATTATCTTTCATCGCGCAGCGGCATAGCCACGCCGTGTATACGAGCGTGCCGACCAGGCCAACATCCGTGGCGAAGGTGATGGCGATGGCACAGACCCCATATCCGGCAATGATGCGGCGAAGGGGATGTTTGGGGTTGGTATGCACATGGGAATATGTGATGTATGCAAGGACCAGTGCCGGCGGGAAAATGCGCAGCGGCCAGAGCTGATAATAACTTGAAAACGAGTAGACCGTGATCGTCATCACACTGGCCAGCGCGCCCAGAATGCGCAAAACGTCCGATTTGACGCTGTGATGGAGCGTATAGACCAGCAGCAATTGTGTCAAAAAGGAGACAGCGGACATCATGGCGGCCACAGCCTGCGGCGTATGGCCGAAGATCTTCAAAAAGGGCCAGAAGAAGACCGCGTAGTGGCCGTAGATGCCGCTGCTGCGGATGGTGAAAGGCGTATCAAAAGCGACATTATAAACGGTCTGCAGGGCCGCTATCATATGACCGGGATCATTGTTCAAGGGCGTGGGGGCATATGTACTCAACGCAAACAGGATGGCCGACAGCAGATAAACGACCGCCACAGGTAAAGAAAGAGTCTGATCGGAACGTTTCTTTTCCTTTCGATACAGCGAAAAGGCAAAAGCAAAGCAGGCCAGGCAGAACAGAGCGGACCACACCCATGGGATCTTGAACCAAAGTTTCCCGGGAAGATAATCGATCGCGTCCTGATATATAAGCTCCGAACTGTCTTTTTCCACGATACTGCGGTGGGCCTGCAAAGCGACCACGCCGGCAAAGGCCAACAGAACGGCCGCCCCTGCCGCCGGTTTGGAGAGCACCTTTGCCGCCAGCGGATTGTGGTGGGAAAAAAGCAGAAACAGGCGGTACAGCAGCAAGGCAAGCACCAGGCCGCCGCCTGTAACGGCATACACCAAAAGCATTTGGTGGTTGTTTTCATTCCCCCTGGCAAAATGGTATCCTGCCAGAACGCAACCCCAGGCAACAAGTGTGGCCAACAGCAAAGAGGCGCTTTTTTCTTCCCTGGAAAACTCTTTGGGCATCGAACCAGATCCTTCCCTTTTCTTCCGGCAAAGGGTTTCTTTTGTCTCACCGAGACAAAAGAAAAGGCCTAGGCCTTTTCCGCAGCTTAATTGCATACATTTGTAATATATACTTTTCGCATTGAAAAGTCAATCCCTTTTGGGTGCGGCCGTACCTCCGCTTTGCGTGCCGTACCTCCGCTTTGCGGCGATTGACAAAACCACCCCCGCCGGGTATAGTTAAAGTAGATTTTAAAAAAGGCAAGGTGCTTTTTGTATGAGCCAGACCCGCACCCGTTTTGCGCCCAGCCCCACCGGCTATATGCACGTGGGCAACCTGCGCACGGCGCTGTACACCTACCTGCAGGCGCGCCACGACGGCGGCGCCTTCATCCTGCGCATCGAGGATACCGACCAGGGCCGCTACGTGCCCGGCGCGACCGATATCATCTACGACACCCTGCGCGCCACCGGCCTTACCTGGGACGAGGGCCCCGACATCGGTGGCCCCGCCGGGCCCTATGTGCAGAGCAAGCGCATGGGCCTGTTCAAGCAGTACGCCGAGCAGCTGGTGCGCGAGGGCAGGGCCTACTATTGCTTCTGCACCGGGGCGCGGCTGGACGCTTTGCACGCCGCGCAGAAGGCCGCCGGCGAGGTGCCCCACTATGACGGCCACTGCCGTGACCTGCCGGCGGACGAGGTGGCCGCGCGCCTGGCGGCCGGGGAGCCGTATGTGATACGCCAGCGCATCCCCGAAAGCGGCACCGCCGCCTTTGACGACGTCGTGTACGGGCACATCGAGGTCGACGTGAAGGAGCTGGACGACCAGATCCTGCTCAAAAGCGACGGTATGCCCACCTACAACTTCGCCAACGTCGTGGATGACCACCTGATGGGCATCACCCACGTCATCCGCGGCAGCGAATACCTCTCCAGCACCCCCAAGTACAACCTTTTGTATGAAGCGTTCGGCTGGGAGAAGCCCACCTACATCCACTGCCCGCCCGTGATGAAGGACGCGCAGAACAAGCTCTCCAAGCGCAACGGCGACGCCAGCTATCAGGACCTTGTCGCCAGAGGGTACCTGCCGCAGGCGGTGCTCAACTATCTGCTGCTGCTGGGCTGGGCGCCTGAGGGCGAGCAGGAGATCTTTGCGCTGGACGAGATGGTGCGCATCTGGGATCCCGCGCGCATCAGCAAAAGCCCCGCCATTTTTGACCCCCTCAAGCTGCGGGCCATCAACGCGGCGTATATCCGCGCGCTGCCCCCCGAGGACTTCCGCCGCATGGCGGACCCCTTTATCGACGCGGCGGTCAGGCGCCCCATCGACCGCGGCCTTTTGTGCCAAAACCTCCAGCCGCGCTGTGAGGTGCTGGAGGATATCCCCCCGCAGCTGGATTTTTTGGACGCCGTGCTCCCCTTTACGGCCGAGCTGTACCGCAACAAGAAGCAAAAAACGACGCCCGAAAGCGCCAAAACGGCGCTCGCCGCGCTTTTGCCGGTGCTGGAGGCCCAAACCGATTGGCGGCGCGACGCCATCTTTGAAAGCTGCCGCCAACTGGCGGAGCAGCTTGCACAAAAAAACGGCTGGCTGCTGTACCCGTTGGGCATCGCGCTTTCCGGCAAGGCGCGCACGCCGGGCGGCGGCACCGATCTGGCGGCCATGCTGGGCAAGGCGGAGACCCTGGCCCGCGTCCGCGCCGCCCTGGCGGCGCTGTGACGCGCGGCCCGTTCCCGGGCAAATGCCCTCCCCCACCGCAGCAACACGCCCGCTGCCATACGGCAGCGGGCGTGCGCAGCGTGTCAAAAAAAGCTCTTTCACGGGTAGATTTGTAGGGCGGGGGCTTGCCCCCGCCGCGTCCCCTTGCCGCTGCAACGACGTTTTCCGGCGGGCTCAAGAGCCCGCCCTACACACATCCATAAGGCAACTATCGTTTTTCGACAATCAAAACCCCACGCGGAGCGTGGGGTTTGCAGAACGGCCCTGTAAGGGCCATAATACCAGCCGCATCCTAGTAG